>JAUIGD010000018.1 GCA_030430255.1 Verrucomicrobiia bacterium
CACACCCCCCCAACCCCCCCACATTCCACTCCCGCACTGTCACCCTGAGCGAAGCGAAGGGCCTCCCACCGCGGTCCGCGTCTCCGGAGCCATTCGTGTTGAACGACCCCAGCGCTTCCCAGGTTGGGAACCCGACTCCGCAGGGCATTTCGACGCACGATGGAAACGGTGGCACCCACGAGGATCTCCCGGAGCGAGCATCGGCTCCGTTCTCGACTCAAACCGCCGAGGTTCCCCGGAGTTCCGCAGGCGCTCCACTCCGCGCTACCGTCTCCCGTGCCTCCGGCACGTCTCCTTGACCAGGCGCCATACGGGCTAAACCGCGCTAAACCCGCAGGGCCGCGATCTCGCGCCCGGGGGCGAACTGGCCGTTCCGGGTGGTGACTTCGCGCACGCGGACGTCGCGACCGTCGATGTCGACCAGATAGGATTTGGACAGCGGTAAGAAAGCGCCGGTGTTGATCACGTGTTTTCCGTCCCGGGCGTGGACTTTGGCGCGGTGGGTGTGGCCGAGGACGATCATCTCCGCCTCGGGCCGGAACTGGTCGCGGACCCGGTGGGCGTCGTGGTGCGAGCGCGCCCAGACCCGGAGGATCTTCAGCGGCCTGGTCGGAGGCCAGGTTTCGGCGAGCACGCTCTTCAGCTTCCCGGCCGCGCCGGGCGGACCTTTGACCTGCCGGACTTTGATGTTGGCAGCGATCTGCTTGGCGGCGGCGAGGCGGAGGTCGAGGTCATCGAGGTAGCCGGCCGGGTAGCTCCCGCGAACGATCTCGCGCTGCTCGTGGATGCTATCGATGAACTTCGACCAGGGTGAGACGTCGTCGTAGAGGAGGTCGCCGTGGGTGAGGAAGACCTTGCCCCCGACGAGGTCGAGGTGGTGCAGGTCGGTGATCTCGGGGTCGTGGTTGCCGGTCAGGTAGCAGGTGCGGGCGCCGGCCTCCGCGCAGAGCGCCTCGAGTTCGTGGCGCATGTCTTCGGCGAGCCGGCGCAGCGAGGCCTTGCGGAGCTCGAAGGTGTCGCCGTTGAACAGCACCGTCTGGGCGCCGTCGAACAGCGGGCGCAGCTGGGCCACCCGGGCGATGCGGCAGCCGGGGTGGCCGAGGTGGAGGTCGGACAAGATCCGCACCCGACCGCGATCGGTTGCGGTGGGTGGGGCTGTGTCGCTCGCTGGGGCCGGGGGCATCGGGGGCGACCATCGGGGGCGCGGCAGGCGCCCGCAAGCGCCGGGCGACAGCCGCCCCGAACGCGGCTATGGAGACGGCCATGGCGCGCGCTCCGATCGCACTCACGTTCCTCGGTACGGGGACCTCCGTCGGCATCCCCGTCGTGGGGTGCCGCTGCGGGGTCTGCACCTCCGCCGACCCGCGCGACAAGCGGCTGCGGGCGTCCGTGCTGGTCGAACTGCCCTCGGCGCGGGTGTTGGTGGATGCCGGCCCCGACCTGAGAACGCAATGTCTCCGCGCCGGCATCGCCGATCTCGATGCGGCGCTGATCACCCATCCGCACGCCGATCACGTCTGCGGCTTCGACGACCTGCGCCGGTTCTCCATCGGCGCCGACGAGGTGTTGCCGGTCTACGCGCCCGCCTCGTGCCTGGCCGTGCTGCGGCGGATGTACCCCTATGCCTTCGACGGCGAGAACCGCTATCCCGGGTATCTGAAACCGGAGCCGCGACCGGTCGCCGGGGCGTTCGAGCTGGGAGGGGCAAGGGTCTGCGCGCTGCCGGTCGACCACGGCAAGGTCGAGTGCGTGGGCTACCACTTCGATGCCGGCCCGGGCTCGCGCGTCGCCTACATCCCGGATTGCAAGCGGGTGTCCCCTGCGGCGATGGAGACCCTGGCGGGGGTCGATCTGCTCGTCATCGACGCTTTGCGGGAGGCCCCACACCCGACGCACCAGAGTTTCGGTGAGGCGCTCGATGTCGCGCGGGCGTGCGGGGCGCGGCGCACCTGGTTCACCCACATCGCGCACGAGGTCGCCCACGCTGCGGCCTCCCGGTCGTTGCCGGGGGGGGTGCGCATCGCCCACGACGGGTTAAAGTTGCTCCTGCCATGAGTCCCCGAACCACCGCCGCCCTCTGCCGTACCGCGCTCTCCGCCACGCTCGCCGCGGCGCCGGGCGCGTGGGCCGGCGACCCCGTCGAGAGCGGCAAGTACGCACCGCTGACGGTGGTGATCTACAATCAGAACCTCGACGCCTCGCGCGAGCTGGCCGCCTACTACGCCGCCGAGCGCAGCGTGCCGCTGGAGAACCTGATCGGCTTGGCGGTGCCGGAGGGCGAGGTGATCTCGCGCGCCGACTACGAGCGGACGGTGCGCGGGCCGCTGCGGGCGAAGTTCGACGCGCAGGGCTGGTGGGATCGCGAGGAGGACGCGGGGGGCGTGATGCGGCCGGTGCGCAACACCATCAAGTTCGCCGCCGTCATCTACGGCATGCCGTTGAAGATCGAGGCGACCCCCGGTGAGCCGACGGGCGCGACCGACCCCGCGACGGGCGAGCCGGTGCGGGCGAAGCGCACGCTGCAGAACACCGACGCCGCGAGCCTCTGCTCCGAACTGGCGCTGCTGGGCGTCGATCTGCCCGACCTCTCGGGCCCGGCCCCCAACGCCTACTTCCGGGCGGCCGACGCCTATGGCCGGCCGGAGCTGCTGCTCGCCTCCCGGATCGACGGCCCCACCTACGAGGATGCCAAGCGGCTCGTCGACGATGCCGCGGCGATCGAGGCGGGCGGCCTGTGGGGCACGGCGGTGATCGACATCGCGAAGCTCGCCGAGAGCAAGGGGCCCGGTTACGGGATCGGCGATGATTGGCTCGAGAACGGTGCGCTGTTCTACCACAAGGCGGGCATCCCGGCCTTGGTGGACCGCTCCCCGGCCGTGCTGCCGTCGGGTTACCCCTTGCGCGACGACGTGGTGCTCTACTTCGGTTGGTACACGGGGCACGTGACGGGCGCGCTGAAGGACACGGCGTTCCGCTTCAAGCGCGGCGCGGTCGCCTGCCACCTGCACTCGTTCTCCGCCAGCACCCTCCAGACCGACACCCAGTTCTGGGTCGGACCGCTGCTGGCGCGGGGGGCTTGCGGCGTGCTCGGCAATGTCTACGAGCCGTTCCTGACGATGACGACCCACTTCGACCTGTTCAACGCGCGCTTGCTGGGCGGCTTCACCTTGGCCGAGGCGGCGTGGATGGCGACGCCTGCCGCGTCGTGGATGACGACGGTGGTCGGCGACCCGCTCTACCAGCCGTTCCGGCGCGGCGTGCGCTACGACATGGCGACCGAGCGCGAGCACAAATCGTTCCGGCTGGCGGTGCGCCGCTGGGGCGGCGACCGCGACGCCCTGCTGGCCAACCTCGAACGCGCGGCGACGAATTTGGAGAGCGCCGCGTTGCGGGAGATGGCGGCGCTCCACCTGCTCGGTGAGAAGGACTACCCGGCTGCGGTCGCGGCGTTCGAGAAGGCGGAGGCCGCCTACACCGAGCCGGCTGACAAGCTGCGGCAAATTTTCCACCGCGCCCGTGCGATGAGCGAGTCCGGCGATGAGGAGGCGGCGGTGGCGCTGTTGCGGGCGGCCGCCGGGGAGCGCGCCGGCACGCCGGGCGGCACCTGCGCGATGGCGCTCGCCAACCAGCTGGACCCGCCCCCGCCCCCGCCGCCGGCGCAGTAGCCGCGGCGCCTCCGACCGGGATGGGTATTCGCTCCGGGCCGGGGGGCGGGCGGGCGTGAGATCGCGTCGCGCAAAGCGGTGATTCCTGCACCATGAACTGGTTCCCCCCCGTCCCGCTCGCGCTGATGCTGCTCGTGTGCTCGGCGTCGCCCAGCGTCGCCCAGGGCTTGTTCGATTTCGGCGGCGAGGCCGGGGAGTTGTTCAGCAAGGGCAGGGCGGCGCAGGACGCGGGCGACAAGAAGGCGGCGGCGCAGTTCTACAAGCAGGCGATCGACGTCGACCCGAAGTATTACCAGGCGCACAACAACCTCGGCTACCTCTACGCCAGCGTCGGCCACCACGAGCGGGCGGCCGAATGCTACCGGGCGGCGGTCGAGGCGCACCCGGAGTACGTCGACGGCTACGCGAACCTCGGCAATGCCTTGTTGGAGCTCGGGCGCCACGAGGAGGCCCTGGCGGCTCTCGGGAAGGCTGTGGATCTCGACACCGGATCCGCGGTGGCGCTCACCAACCTCGCCGCCGCCTTGAAACGCGCCGGCGAGACGGAGCGGGCCGACGCGCTGTTGGCCAAGGCGCGCGAGGCGGGTGCGCCCGACGGCGCCGGGGACGCCGACCGGGGTTGGTTGCTGCAGCAGCAAGGCGACTTGGCGGGCGCCGAACGGGCCTACCGGGCGGCGCTCCGTTCGCAGCCCGGCGCGGCGATGCCGAGGCTCAACCTCGGCCTCATGCTCGCCCAGCGCGGCGAGTTCGAGGAGGCGGAGGGGCTGTTCGCCCGCGCGGCCGAACTGGAACCGGACAACCCTTTGGCGCATGTGAACCTCGGTTACGCAAGGCTCGGTCAGCAGAAGTGGTCGGAGGCGGAGGCGGCGTGCGCGCGGGCGGTCGAACTCGATCCGCGCTCGGTGTTGGGCTGGACGAATCTGGGCCTGGCGCGGGCGAACCAAGGCAAGACGGCCGGCGCCAGGGATGCCTGGCAGCGGGCGCAGGCGCTCGACCCCAGCAACGAGACGGTGAAGCAGAATCTGGCGAACCTGCGTTGACCGGACCATCCGTGGTTGCCCTCCGCGTCCCCGAGGGATCGATGCTCGCTCCAAGAGACCTTGGCTGCTGCCGTGGCAAGCGCGCACCGGAGTGCCTCGCCGCCGAGACGAGTTCGCACGCGAGCCGGGGGGGCGCTTGGGTCATCGACCAGCGGAGGGCTCCGGAGACACGGGCCGCGGGGAGAGGCCCTTCGCGTTGCTCAGGGTGACAGTCCCGCGGAGTTGAGGGCGGCGTGTGGGATGGCCACCGGCCCTTCTCAGGAAATGCGGTGTCATCCTGACGAGCGCCGCGACGGAAGGATCCCGCGCTGGATCCGGCGCGCCGAGCCACCGGGACGTCCCGGACCGCCTGCCGGGAGCGAAGCGCGCGGGCGAGGGGGCGCCTCCCCGTCGATGCCCTACCTCAATTGAGCCCGGGCTAGGAGGCGGCGCAGCCGAGATCGGCAGCGGCGAGATGCCGACGCCCCGTGCGGCGGTGTCGCCGATCTGAGAACGGGGCTCGGACTTGGGAATCAAAGCCGAGCAGCGCGGTGATTTTGCAGCGTGTCCGACCCCGCGGATGGCAAAAACTTAATGAAAGTTAAGTATCTGCCTTGACCGTATGGGGGCGTGCTTGGAGAGTTTGCGAGCCTCTCCGGATGTCCTACTTCAACGATCCCAGCTCGCTCAGCGAAGCGCGCCTGCAAGCGGTGCAGGGTTACCTCGAACTCGGGATGTACCCCGAGGCTTGGACCGAGTTGGAGGGGGTCGAACGCGCGTTCCCAGCCTCCCCGTCGACGGTGGGGATGCGCGTGCAACTGTTGATGAAGGAGCGGCGCTGGGCGGACGCCTTCGAGGAGAGCCGCGAGCTGCGGCGCATGCTGCCGCACGGCGGCGCGGGATACATCCACGGCGCCTTCTGCCTGCACGAACTCTGCCGCACCGAGGAGGCGCTCGAGCTGCTCGAATCCGCCCCCGAACCGGTGCGGGGCCAGGCCATTTTCTACTACAACAAGGGCTGCTATCAGGCGGCGCTCGGGCGGGTGGAGACGGCCCATAGCTGTCTCATGCGCTCGTTCGACCTCGACCACAACCTGCTCGACGTCGCGCGCCACGACCCCGATCTCGTGGTGCTTCGCGACGTGCTGATCTAGCAGGGGCTTGAAGAACTCCGCCCCCCATCGTTTCGCATGGAAGAAGCATTTCAGATCAGCGGCTCCGCCGGTTTCGTAAGAGCGCAACCCTCCGGGCACAAGCCTCTGACACCGAGGGCGTTGTTCCGCCTCAGTCGAGGAGTTCCATCCACTCCTCCGGCGCACCTAATCCTCGCTGCCAGAGGCTTGCGCGCTGGGCTCCGGACTTCGTCAACACCCTGCTAGGAGCCCCTCGGACTTGCCCGGTTCCGGCGCGCGAATCAGAAGATGGAACTCGCTCGCATCGCGGAGGCCTTCGCCGAGAATTTTCAGTCGCGCGGCGAGTTGGGCGCCTCGCTCTCGGTGTGGGCGGACGGTGCGGAGGCGGTGTCGCTGGCGGCCGGGTTCGGCGAGAAGGCGCGGCGGCGACCGTGGACGGCCGCGACCCCGGTGCCGTTCTGGTCGGCGACCAAGGGCCTCGCCGCCGCCTGCGCGCTCAAGGCGCTCGACGCCGCCGATCTCGAGCTGGACGAGGCGGTCGCGGCGCTGTGGCCCGGGTTCGCGACCGCCGGCAAGGCCGGGATCACCTTCGCCCAGGTGCTCTCCCACTCGGCGGGCCTGCCGGCGCTCGACCGCGAGGTCTCGATGTTCGACCGCGAGGGGGTGGTCGCCGCCCTGGAGGCACAGGCACCGCTCTGGGAGCCGGGGACGGCGCACGGATACCACCCGCGCACGTTCGGGTTCCTTCTCGACGAGATCGTGCGCCGCGCCGCAGGGGTGGCGCTGGGCGAGTATTTCAGGCGCGAGTTCGCGGCGCCGCTCGACCTCGAACTCTGGATCGGGCTGCCGGAGTCTGAGGACGGTCGGGTCGCCACCTTGTACCCCGGGAAAATGTCCGACCCCGAGGGGGAGGCGGCGTTCTACCGGGCCTTCGGCGACCCCGGGTCCCTAACCCGCCGGGCGTTCGGTTCCCCCTCGGGTCTGGCGGCGATCTCCGGGATGAACGCGCCGGAAGCGTGGCGGGCGGGCTGGCCGGCGATGGGCGGGGTCGGCACCGCGCGGGGTTTGGCGAAGTTCTACGCGATGCTGGCGGCCGGCGGCGAACTGGGGGGGCAGCGGTTTCTCCCCGAGCGCCTGGTGGCCCGGATGCGCGGGCCGATCGCCGCCGGTGACGACCGGGTGTTCCTGTTGCCGACCGCGTTCTCGGCGGGGTTCATGAAGGACGCCCCCGGTTCGGCCAAGCGGCTGTTCGGCCCCTCGCCGTCCGCGTTCGGCCACCCCGGTGCGGGCGGTAGCCTCGCCTTCGCCGACCCCGAGCGCGGGCTCGCCTTCGCCTATGTGATGAACCAGATGAACTACGGCGTGCTGCCCGGGCGCCGGGCGCTGGGCCTGGTCGAGGCGGTGTATGGGGGCGACTTTTCAAACACGCCTTAACGCGCCTTAACGCGTTTCGGCTGCGGCCTCCATCTCCTCGTCCAGGTTCTCCTCGTTCTCGCCTTGGAGGTAGTTGCGCTCCCGGTAGAGGAGTGCGTAGGGGACGAAGAGGATGGCGGTGAGGAGCATCAGTTTCGTGAAGAACCAAAAGTAGGCGGCGCCCTCGAGCTTCGCCCCGCCTCCGGCGGTGTAGGTCGTCGCGAGCGGTTCGGAAGGGGCATCGGCGTCCGCCTCTCCCCGCCTCCGCTTCTCCCGGTAGAGCCAGGTGCCCTCCTCCGCCTCGACATCCTTCTCCGTCAAGGTCACACCGAGGTCCCACCGGGTCTTCGGCTCTCCGTCGGGGCCATCCGAGGAGATCCGCGCCTCACCCGAGTGGGGGCGGTGGTAACGGAACGGGCGGCCCCATGGATCCTGCGGCAGTCCACCGAGTTCGGCCGGGAATTCCTCGGTCTCGGCGTAGATGGATTTGACCTGCTCCGCGAGCGTCGCGAGCTGGTCTGCGGCGGCAGATTCGATGCGGTCGCCGTCCAGGGTGAGGTCGTCCAGCGTCCCCTGCTGACCGTCATATCCAGCATGGGTTTGCGCAGCCACGGGGACGGTCGGGATCTCGATGTACGAATTCACGATGCCGGTGAAGGTGTTGCCGATAAAAACGGAGAGGAGAAAGATGCCCATCATCAGCGACTTCATCCTCCGCGGCGCCTGGGTGTAGAAGAACTCCAGCCCGACGATCGAGATCATGATCTCCGCCGAGGTGAGGATCAGGTAGGAGAGGAGCTGCCAGGCCACGTGGGGGGTCTCGCCGCGGTCGATCGCCTCTTGGGCGAGGGCGACGACCACGAACGAGCCGACCATGATGAACAGGCCGGCGCCGATCTTGCGCAGCGGGGTGAATGGTGAGAGGCGGTCGACGAGAGGGTAGACGACGAAAGTGAAAAGCGGGATGAGGACGAGGATGAGGAACGGGTTCACCGCCTGGATCTGGGACGGCAGGACCTCGAACCCGAAGAAGCTGCGATCCATCTTCTCCGCTTGGAAGACGAAGGTGGACGCGGTCTGGTCGAAGAGGCACCAGAACATCGCGATGAACAGGATCAAGGGGGCGAGTTTGAGGATCGCGTTGATGCCCTCGCGGCTCGTGAGCTCGTCGACGAACCGCTCGGGGTGCGCTGGGACGTGGATGAATTTGCGGCGGCCCATCCAGAAGAACAGCGTGGCGAGGGCCATCAAGATCCCGGGGATGCCGAAGGCGAGGTGGGGGCCGTGCCACTTCAACACCCAGGGGATCAGGATGTTGGAGATGACCGCCCCGAAGTTGATGGAGAAGTAGAAGATGTTGAAGACCTTGGTGAGCAGGTGCTGGTTGTTCTTCCCGAACTGGTCGCCGACGTGGGCGGACACGCAGGATTTGATCCCCCCCGCGCCGAGGGCGATCAGGCCGAGGCCGGCCAGCAGCCAGACCTGGACGACGCCGCCGATCCCCATGAGCGCGAGGCTGAAATGGCCGAGGCAGTAGACGATCGATAGCGTCATGATCGTCCTGTACTTGCCGAAGAAGGTGTCGGCGATCAGCGCGCCGAGGAGCGGGGTGAAGTAGACCGCGCCGGTGAAGAAGGCGACATAGGAGGTCGCCTTGGTCTCCGACATGTCCTCGCCGCCGAGGACGCCGAGGTAGCGGGCGAGGAAGATCGCGAGCGCCGCCTTCATCCCGTAGAAGCTGAACCGTTCGGCGGCCTCGTTCGAAATGATGTAGGGGATGCCTTTGGGCATCTTCGACGAACTGGAAGGGCGGGTGCGATACTCGGACATTCGGTGGGCGCTGGATGCTGGCTGGCGTGGGTGTTCGGGGAGGCGGTCAGAGGTCCAAGCTCAGATCGAGCCCGGCCGGGTCGTCCGGCTGGGAGGGTTTGATCGGGCCGGAGGGGGACTCGAGGAGGGAGCCGCGGAAGCCGGCGTCGTCGCTTTCGGGGCTGCGGCCTTCGAAGAGGGCGGTGAACCCGTCGCTGTCGGCGGGCGGCCCGGGGCGAGGCCGCGGGGGGAGGCCGAGCCGCGGGGAGCCGGTGGCGGGATCGGCCCCCGCGGCGGTCGGGCCGTCGCCGAACACGGGCCGGAATTCAGGGCGGGCTGGGGCGGCCAGCGCGCCGGCGCCCTGGGGCGGCGCCTGGCGCCCGCTCCCCCGGAGCGACCCTCCGCCGGGTTCGAGCATCAGCTTGCCGCCGGCGATCGCCAAGCCGACCAGGGCGGCGGCGCAGGCGGCGACGAGGCCGGCCTTGCCGCGCCGCGGCGGCCGGCGCACCGGCCCGTCCGGCAGCGCATAGAGGTCGGGAGAATTGGGGAAACGGAGCAGCTGGCCGGCAGCCTTGCCCATCTCCTCGGCGTCGGCCCGGAAGGTCGCGAGGGCGTCGATGGGAACGTGGTCGCGCTTTGACCAATAGCGGTAGGTGGCGTCCATGGAGCGGCCGCCGACGGTGATCTGGGAGCGGAAGCCGAAGGCGGCGGAGTCGATCTCGCGCTCCTGCTCTTCGGCGGGGAGGTCGAACGGCAGGTCGAAGTGGATCTCGTGGCGGACGCGGCACGGGTAGGGCAGCGCCCAAGGGGAGCGCCGGTCGGCTTCGTCGGGGACGCCCGGGAAGCGGCTGTAGATCGAGCGGGGACCGAAGGGGGTGGCGCGCTCGCCATCGCCCCCTTTGAGCGCGAAGTCGGCGATCTCGTAGTGCTCCAAGATCTCGCCGCTGCCATCGGCAGCATCGGTGGCGAACAGCCAATCGCCCACGGCGTTGGCTCTGGGGTAGAACTCCTGGAGTTGGGCGGTGCGGAGCTCGCGGTACTTGGACCTCCCGAGCGTGCCGACCAATTCCCGCAACCGTTCGGCCTCGACGCCCTCGCCGGAGACTCTGATCTCCAGCGCGACCGGCCGGTCGGGGTGCTTGATCTGGAAGTGGTCTCTGACGACCAGCAGCGAGGCGTCGGCGGGTGGGGATGGGATGGTGACGAGGCTGGTCGCTTTCGCGGACACGGGCAAACCGGAGCCGAACGGCGGCGGGGCCTGTTCGGTGAGCGGGGCGGTGGCGCCGCGGCGGGTGGGGTCGGCCCACAAGGTGCGCCCGCCGGGGCGGGTGCAGACGAGGACGTGGTCGAAGGCGCCCGGCGAGGGGAGCATCTGGCGTGCCGCGCGTCCGGCGACGGTGTTCACCAGCACCGGCGTGGCCGGCACCTTGAGCAGCCGCAGCAGCAGGGTGAGCAGGAGGGCCTTGTCTTTGCAGTCACCGAAGCGCCTCCGCAGGACCTCGGCCGGCGGGTGGGGTTTCAGCGAGCCGATGCCGCCGCCGAGACCGAGGTAGCGGACCTCGTCGCGGACGAAGGCGAAGGCGCGTTCGGTGCGGGCGAGTGGGTCGTCACCCGCCTCGGCGGCGATGCCCCGGGCGATCTCTTTGAGGTCCGCAGGAGGCTCCGGTTTGCCCCACAGTCCGGCGACCCAGGCACCGACTTCCGCCCAGCCTGCGAAATCGGTGAACTCGACGGCGGAGCCTTGGAGGTGCCACCCCGGGGCGTTGGGTTCAGGCTCGCTGGCGGCGACGTCCTCCCGTCTCCAACGGTGGAGCTTCCAACCCGGTTTGACCTCGCGCTCTTCCGCGTCCGGGAGTCCGGCGGGGACCGTCCAGCGGAGCTCCGACCCTCCCTCGGCGATGACCGAGAGCGACCAGCGCTGGAGCGCTACGGGGAGCGCGGTGGGGACCGCCTCCGAGAACCGCTCGCGCAGGCCGGCGGCGTCGGTGAAGTGGGTGGCGGCGATGTCGATGATGTCGCCGGCCCGCACGTCTTCGAGGAGGGTGAGGGCGGAGAGCCGGCCGTCGAAGATCTGGCGCTCGAGCTGGGGCTCGCGCTGGATGAGGCGGAAGCGGTCGCGGTCCGCGCGTTCGCCTGCCTTGCCGTCGCGCCAGACGCGCACCGAGTGGAGGACGAGGCGTTCGGCCGCGGGGTCGAAGTCGAGGCCGACCTGGGAGTGGGCTTCGACCCCTTGGGCGTTGTTGACGCGCAGCGCGCGGCGCTGATAGCGCGCGGCCTTGGCGGGGAAGAGCTGATGGTCGAGGAGCAACAGGTCGGTGGGCGCTCCGCCGTCGAGAGCGCGATCCACCTGAGGTGGAGCGGCTTTGAACCCGTGGACCCAGCGCGGCGGCGGGCCGACCTCGAAGCGGTCGGCGCCCGCCCCGGACGCGGCCTTGTTGTCTCCTTCGTGTGGCATGGAGGCGGCGCAGTATGGGGCGCCGGAGGGGGCAAGGGAAGGGGGAAGTTCGTGCGGACGGCCTGCGGCGACATTGGGCCGCGCGGCGCCGGGAAGCGGGTTACGGTGTCACCGTGATCGCGCTTCCCTCCCGAGTCTCCCTCCCGCTGGCCGCCGCCGCTGCGGTGTGGGCTTCGCATCGTCCGGCCGCGGCCGAGCCACCGGTGATCCGGGTGGCGTCGTTCAATGTGTCGCTGAGCCCGAACTCCGCCTCGTCGCTCCCGTCCGTGCTGGCGAACCCGGCGTCGAGCGCGCCGCGCCGCGTCGCCGAGATCATCCAGCGGGTGGCTCCCGACGTGATCTTGCTCAACGAGCTGAACGACGATGCCGCGGCTTCGGGGGCGAACCTCGATGCGTTCGCGGAGAATTTCGTCGCGGTGTCGCAGGGCGGGCAAGCGGCGCAGTCATACCCGCACCGCTTCACCGCGCCGGTCAACACCGGCGTGCATTCTGGCCTGGATCTCAACAACAGCGGCAGCGTCAACGCGACCCCGGGGACCCAGGTGTATGCAGACGATTGCTATGGGTTCGGGCGCTTCCCGGGCCAGTACTCGATGGGCGTGCTGTCGAAGTTCCCGCTCCGCACGGACGGGGTGAGGACCTTGCAGAACTTCCTGTGGCCGGACATGCCCGGGGCGCTGCTGCCCGACATCCCGGGGACCCCGGCGCCGGGGGACTACTACAACGCGGCGGAGCGGGCGGTGTTCCGGCTGTCGTCGAAGTCCCACTGGGACGTGCCGTTCGAGGTCGGCGGGCACGTCGTCCACCTTCTCGCCAGCCACCCGACGCCGCCGACCTTCGACGGGTCGGAGGACCGCAACGGGCGGCGCAACCACGACGAGATCCGGCTCTGGGCAGATTACGTCGACCCGGCGCGCGATGCCTACATCTATGATGACGAGGGCTCGGGGCGGGGGCTCGGGGCGGACCGGCGGTTCGTGATCGTCGGCGATCAGAACGCCGACCCGGTCGATGGCGACAGCTCCCCAGGGGCGGCGCGGCAGCTCACCGGGCACCCGCTCATCTGGGGTGGGTTCACCCCGGCGGCGAGCGATGGGGGGACCGACACCGCCGGGTTCGCGGGCGGCCTGCGGGTCGATTACGCGCTGCCGTCGCGGGCGGGGTTCTCCGTGCTTGGGGGCGGGGTGTTCTGGCCGCGCGGCGACGAGCCCGGCGCCGACCTGGTGTCGGTTTCAGACCATCGGTTGGTGTGGGTAGACCTCCGTCTGGAGCCGGTGATCGCCGAGGCGGTGCGGGATCTGAAGGTCGCTGCCGAGGGCGGGGACCTCGTGCTCAGCTGGGGGGCGCAGGAGGGCGTCCTCTACGAGGTGCAGGGCAGCGAGGACGTGGGCGAGGGGGGCTGGGCCGCGTTGGCCGGGGTCGAAGTCGAGGTGGGAGCGGGGGGCGCCTCGGTGCGGATCGCGGGTGCGGTCACCGCGGGAGGGCGGAGCTTCTACCGGGTGGGGGCGGTGTTCGATTGACGGGGGAGCGGATCACCCATCGACCGGCGCCCCCTCCTCCCGGACGAATCGGCGGATCCGCCGCTTGTGGCGGTGCAGGCTGAGGGCGAGCGCGAGCAGCAGGGCGACGTGGGCGAGGGTGGAGAGGGTGGCGCCGAAGCGCATCAGCCGGGTGGTCATCCCGAGGGTGTCGCTCTCGAGTAGCGGCAGGGTGAGGAGATAGAAGGGGGCGGCCAGGGCGGAGAAGGCCGCGCCGAGCACCGCGAGGTCGGTGGCGCGGGCGGCGGTGAGCAGCAGGGCGAGGAGGAGCGGGACGATCCAGGCGAAGAGGACGAACATCAGCGAGGCCTTGCGCCCGAAGCGCTCGTAGACGCCGTGGAAGCAGAGGATGAGCACCGCGAGCGCCAGCGGTGCGCCGACGCCGAGCATCCCGAGGTGGTGACCGGGGACTTCATGGATCGCCTTTGAGGCGAAGAGGTGGCGGTTGAAGGCCGACCAGAAGGCCGCGGCGAGGAGGGCGAGGACGAGGGCCCAACCGCCCGCTCCGGCGGCGTCGGCCCGCAAGGGGATGCGGCGCAGGCCGAGCTTGCGGGCGCGGCGCAGGCCGGCGCGGTACTGGTCGGCGCTCGGGGACACCACGGCGATGGCGCAGGTCGCGAGGACGAGGGCGCCGACCCCCATCAGCGACGCCAGGACGAAGGCGTTCTTCACGTTCACCTCCGGCCGGTGCGAGGGATACATCTTCGGATAGAACCCCGGGTCGGCCATGGCGGGGATCGTGTTGCCCAACAGCGCGAGGAAGATCCAGCCGACCAGGAGGGCGGCGTAGCCTTTGCCGAGCAAGTGGCTCTCGGCATCGCGCCAGCGCCGGTGGAGGATCAGGAAGAGGGTGGTGATGAGCGTCAGCTGGACGAGCGCCGTGAACTGGACGCGGGTGAACGAGCGGTCGAAAAACTGCGCCTCCGGCACCGCCGACTGCTGCTGGAACAGGTTGCCGAAGATCGGCATCCCCTCGACGCCGGCGAACACTTCGATCACCACGGGCCGCAGGGTGAGGTATTCGAAGAACGTGAGGCCGACGTTGCTGAAAGCGGGGAGCGCGAAGTAGAGGACGAGGATGAGCGCCCGGGTCGTGCCCGAGGCGAAGCGCGGGTTCTTCACCACCGTGCCGACGACGCAGCCGGCGAGGTGGTAGCCGATCGCGATGAGCGCCAGCACGCCGTAGAGCGTCAGCGCCCGGTCGAAGCCAATGGTGCCGCGCAGCAGGCAGAAGAGCGAAAAGGGGAGGGTGAGGGCGGCGAGCGCCCACTCGCGCACAGGCAGTCCGCAGAGGTAGCCGGCGATCTTCGCCGAAGGTTTCATGGGCACCAGCCGCATGTATTGGGTCATGCCGTCGGCGCATTCGCGGTTGATGCCGTTGGCGACGCTGCCCGTGCCGGAGAACAGCAGCAGGAAAGCTTGGAGGATATAGAGCGGGAAGAAGGCGTCGTTGGCGGCGTGCGCCGGGGAGGTGCCGTTGCTGGTGTCGAGGATGTAGATCAGCGAGAAGGCGAAGGCGGCGCCGATGAGGATGACGACGGCCCATGGCAGCGCCGAGCCGAGCCTGAGCCGCGAGCGGGCGAAGCGGATGAAGATCGGGTTCGCCCAGATGGCCAAGAGGGGTGCGGGTTTGGCTTGCGATGCCGTCATCGGTTGGGGGGCAGCGGCGGTGGCTGCGTTGGCGACGCGGTGCGGGTCTCGAGGTCGAGCAGCACCTGCTCCATGGTGGCGCGCCGTTCGGCGAGGGACTTCACGCGCAGGCCGGCGGCGACCATGGCGGCGAGCAGGTCGGCCTGGTCGGCATCGCCCCCCGCCAGGGTGAACTCCACCCCCGCCGGGGTGGCCGCGCCCGGCGAAGTGCCCTCCCGCTCGTCGAGGAATTGGAGGAGCGGGCTGGGGTCGCCGAGGACGTTGGCGAGGAGGGTGCGCCCGGCGGCGCCGGCGTGGCGGGCGAGCACGTCGGCGACGGAACCGGAATCGACGAGTCGCCCCTCGCGCATGAAGCCGACCATCGTGCACATGTCCTCGAGCTCGGTGAGGATGTGGGAGGAGACGATCACCGAGGCGCCCTCGGCGGCGAGCGATCGCAAGGTCTCTCGCAGGGCGGCCCGCGAGGTCGGGTCCATCCCGCTGGCGGGTTCGTCGAGGAGGTAGAGCGACGGCCGGTGGAGCAGGACCTTGGCGAGCACCAGCCGCTGGGTCATCCCGCGGGAGAGCTCTTTGCACATCGCGCCGGCGCGGTCGTCCAGCCCGACACGTTCCAAGCACTCGCCCACCCGCTGTCGCTTCGCATCGCCACCGAGACCGTGCGCGGCGGCGAAGAGGTCGAGGAACTCCCACACCTTGAGGTCGCTGGCGGCGGGGGCGAGGTCCGGCATGTAGCCGAGGCGGCGCCGGGCTGCTTCGGGCCGCAGGGCGATGTCGATCCCGCCGATGAAGACGTCGCCGTAGGTGGGGCGCATCAGGGTGGCGAGGACTTTGAAGCTGCTCGTCTTGCCGGCTCCGTTCGGCCCGACCAGGCCGAACACTTCGCCTGGCGGCACCGAGAGGCTCAACCCGTCGACGGCCACGCGTTCGCCGTAGTCGACGCGCAGGTCGCGGGTCTCGACGGCGTGGGCTGAGTCGGCGTGGGCGGACGGCACGGATCACCTATGGCGGGCGGCGGACGCCTGCGCCACCCCGAAGTGCATCGCCCGGGCGCGGCTCAGAGCTCACCCGCGCGGTACTTCGCGTAGGCGCGAAGCAGGGCCGCGTCCGACACGTAGCTCCTGGGCAGGGGCTTGCCCTCGACGACGATCGACTCGAACCGGGGCACACCCGAGATGCTGCCGGACAGGGAGAAGTGGATCTCTGCCTCGACGCGCTCGGGGGGGGTCTTGAAGCCTCGGGTGATTTCGATGGTCGCAGTAAATGAGTTTTCGCCTTCGATCCGCACGAATTGGGGGGGTGGTTCGATGGTTGCTCCCTCTCCTTAGAGCACGCTGGATCTTATTTTGAATAACCATAGCCGCAAGCGGTTCTAGCCCGAATCGATCACCGGGCTCCGGGCTGAGGCTTGACCCCGTTGATGCTGAGGGTGTTGGCCTCGGTGAGGGTTCGGGCGGGGTGGCCATCCGGCTGCGGCACCGGTCCCCGCCGCCGCCTGCTCAGCGTCAAGCGCCTGGGGAAATGGAGATCGATCCCGCCCAGTCGGATGGGTGAACCCCTTGCACATCGATCGCCGCCGTCGGATAGGTCGTGGATGGATCACGACGCCGACCCGAGCGCTGCGCCTCGCGCCCGCGAGTTGGGCTGGGGGGCGCTGTCGGTCGTGGCGCTGGCACTGTGCTGGCTCGTCTTCGGAGGGAAGCCGTGGGAATCGGGATTGGCGGCTGCGCGGGAGGCGTCGATCGAGCCGAGGACGGGTCACTACTTGGTCTCAGGCTTGTGGGGGGCCGCTTGGGCTTGGCTCGGGATCGGGGGGCTGGGTTGGGTGTTGCGCCGTTGGTTGGGCCGCCCGCTGACGGCGGAGATCGGTGACCGGAGCGCGAGCTGGGCCGGGGACGAGCGGGAGAAGGGCGGGCCGGTGGGGTGGCTGCTGCTGGCCTCGACCCTGGCGGCGATGGTGCTGCTCGCACAGCACGCCGTGCCCCGCCTTGGGCACGGCCTCTGGCACGACGAAGGCAAAGGGGTGCGCAACTTCGTCGTCGGCCGCTACCAGATGAAGAAAGACGGCTCGATCGCCTACCGGCCGGTGACCTGGGCGGAAGCGGCGTGGGACTTCCGCTTCCCGAACCACATCTTCCACGGCCTGCTGGCGAAGGCGAGCCACACCCTCTGGCCGCCGGCCGAGAAGTGGGGCGGGACGAGCTATGTCAACGAGCGAGCGCTGAGGCTGCCGTCGCTGATCGGCGGCTTGGGCGGGCTCGCGGCCGCCGCCTGGATGTTGGCGGTCGCCGGGTTCCGCCGGGCGGCGTTGATCGCGCCGTGGCTGCTCGCCGCCCATCCGTGGTACCTCCGCTACGCGGCCGAGGCGAGGGGCTACAGCCTCCTCTTCTTGCTCGGTCCCGTCTGTGTCGGTATCGCCTTGCTAGCGGTGCGGCGCGGTTCTTGGGGGTGGTGGGTCGCGTTGGGGGGCTGCCAGTTCCTGTTGGTCTGGACCGTGCTGAACTCGCTCTACCTGGCCCTGGTGATCAACGCGGCGGTCGGCGTCTGGCTACTCGCCCGGCGACGCGAGGCGTCGACCCCCGTGCTCGCGCGCCGCTGGGCGGTCTCCGTGGCGGTGTCCGCGCTGTGCTGCCTGCCGGCCTTCCTGCCGGTGCTGCCGCAGTTCGCGCTCTACGTCGAGGACACCGGGGGGGACGTCGGCAAGTACGACAAGGACATGGTGCGCGACATGGCGAGCGCTTACACGGCCGGGATGCGCTACCAGGAGTGGGGCGGCGGCGGTGGTGGGCACCTGCGCCGGAACGCGGCGGGCACGGTCGCGGCGGCGCTCTCCGCCTTGGCGGCCGCGGCCGGTGCGGTCGCGCTCTGGCGGCGCGGCCTTTCGGGGCGCTTGCTGGCGGGCGTGCTGCTGCTGCCCGCGCCGCTCTTCTTCCTCCACTGCACGATCTCGAAGCCGCACATCTTCTACTGGTACTCGATCTTCGGGCTGCCCCTGTTCTGGGGGGTGGCGGCCATCGGCTGCGCCCGGGCTGGCGAGTGGATGCGCGGGAGGTGGGGGGGCGCCTTCCTCGCGGCGGTCCCCGCCGCGCTGGTTCTCCTCGGCCTGGCGGTCGGCGGGGCGGAGAAGCGCCGGTTCCTGCGCGAGCACCCGATCGAGGCGGAGCGCGAATCCGTGCTCGCCGCGCGCGGGTCCTTCGTCGACCCCCAGAGCCCCGCCTTCCGGGAGGTGACCATGCTGGGTTTCTGCCGCGAGCCGGTATTCTACGATGTTTCCAGCGTTCGCGCCACCGACCGGGAGGCGTTCTTGGCGGAGCTCAGACGCGCCGATTCCGAAGGCAAACCACTGTTCGTGAACTACGGGCCTTACAAATCCTATCAACATTTTGCCGACATCATGGAGGTCGTGGACGACCCCGCGGTGTTCGAGCTCGTCGCGGAGTTCGAGGGGGTCGATGAGGGCTCTGACCGCACGGTGAAACGGTATCTGACCGGAGGCGCCGGGCGCGCGAGGAGACGATGAGCTTCGCCTGCCAGATCATCGGCGCCTGGCCCGGGGCCGGCTGGCTCCTGCCGTTCGCCGCAGGCATCGGCGTGGCCTTGCTGGGGGTCCTGGGGCTTTGGCTGTTGCAGGTGAACCTCGACCTCCGCCGGACGCGGGAGGAGACAGAGCGGATCGCCGCTTCCGCGGAGGGCGGCGAGCGGCACGAGCGCGCGTGGGCGCTGGCGGCGGAGTCGCGGCGCCGGTTGCGCATGCGCAAGCAGCTCAACCCGGAGTGGGTGGCGCCGTTGTATGAGGAGCTTCCCGGGCTGGTGCGGGGCATCGCCGGCTGCTTCCATCCGGACGCCGCCGACCCCCTGCGGGCGCCGAAGCTCAGCGAGTTCAGCCGGGCGATCGAACTGGTGGCTGCGGACATCTCAAACTTTCTTCAGGAGCGGCGGGTGGGGCGCCTCGTCGACCTCAGCGCGGGCAGCGCCTATCGCGCGTATGCGAAGGGGCGCGAGCTCGCGGCGAAGCCGAAGCTGCGCAAGGCCGGGAGCGTGGTCGCGAGGCTCTACCGCCGCTTCCGCCCGGCGGCGCAGGCGCTGCGCTACCGGTCGCCGCTGACCTGGGCCGGGCTGGCCTTCACCAATGCCGCCACCCGCACCCTGCAGCCGGCGATCGTCAACATCGTCGCCCGCCGCGCGATCCAGCTCTACAGCGGGGAATTGGCGGCGGGGATGCGCGTTCGGGAATAAACTTGCCGCCCGCGGCTCGCAAAGGGACAATCCCGTATCGATATGAAGAAAATCCTCATTGCCCTGTCCACCGCCGCGGTCGCCTTCACCTTCAGCTCTTGCGCCACGACCGGCAGCACTTGTTCCAAGGGCGACTGCTGTGGGAAGTGCCAAGCGAAGATCGAGTGCTGCGGCAAATGCGGCGGCGCTGCGGACAAGTGCTGCGGCACCTGCAAGAAGTAGCCCGGCCGGTGCTGCGCCCGTGGGCGCACGTCTCCCCGGAAGGAACCCATCACGAGGCGCCGGCGGTTGCTCCCGCCGGCGTCTTTTTTGCGGGCGGTCAGGTCAGAACCCGCCCCCGAGGAACTCGAGTTGATCGGTGCCTCTGAGCGACCAGGCCTCGTGGCCCCGCCGGCGCAGATCGGCGGCGAACTCGGCGGCGTAGCCGTGGGTGGTGAGCACCCGCCGCGGCGCCGCCGACTGGACGAAGGCCAGCAGGTCGTCGTAGTCGGCGTGGTCGGAGAGCGGGAAGACCTCGTCGCAGCGGAACCGATAGCGTGCGGAGCGGTCGGCGCCCCACCCAGAGAACATCGCCGTGCGGTAGCGGCTGCCGGCCGGCGGATCGGGCAGCTTGCCGCCGGGTGGAGCTAACAAAACACTGCCGGGCAAGGGGCCGGCCCCGATCGGGCGGTGCGGCGCGAACTCGATCCCCGCCTCTCGATACGGGCCGAGGAGGTCGAGGACCCGCTCGTGCGCGGCGACCTCGAATCCCGAACCGGCGAGCATGGCGAGGATCTCCTGTGCCTTGCCGAAAGAGTACCCGAGCAGCAGGGGGACCTCACCGGCATCGATGGCGGCGCGGCAGAACGACCAGGTGCGCGCCCTGATCTCCTCGGGCGGCGGGAATCGATAGCGGGGCACCCCGAACGTCGTCTCCATGATCACGGTGTCGGCGGTCATCCACCGGGGCGCTTCCGCGCTCAATCCGGGGCGGGTTTTGAAATCGCCGGTGTAGAGCAGGCTGGCGCCATCGGCGAGGCGGGTGACGTGGATCATCGCCGAACCGAGCGCGTGGCCCGCCGGGGTGAGGACGATCCGGTGACCCGCGCGCTCCAGGGGCCGATCGTAGGGGAGCTCGATGTACTCCCGCTTGCCCCCATAGCGCGCGCGGAGCAGGGCGGCATTGGTCGGCGAGCAGAGGATGGTGGCGTGGCGGGCGTAATGATCGGCGTGGGCGTGGGAGACGAAAGCGAAGGGCTTTCTGCGCGAGGGGTCGAGCCAAAGCTCCGCCCCGGGCAGGTAGATCCCGCCGTCTCGCGGTTCGACGGGGATGGCAGGTGCGGAGGATTCGCAGGGCACGAAACCGACAAACTAACGCGCGTGGCTGGACCGAATCCACCTCCAAGCTCCGGATCGCCTTCGAGACCGCTGTGGGCGTCGACGTTGGATCCGGCTCGGGCAGGGTGTTCATCCGGGCCGCTTCACCGATCCCTACCGCCGCCCATTCAACGTCAACGCATGATGGCGCCTCGCCTGCGGAGGGGGTGATCGATCTGGATCGCGGTCGGTGAGACAAAATAAAAACAGTTGTCATAATTTTCAAAAATAATACCATTGTCATTATTGCGTCGTATCGGCGCGTTCTGCCTTGATGAATCCACCCGCTTCGCCCTCATTCACGGACGGTTTTTCCCTGGGGGCAATGCCCGGGCGGCGCTGGGATGCCGATTTGCTGCTGCGCTTGGATTGGAAGCGATTTCAAGACTTGGTGCGAGTGCTGGTGACGAAGGCGGGATACCGCGTGCGCCCGCTTTTGGTCGGCGAGGCGGGGGTCTGCCTGATGTCCCTGGTGAACGGGTCGCGGCGCCGCCCGGAGGCCTTGCTCGGCTGTGCGCCGTGGAACCAACCCGTGGTGTCGGGCCGGCTGCTGGCGGGCTTCCATCAGGAGGTGGTCAATCGCGGCTTCCCGCGCGGCACGTTCTTTACGCCAGGGCGATTCCATAGCGACGCCGCGGACTTCGCCGGAGTGCGCCCGATCGAGCGGGTCGACGCGCGCGATTTCGTCGCTGTCTTGGCGCGGCTGTCGGCGGCGGAGGCCGAGCACCTGCTGAAGCTGACGACCGCCGGCGAGTTCGGTGTGCCGACCTGTCCAGCCTGTTCGATCAAGCTCGCGCTCCGCGATTCGGAGATGCCGGAGGGGGCGGGGAAGCTGAAGAACCTCACCGTGCGCCGCTCGGAGACCTTCGTCGGGGATGTGCGCTGCAACCGGCTCACCATCGGCAGGGGCGCCGAGGCGCAGTTCCTGAAGGGGGTGTATGCGAACCGCTTGGTGGTGCACGGCAGGGCGATGGGGAATTTCACCTGCCGCGGTGCGGCGAAGATCGGCGTCGGCGCGTGGGTCGTCGGCTCGGTGGCGGCGCGCTCGGTCGAGCTTGAGCCCGGCGGCATCGTGGACGGAGAGATGCGGATCCTCGACGAGGTCGAGGTCCGGCCGGTGCGCGTCCCCCCCCACGAGCCGATCTGGGGCTGCCCGAACTATCCGAAATGCCGGGTCGTCCTGCCGGTGCGGAAGCTCGATGCGCCGGGCGGCCAAGCGGGGGAGGCGTAGGAGACACCGCTTTGCCGTTGCCAACGCCGCCGAGACGAGTTTGAATCTGGGGATGCGCCGGGGGCGCTTCCCGGATTCCTCACCGGCATGAGCTTACCCGTTTCTGTAACAACCCTGATACGTTCGCCGGGGAGCGACTAGCTGTCATGAATGTCAATAGGTGGGTTCCCTTCGCGACAGCGGTTGTTGTGTCCGTGTTGTTCGCCGGATATCGGAGAGTGCAATGGCACGGAAGCTATCCTCTCGCTGAGTACAGATTGACTCCAATAGACGCACACGGAAGCGTTATCCATGGCGCAAGACTCTGGGTTGAGAGCGATCGAACGATGCCGCCATGCGGTCCATTCCTAGAGTGTGGGAGCTCTCCGATCGGTCAGGGGGAATCGGGAGAGTTCGTGCTGACACAGGGCGTCCTCGGGTCGCGGTTTGGTGGAGAGGCAGTTACCTTTTTTGGATTGCGGGTGTTTGGTGAACTTCCGGGTGCGATTCGACTGAAGATTGCGGCGGGCGGCGGCCAGGTGGCAACCGTCCCATATGGCGAACTCTATTCGGAGGTGGCAGCGAAGAGTGAGGATCTCCCGAGGGCCGAGCGATGGATCTGCGCTTCCGGCAGCGAGCTTCTCCGCAAGGATGAGCCTCAAGCCTTGGAGCTTGAGAAGAGGGTTCCGGTTGAGATCCCGTTGGTTGAGAGGCGGGTGCTCGTTGTGAGCTCCCAGCAGCGCTAGCCCGGATCGATCACCACATCCGGTCGATGGCAAAGGGATTGGTTTTTGCGATTTTAGCCGCCCTCGCTGTGATCGCCTTTGCGGTTTTTCGCCCCAAGCCGCAGACGACGGTAGTGAGAGTCGAACACGTGACCGTCGTGGAACGAAGCGGGATCGTCTCCCTGTGCGCCCGGGTCGATCTCTCCGACATGAACGATGTGCTCTTAATGGAGTTTGTTCGCGATGGGGTTGTGGTTGCGGCAAGGTCGCGGAGCAAACTGGACTGCGAGATTGAGAGGAATCCATTTTGGGCGAGCCACCCGTACTCGATCGCCAAGTGCTGCTTGGTTCTCGGGACGAAGCCGGTGGATGTTTCTCAGGGAGCCGAGGTCGGATCTGTAGACGCTGTTTCTGATTCGCCCGTATCCGATCCTGGCTTCTTATCTGGGATGAAGACGGGGGCGGGGGAAGCCATCGAGTTGGTTCCTGGATCGAGGGCGGTTGTCTATTCTTCAACCTCAGAGGCCGGGGAGGAGATTTCCATTCTGCTTTCAGTGTTGGCTGCCGGATCTCACTACAATCCCCATCGGGGTCTATAAGTGGCGCCCGCAGCCACCTCCTCGGTGGGCCGGGCGAGGGGCGCTCCGATGTGCTGCGGCGATGCCGGCTCCCGTGTCATCGTCCGTGGGGGCGTGCGATCGGGGAGGCCCCGGCCGAGGGCGGGCAGGCGCTTCCTCTGGACGGTGTTCTCATCAGGGCTACTTTGTTCTGCTGCCATGATTCGCTACGTCGTCCTTCCGGTTTTCGCGATCGCCGCTCTGGCGCCCGGCCGTGGGGATGCGGCGGAGGGGGCGGCATCCGTGGGGAGGCAGATCTTCTTCGACACGCGACTCTCAGAGCCGGAGGGGCAATCGTGTGCGAGTTGCCACGACCCCAGGCACGGCTTCGCCGACCCAAGACCGGTTTCACCCGGTGCCGTGGTGGGGCGCGAGGGGACGCGCAACGCGCCGAGCTTGATGTATGCCTCGTTGATCCCCGCGATGGTCCTCGAGGAGTTTTACGACGAGGATGGTGTGCAGAGCATGGTGCACGAGGGCGGACTGTTTCTCGACGGGCGTGCGCACGACCAGTTCCAGCAGGTGCAGCAGCCATTTTTCGATCCGAGGGAGATGAACCTACCCGATGCCGGTGAGTTGGCGGCGCGACTCCGCGAGGCCGAATACGCAGGGGCGTTGCAGGAGCTGGTTGGCGATGGGTCTTGGGGGCGTGACTCCGCAGTCAACTTCCACGCCTACCGCGCGTTGGTCGAGTTCCTCAAGGATCCGCTGTTCCGGCCATTCGACGCCCGCATCGACGCCTTCTGGGCGGGGGATGAGAGCGCGCTTACAGCGGCTGAGCGGCGCGGATTGGAGGTGTTCAAAGTCGAAGGCAACTGCGTGAAATGCCATTTGGTCGGCACGCTGACCTGGCCTGAGCCGCTGTTGAGCGACTACGGCTACGACAACGTGGGTGCGCCCTCGCGCGGCGAGAGGGATCCCGGGCTGGGCGGTCACACCGGCGATCCCGAGGAACTGGGGCAATTCAAGGCGCCGACCTTGCGCAACATCGCCCTCACCGCCCCCTACATGCACAACGGATCCATCGCGACCCTCAAGGAGGTGATGGAGTTCTACAACAAGCGTGACCTCGAGCCGCACCGTTGGGGCGAGACCGACTATCCCGATACGGTGAATCGCGAGGACATGGGCGACCTCGGACTGACCGACCAACAGGTGGAAGATCTCACGGCCCTGATGGATGCGTTCACCGACCGCAGCCTCCTTGAGATGGAGCCCGGCGATCGTTTGCCGAGAGCGAGGCCGGGCACCCCGAGTACGGAGGCGAGAAAGAACTACTTCCCGGATTGGTCGCACCGCCTCGACCCCGAATTCCGCTCTCCATGAGAGAATGGCGCTCGGATCAGGTGGTGCATCGCTTTGCCGCGGCTTCTCCCGCCCCTGCCGGGGCGGATCGCGCTGCTCCTTCCAAGTGCCCCGGAGTTTCGCTGGTGCTGCACTCCGCGCTCCCTTCTCTCGGACTTCCGGCACTTCCCCTCAACCAAGCGCCATTTGGGCTTGGTTAGGCCTGATTTCCGGCGCTTCGAGTCGGAGTTTGGAAGAGATGCTCACTCCTGGAGACCCTAGCCCGAACCGATCACCAAGCTCCGGGCTGCGGCTTGCCCTCGTTGATGCTGAGGGTGTTGCCGTTGGGAACGGCTCGGGCAGGCTGGGTGCTGCCGTTGCAAGCGCGCGCCGCAGTGCCCCGCCGAGTCGAGTTCGCAAGCCAGCCAAGGTGCGCTGGGATCATTGAACAAGCGGAGGTCTCTGGAGACGCGGACCGCGGTGAGAGGCCCTTCGCGTTGCTCAGGGTGACAGCTCCGGAGAGTTGGGGGCGGTGTGTGGGGACGGCGACCAACCCTTCGGAGGGTGCGAAGCGGGCGGGCGAGGAGGCGCCTTCCCGCCGATGCTCCACCTCAACCTAGCCCGGACTGTTCACCAAGCTCCGGGCTGCGGCTTGCCCGTGCCCCACCTCAGGGGTACGGAAGTCGCTCCGGGTCAGCGCGGCTTCCCGACCTCGGCGAAATGCGCGATCTTTTCAGCGGAAAGGGCGCGCCCGAAAAGCGCGAATTCGTCGATGCGCCCGTGGAAATGGCGGACGGGGCGGTGTCCGCGATCATCACAGTAACCGCCGTTGCCGATCTCGGAGCGGGCGGGCGTGAGGGCGATGGCGCGGGAGGCATCCATCTTTCCTGACCACACGGGGCTTCCGTCCAGGTAGTGCGTCGCGGTGCCCCCGGCCGCATCATAGACGGTGGCCAAGTGGTGCCACTCGCCGAGCGGGCGGTCGCCGCCGAGGATGGGGGGCGATCGGAAGATGCTCTGGTTGTTGCCATTGGACATCGTCACGCTGAGCGAAAGGCTTCCATCCGGATTCAGGAACCATTCGAAGGCGCCGGGGGCCCGTTCGTTGCTGCTGAAGAGCGAGTTGGGACGGTCGTTGGAGAGCGAGTCCGGGCGCACCCAAGTCGAGAGCGTCATCTGTTCGTAGGCGCTTTCGGTCTGGACGGTGACGCGGTCGCTGGCGCGGCTGAACTCCAGTGCCCCTTTGGAGGGCCAGCGGCCGGTCGTCCAGCGGCAGCCGACGATGCCACCGTGGGTCGCGCGGTTGAGGTAGCTGGCTTCATTGACGAGCGATCGCTCGCGCGGACCCTGTTCGTCGAAGGTGTAGAGCGCGATGAGGTCGGCATCGGATCGCAGGTCTTCGGCGAGCTGGCGCCAACGTTCGTGGCGCATGGAGGCGTCGGCGAGCGCCGTATCTTTGAGATCGGCGAAGGAGATGAACGACATGGCGTCGGCGTCGATGCGTCGGATCCCGCTGGCGCGGAGCCGAACGGCCTCGTCCGAGCTCAGTTGCCTAGTCAGCTGGGGCGTGCCGATCGCGCCGCCCTCGGTGATGTCGAGGGAGCCGTCGAAACAGTGGATCTCGGTGACGTGGCCGTCATCGTGGATGCTGATCCCGAATTCGGAGCCGCTGTTGGCGATCTCGAACTGGGCGGTAGCGAGGGTGAACTCGCGCGTGCCGGACGGGACCTTGACGCGCATGCGCCCCTCGTGGAGGTAGCCGCTGCGGTCCGAGGTCAGTTCGAAGACGGCGGGGCTCTCGATGAGCACGCGCACGCCCGAGTAGAATTCGATTTCGGCGAGGCCGGATTCGAGCCGGAGTTCGCCGCGGTTCAGCACCCCTCCGGATTGGCCGGGGTGTTGGCCTCCCTTCCCGTAGCTGGCGCCGACGGACTCCATCAGGACGGCGACGCCGCTGTGGCCCGGAGCCAGCTCTTCGGCAACGGCCTCACCCGGGGCGAGCGGATTCTTCTTGGTCAGGAAGAAGGTCGCGCCGGCGGCGAGGATCACCGCGGCGGCGGCGGCGCCCAAGGTGAGCGGCCGCCACTTCGGGCTGAGGATCTGGCGGGTGTTTTGCCCTTCGAAGAACAGGGCGGTCGACTTGGCGATCGCGAGCGGAACCGTCTTGCTGCCGACTTCGAGTGGCGGGCGGGCAGCGACTTCGTCTTCGATGCCGGCGACGAGTTGGGAGTAATCGATGTAGAACTCACAAGCCTCGGGATCGCCGTCGAGGATGGATTCGATGCGCGCGATCTCCTGCGGGCTTGCCAGCCCGTCATGCAGTTGCGAGAGGAGCTTCTCGAGCTCCACAAAGCGTTGGTGGTGAGGTTCGTGTTGAGGCGCGCCCATGGTTTCTGTTTCCAGTGGAGTATGGCCTGCAGGAGAGTTTTCTCAACCTGCGGCGCGTTCGGCAGCCAAGGTTTTTTCGATGCACTGCATGAGGTTGTGGCGGATCCGGTACAGGGTTTGGGATACCGAACCCACGGTGCGTCCCTGTTCGGCCGCGATGTCCTGGACGGAGGCTTTGGGTTGGTAACGGGCCTCGACGAGTTTCCGGTGGTGTTCGGGAAGTTTCTTGAGGCAGCGTTGCAGGGCGCGGTTGCGGGCCAGGGCGGCATCCTCCTCGAGGCGGTCGTCACTGCGCTCGGCGAGGTAATCGAGGATGTCGTCGTCGAACACCAGCCGCTCGCGAGCCATTTTCCGGCGGAAGGCGAGCACGTGAAAGTAGGCGACCTTGCAGGCCCAGGCGTTGAAGTTCGTGCCTTCCTCGAAGGTCTCGGCCTTCTTCCACAGGGTGATGTTCGTCTCCTGGAGCAGATCGCGGGCCCGGGAGCGATCGGGGCAGAGCGTCAAGATGTAGCCGAACACGGGCCCCTGAGCTTCGGTGAGCAGGCGCACGAACTCTTCGGAATCGGATTTCATGGATGGTGTGGTGGGGTTTGGATCCCGGGGGGAGCCGATCAAGATACGGCGGAAAGGCGGGAAATCTAGCAGGCGGGAGACGTGGTTTGCGGCGCCTGCCGCCCTTCCCCCTGTTTGGGCGTGAGCGACGTCTCCGTCGCGACTGGGGGGAGGGAGCGCCTCGCCGGCAAGCGATCGATCCGGGCTAGCGCGGGGTGAACCTCAATCGCATGTAGAAGCTTTCGGGGGCGGTGATGGCGCCGGAGTGGGTGGTGGTGCCGTCGGGGTGGGGCGTGTTGGTCGAGGCGCCCCAAGGGATGCCGGGCTGCCAGGTTCGGAGGTCGAAGCTGTGCTCGAGGGTGGTGGAGGCTTCCGCTGCGGCGTTGCGGGAGGTGTAGGACCAGGAGGCGGAGCCGACGTCGTGGGTGATGCCGAGAGGGGCGGCCAGGAGGTAGTCGGCGAGGCTGCCGCCGGCGAAGGGGATGGAGGGGTCGGGGGTGCCGGGGCTGCCGCCGTAGGACGTGCTCGGGCGCCAGTTGGCCGGGTCGGAGAGGTCGGGGTCGGAGGCGGGTTCGATCAGCGTCAGGCTCGGGCCGCCACCGTCGGGGGTCGTCGGCCAAGGGGCGCGATCGTCGTAGCTGAAGTCGAAGATCGCCGACCCGTCGGCGGCGGCGAGGGCGATCCGCTCGCCGTTGTTGGCGAGGGCGGTGTCGTTGAGAAAGTCGTCGGCTGTCAGGACGAGGCGGGCGCCCGGGGCGAGGACGGACGCGGTGGCGAAGGAGAAATCGACCCCGCGGGTGAAGGTGCAGCCGAGCAGGTCGATGGGGGTGGCTCCGATGTTGGCCAGCTCGAGGAACTCTGGCTCTCCGCCGTCGGCGGGATGGTACATCAGCTCCGAGAGGGTGAGGTTGCCTGCGGCGGCGGGGGTGCCGACGATGAAGGTCGCTGCGGCGAGTGCGGACCACTCGCCTTCGTGGAGCACGCGGGCGCGGACCGTGCCCGAAGCGGTCAGCGGGACGGTCGCCGGCCCACCGGCGGCGCGCCCGCCGGTGAGGGAGGCGTCGAGGACGAGGTCGCTGCTGGCGACGCTGGACTGGTGGACCTCGACGGCGAGGACGTTGTCGCCTTCGAGCAACAGGCCGGGGGAGAGGGGGACCGGGAAGTCGAAGAAAACCGTCTCGTCGGCGCCGGCTGCGCTCGAACCGGCCAACGTCTCGAAGCGGACGGTGCCGGGCGGCATGCTGCTGCGTGCGATCTCGTGGCCGTTGAGGTAGGCGATCGCGCCGTCGTCGCGGCGCAGGGAGAGGACCAGATCGGTGAAGGCGCCTGCGTCGGACACGGTGAAGGTGTTGCGGAAATAGGTGGTGGGGTGCCGGTCGGCGATGTCGCCGCCGAATTCGATCTCCGGTGTGGTGGCGGGCGGGTCGCCGACGCCGCCGTAGCCGAGCGGCGTCGTGCCCGACTCCCAACCAAGGTCGTCGAAGTCGGGGTGTTTCCAGTCTGCCTCCCCGAAGCTAGGCGCGCCGGCGACCGAGCTGCTGTCGCTTTGAGGCTCGCCGGTGTCGAGGTAGCGCCAGCCGGCGGTGCTCCGCACGATCAGGGGCTCGATGACGGTGCCGCCGGGCAGGCTGGAGGCGCCCGGATTGACGGAGCCCGACCAGGCTTCGCGCGGATCGGAGCCGTCGAGGGTGTAGTGGATCGTGCCGGCGTCTGCGGTCAAGCCGAGCCGGAAGCCGGAGGGCACGGCGCCGCCGTGTCGAGAGAACACCGGTGGGTCGATCGAGGGGAAGAGGCCGTGGATGCGGAGCTGGGAGACGACGTGTCCGGGGCGGGCCGGGAAGAACTCGCCGCGCAGGCGCTCCAGCTCCGCGCGCCATTCGGCGTCGCGTGTGTAAGGGGTCGCCCTCTGCTGGTCGCCCCAGCGGGCGGATTCGGCGACCACGGCCGACTCGATCTCGGCGGCGCGGGCGTCGAGGCGCTCCGCGGCGTTCCCGGCGGCGAGGGCGCCGCCGTGGAAGAGGTGTTGGTAGGCGCGGTCGGCGTAGCGGAGCCGGAACTCCGGGTTGTGATCTTTCAGTCGGATGTAGACCGAGGCGATGCTGTCGGTGATGTCGCGGGCGCCGGACCGGGGGCTGGAGTAGACCGGGAACGGGTAGGAGTAGTCACGCGTGCCGAAGGAGTCGATCATCGAGTACTCCATGTCCCATGGGTAGAGGCGGAAGGGGCCGGGGGGGGAGTTGCGGCGGACGAGGCGCATGTTGTTGTGCCCGAAGTCGTCCGGGCCGTCGCGCGTCTGCATGTACTGGTGCAGCAGCATGTAGTCGATGAGGTTGTCGATGTCGATGTAGCCCGCGAGCTGATCGTATTCCGCGGGGGAATCGAGCAGGCCGGCGGAGAGGGCGATCATCTCGTCCCAGTGGGTTTTCGACCCGGAGAGGACCTCGACGCTGAACCGCCGGTTGAGGGAGTCGTAGTCCTCCTCGCCGCCGCCGAAATGCTCCTCGCCGAAGCCGCCATCGGGGCGTTCGGTGGGGTTGTAGAGGCCCCAGTAGGTGCCGTTGAGGTAGAGGTGGACAAAGGTCGAGCCAGCGGTGGGGTGGCCCATGGAGCCCATGCTGTCCTTGGCGAAGGTGTCTTGGAGGAAGGTCGTGACCATGCGGTCTTCGGCGCGTGTGCTGGTCCAGCTGTTGGCGTTCTGGGCGCGCAGGACGACGGTGTCGAAGCGGGTCGCCGGCCAGCCTTCGCCGAACAGTGGGTATCCGAGCTTCTTGGCGCCGTAGCTCCCCCGGAAGAGGAGGCGGAGGGAGTTCTTCGGGTTGCCACGCGAGCCGTTGCCGTGCACGCGGAGCCCCGCGTCCGTCTGGAAGTCGGCCCCCGGGTCGATCGGATCTAGAAATTCGATGGATACAGGGCGCTCCCAGGCGATCCCGCGGCCTCCGGTGTTGGCGAGGATGCCGGTCGAGGAGCTGAAGAGGTGGTCGGGGTCGGTGACGATCGAGAGCGTGCGGACCGATTGCAGGGCGGGCGCCATCTCGGCGGCGTAGGCCGGGTCGCCGGTGACGTCGGGATCCATGGCCGGCTGGGCGATGATGTCCGCAGGGAAGAGGTAGGTCATGGTGTCGACGTCTGTCGGGGCGAGGCCATCTTTGAGCGCCGCGGCGCGCAGGACCGTGGTGCCGGAGATCGGGATCGAGGCCGAGCCCGGGGTGTCCGGCGAAGGGGGGGCGACGGCGGTCCCGTGGGTGGCGGACGGTTCGGTGCCGTCCGTGGTGTAGACGACCGTGGCGCCCGGGGTCGCGGAGGTGACGGTGACGGTGAAGGGGGCGTCGAAGAAGCCGCGGTCGACGTCGAACCGGGTATCGGCGACGAAGCCGGCGAAGGCGGGGCCGTTCGGGGCGCCGGGGGTCGGCTCGAGGTGGTGGCCGGCGGCGCTGTAGGAGACGTCGGTGCGCTGGCGGGGGTAGTCCGCGAAGCGTTCGATCACGGTGGTGCCATCGGGGGCGACGAGGGCGAGTTCGCCGCCGTCGGCGTCGAGGCGGAAGCCCGCGTGCAGCTCACCGGTAGGGGCGGGGTCGGCGGCGGAGGCGAAGACGAGGAGGTAGCCGTCGCCGGCGACGATGCTGCCGGCGGGAAAGTGCCATCTCGCGGGGTTGGCGAGGTCGTCCGTGAGGCTGTAGCCGGCGAGGTCGAGGTCGAAGGGGTTGGGGTTGTGGAGCTCGATCCAGTCGGGGGAGCCGCCCGCCGCGTCGCGGAGGCCGGTGTCGTTCGAGGCGAGGAATTCGCTGATGGTCGGCGGCAGCACGGGGAGGTCGACGCCGACGGTGACCTGGGCGGTCGTGGAACCGGCGGCGTTGGTGGCGGTGAGGGTGTAGGTGGTGGTCTCCGTCGGGGAGCCCGACCGCTCGCCGGAGACCGCGTCCACCGCGCCGATGGCAGGGCCGATGCTCGCCTCGTCGGCGCCGGTGATCTGCCAGGCGAGGGTGGTGCTTTGTCCCGAGCTGATCAGGGCCGGGGTCGCGGTGAAGGAGCCGATGACCGGAGCGGAGGCGGCGGTGCGGATCTGGTAGGCGGTGAGGTGGCAATTGCCGAAGCCCTCGGTCGCCATGCTCAGGGTTTGGGTCGCGGCGTCGGCGGTGAAGGTGCCGATGGCCGCTTGGCCGAAAGCGCCGGCGCCCCCGGAGGCCGAGACGGCGACCTCGTTGCCGGTGCCGTCGCCGAAGCGCATGACGCGTCCGCTGCAGCAGGCGCGGAGGTCGGTGAAAAAAACCTGGATCCGGTAGGTCGCGCCCGCGGTCAGCGCGCCGCCGCCGACAGTGATCGAGGTCGCAGTGCCGCCGCCGTAGTCGAGGGTGGTGAGGAGTTCGTCGAGCGCGGCGTCGAGGGAGGTGGCGCCGTCGAGCGCGTTGGCGATGGCTCCGTTGGCGAGCAGGGCGTCCGAGGCGGTGAACGGGACGTCGGCCGGTGTCGCGGCGCCGCTGTCCGGGGAGCCGTTGAAGGCTTCGACGAGGGTTCCCGCGGTGAGGATGGCGCCGGGGCCACTGATGTCGGCCGCGGCCTGCCAGCTGATCTCCGCGCCGGGGAGGGGAGCGGAGAGGTGGAGCGCCGCAGTGAGGGCCGCGAGGCGGGGGAAGGGCATGGGGGAGTTTGGCTTGGGGAGAGGGGGGATGTCGAATGCGGAATGCGGAATGACGAATGCGGAATGCGGAATGACGAATGACAAATGCCGAATGCCGAATGCCGAATGCTGAATGCTGAATGCTGAATGCTGAGTGCTGAGTGCGGAATGCTGAGTGCGGAGGTGGAGCGATTGTGTTCGGTGGGGAGGGAGTGGGTTACGGGGGAGGCGGAGTTCCGCCCTCCGGGGGCGAGGGCGATGCTCGCGCTTCGGGCTTCTGCCACATGTCGGAGCGGAGGAATCCGGCGTTGGTGACTTGGCGCTTCACCAGCTGGAGATGGACGGCTTCGAGCGCGGGGTCGGGATCGCTGAGCCGGTCCGTTTCCAAACCGGTAGCGAGGTGGAAGAAACGGTACATGGTCCAGAGCAGGGTGCGGGCGCGAAGGCGGGCGAGCGCCCCGCTCGGGGGCATTTGGAAGTCGGCGATGAGGAGGGTGCCGCCGGGGCGGAGGGCGCGGTCGATGATGGCGATCTGCCCGCGTTGTCCGGCGGGATCGAAGCAGTCGAGGAAGAAGTGCGCGGCGACCAGGTCGTAGGCTTCCGGATCCGGTGCGGTGTCTTCGAGTCTCGATCGGTGGAAGGTGACCGGCGCGCCGCCGGGGAGCGTGCGCCGTGAGCGGGCGATCATCCCGGCGCTGGGTTCGACGACATCGACGCGGGTGCCGGGGTGGCGGTCGAGCAGGGCGCCCAAGAAGCGGCCATCGCCCTCGCCGACCAGCAGGGTGCGGCGGGGTGGCGGGGCGGCATCGAGGTGCGTGCAGCGGGCGCGTTCGAGGGCGCGGCCGTAGGCGAGGCGCTCCAGCCCGGCGTAGGCGCGGGCGATGCGGTCGGCGTTCAGAGCTTCAGCTTCTGGTGGAGTTCCTGGAGGTAGGCGAGGGGTTTATTGTAGCGTGAGAGCTCGGCGGCGTCCTCGATCCGGCGGCTGGCGGCACGCCGCGCGTCGGCGACGGCGAGGAAGTCGGCGACGAGCTGTGGGTCGCGTGCCAGGAGGTTCAGCTCGGCGCTGTTGCGCATGGAGAAGATCGACAGGTTCGCCGAGCCGCTGAAGACGGTCTGGCGGTCGAAGGCGAGCATCTTCGCGTGGATCATCCGCGGGGTGAAGTAGACCTGGACGGGTGAGGATCGGAGCAGGCGTTCGGCGGCGCGGTGGTTGTTGTCGTTGCCGATGTTGGCCTTCTCCGAGAGCAGCAGGTGGACGGCGGCGCCGCGGTGGGCGGCGGCGGCGATCGCGGCATCGACCTCGGGGTCGCCGATGTAGGCCACTTCGATGTGCACTTCCTCGCGGGCGCCCGCCAGGAGCTCGAGGAGCAGAGGTTTGATCTCGAATCGCGACTCCCCGTTCATCGTCTGGTTGAAGACGAACTCGACCTCGCGCCCGGGGTCGAGCGGTTCGGCGCCGGATTCGCGGGCGAGGAAGCGGGCGGCGAGCTCGGGGCAATCGAGGTGCACCATGTAGTCGAAGTAGCGGCGGTGGCGGTCTTCGATGTTGATGCTGCCGGTGACGAGGTGGCGGCGGTCGAACAGGTAGTATTTGGTGTGGGTGTGGACGCCCTCGACCCAGGTCAGCTCCGTGTTCGGGTGCGCGGCGAGCTCGGCGCCGGCCCCGTTTTGAAACTCGTCCTCGAGGAAGGTGTCGGGGAAGGTCGGCGAGATCGTCTTCCACCAGAGCCGCCGCCCGGCGGAGGGTTCGCGCGGGAAGAAGGACTTCCGGTTCATCTCGATGCGTTCGTACATCATCGCGCCCGAGTCCTTGAGGATGCGCACTTTGACCCCTCGGCGGGCGGCCTCCAGCAGGGCGTGGCCGACCCGGTTGCCGATCTCGTCCGAGCGCCAGACGTACATGTGGATGGCGATCTCCTGGCGCGCCTCGCCGATCAAGCGCAGGACGGTATCGAAGGCCGCCGCGGCGCCGTCTTGTTCATCGGGGTCGTGGAGGAGGGTGGCGGGCATGCTCGGTGGGGCGGGCGCTGCGGTCAGTCGGGGGGGCTCCCCCGGTGCTCAGCGGTGCAGTTTCAAGATCCGGGCGACCTCGGTGATGGTGTCCGAGTGGTCGAAGGCCTTGTGGGGGGCAGCGACGATCTTCTCCGAGGCGGCGCCCTCGAGGTGGGCGCTCGGGTAGCGGACGAGGCCGTCATCGGTCGAGGCCAGCGGTTCCGCCGCGCCGTGGGTGCCGACGGCGATGATGCTGTGGAAGGGGGTGCCCGGGGCGATGGTGTCGCCGCCGAGCGCGCGCATGAACTCCGAGTCGGGGCGCAGGTCGTCGACGCTGTTCATGCTGTCGATGGTGGCGTCGGCGATGAGGCCGATCTCGGGGTTGAGGTTCACAGTGGTGAGCACGGCCTCCTTGAGTTCGCGGGGCACCTGGATGATGGCGGCGGCACGCTGGACGATCTTGCGCGCGGCGACGTCGCTGCCGCGATGGGGGGTGGCGATGAACACGGCGCGGCCGACGTATGGCTGTGGTTCGAACTGGAACATCTCCTGCGTCATGGCGGCGAGGTCGGGTGGGAGGTTGAGTTCGTCGAGCGGCTTGTCGGACCAGTCGCGGAGCTTGCCGTTGCTCGGCGAGATCATGAGGCGCGAGAGGATCCCGCCCATGCTGTGGCCGACGAGCACCATGCGGTCGAGGTGCGAGTTCGTCCCGCTCGGGTCGTAGTGGGCGCGCATCGCCCGCAGTTCGGCGCGCAGGCGCATCGCCGAGTAGAGGATGGGGACCCCGGTGGGGTAGGAGAACGCCCAGAATTGGTAGCGGTCGCGGATCTCGGG
>JAUIGD010000397.1 GCA_030430255.1 Verrucomicrobiia bacterium
CTCGCTGACCGCGCCGAGGAGATCCCGTCGGGGGGGGAGGCTTCTGCCGCAGACGACCACGAAGATCCCGATGACGAAATCCAGCTCCTCTGAGCCCCCAGCCCTGCCGCCGATCAACGGCCCCGAAGATGTCAAAGCGCTGCTCCCGGAGCAGCTGCCGCAACTCGCCGACGAGATCCGTCGCGTGTTGATCGAGAGCCTCGCCCGCACGGGCGGCCACCTCGGGCCAAATCTCGGGGTCGTCGAGCTTTGCATCGCCCTGCACCGCGTCTTCGAGACGCCGGAGGACAAGTTCCTCTTCGATGTCTCCCACCAAGGTTACGTCCATAAGATGCTCACCGGGCGCTGGGGGCAGATCGGCACCATCCGGCAGTACGAGGGGCTCAACGGCTTCCTCCTCCGCACCGAGAGCGAGCACGACTGCTACGGTGCCGGACACGCCGGCACGGCGCTGTCGGCGGCGCTCGGGATGGCGGCGGCGCGGGACTTGAAAGGCGGCGACGAACACGTGGTGGCCGTCGCGGGCGATGCCGCCTTCACCTGCGGGCCGACCTACGAGGCGCTCAACAATATCGCCAACCTCGAGGGCCCCTTCATCGTCGTGCTGAACGACAACGAATGGTCGATCGACAAGAACGTCGGCGCCATCGCCAAATACTTCAACAAGATCAACACCAGCAAGACCTACGCCGGGCTGCACGACGCCGCGGCGCGGTTTGTCGAGCGCATCATGGGCAAAGGGGCGCGCCGCTTCGCCGCCAAGGTCGAGGAGGGGGCGAAGAACGTCCTCGTCCCCAGCGTGATCTTCGAGGAGTTCGGGCTGCGTTACTTCGGACCCATCGACGGCCATGATGTCTCGTTGCTGGTGAAGACCTTCGAGTTTCTCAAGGAGCACAAGGAGCCGGTCATCCTGCACATCATCACCGAGAAGGGCCGCGGCTATGAACCGGCGCTGCAGAAGCCGGACAAGTTCCACGGGCTCGGGAAATACAAGGTCGAAACCGGAGAGACCGAGGGGGCGAAGACCCCGACCTATTCGGAGCTGCTGGGCAAGACCTTGGTCGCCCTCGCGAAATCCGACCCCGACGTGACGGCCATCACGGCCGCGATGCCGGGCGGCACGGGCTTGTCCGTCTTCCGTGACGACGAGGAGGTGAAGCGGCGCTACTTCGATGTCGGGATCGCCGAGGAACACGCGGCGCTGTTCGCTTGCGGGCAGGCCACGCAGGGGCTGAAACCCTTCCTGACGATCTATTCCACCTTCATGCAGCGCGCCTTCGATATGCTGGTGCACGACATCGGGATCCAAGACCTCCCCGTGCGCCTGTGCATGGACCGCGCCGGCCTGTCGGGGGACGACGGGCCGACGCACCACGGGCTGTTCGACATCGGCTACCTGCGCCATGTGCCGAACTTCGTCATGATGCAGCCGAAGGACGAAGACGAGTTCGTCGACATGCTGCACACGATGGCGGCCTACGACGACGGCCCCATCGCGGTGCGCTACCCGCGCGGCGCCGGCACCGGGGCGACGCCGAAGGCGGAGCCCCAGCGCCTCGAGATCGGTGCGGCGGAAGTGGTCGCGGAAGGGGGGCGGGTCGCGTTGATCGGGCTCGGCAACCTGTTCGCGATGGCCGAGGAGACGCGCGATCTCCTCGAGGCGGAAGGGCACACCTGCTCGCTGGTCAACCCGCGCTTCATCAAGCCGCTGGACCGCGAGGCGATCACCCGCGTCGCGGAGGCGGCCGACGTGGTCTGCACTTTCGAAGACCATGTGCTCCACAACGGCTTCGGCGCGGCGGTGATCGAGTTGTTGAACGACTGCGGCGTCCGCGTGCCGGTGGTGCGGATCGGTTGGCCGGACGAGTTCGTCGAGCACGGCAATATCCCGGCGCTGCGCGCCAAACACGGCGTGACTTCGAGCGCCGCGGTCGCCAAGATCACCTACGCCCTCGGCGAGCCGACCCCCGTCCCCGAGCGGGCGAAGATCGCGGCAGGCGCCGCCGTCGGCGCCTGATGGCCGCCGTCGGCGCCGTCCTGCTAGCCCGGATGGCGCTAGGTTCACGTGGTGCATCGACGGGCCGGCGTCTCCTTGCCCGCCAGCTTCGCACCCGGCAGGTGATCCGGGACGTCCCGGTGGCCGGGTGCGCCGGTTTCAGCGCGAGATCCTTCCGTCGCTGCGCTCGTCAGGATGACACAGCACTTCCTCGGGAGGGCTGGTGGCCATCCCTACACACCGTCGTGACCGCCCTCAACACCGCGGGGCTGTCACCCTGAGCAGTGCGAAGGGTCTCTCACCGCGGTCTCCGCGTCTCCGGAGCCATCCGCTGTTCAATGGCCCCAGCGCCCCCTCGACGACGGCGCTGGCCAACTCCTCTCGACTGCGCGGGGTGAGGCGTGCGTCACTGTGAATGTTCATCTGGCTGTTCTTGGATGAGGGTTCGATTGCAAACCCACCCTGACCTGAAGCAGTCAGGTGAACAACCCATTGAACTTCACAACTAGGGTGATCGATCCGGGCTATTCCTCAGGGGGCGAGGCGGAGACCACTTCGCTGACGAGGGTGCTGTTGGGCACGACGAGGTAGCCGCCGCCCTCGATCTCCAGCCGGGTCGTGATGGGACCGACGGCCACCACCCGGGCCGGCGGTCGCGCGGTCTCACCCAGACCGAGGGAGACCTCCGTCCCCGCGGGGTAGAGATCGCGGGCGTAGACGCCGGAGACGATGTTTTGCGCCAGGGGCTTCATCCCGAGGCCGAGGGCGAGCGCGCCGGCGATCGCGACCGCGAGCAACAGGATTTCGACCGCATGGCGGATGAGCGTCGTGTCGACCCCGAGCGTGCCGACCGCGATGGTGAGGACGACGATCAAGATGAACACCCGGAGGACCCCGGCCAGCCCCGGGCCGTAGTCGAGCCCCAGGCGCGCCGCACCGGTGGCGACCAGCCCGCGCACCAGGTCGCTCACCACCAACCCTGCCATGGCGATGATGAGCGCCGTGATGACCTTCGGGAGGAAGGCGACGAGACCGCGCAGTGGCTCGGAGATCTGCGGTAGCCCCAGCGACTCGGCCGCCGACATCAGGAACATCAGCACCAGGACCCAGAACAGCCCCTTGCAGACAATCTGGGAGAGAGGCGCCTTGATGCCCGCTTGGCGGAGGATGCGGCTGACCCCGACCTTGTCGCAGAGCGCGTCGATCCCCCCCTGCCGCATCACCAGACGCACCGCGCGCGAGATCAGCAGCGAGATCGCGATGCCGATCGCGAACAGGATGATGGCGGTGAGGAAATTGGGGATGAACTCGATGGCGTCATCGCGCATGCGCGCCAGCGAGGACCAGACTTTGTCGAGCCAGTGGTCGCCGCTGTCGGCGCCCGCCGGTGTCGCGACGGCGGGGGGCGCCGGCCTGTCAACTTGGGCGAGGATCATTGCTCTTCGGACGGCGGGGGCGACGTGTCGGCCTCGCCCTGAGGTTTGGGGGACAGACGCTTTGCGGCGCCGAACGCGGCGGAACCCAGTTCCGCCGCCCCGCTGCCGAGCGCCTTCCACAGGAACCCGACCGATTCCTTGCCGACGGCTTCGAGTTTGGCCTGGCTGAGGATGCGCCCGATCCGTTGGAGATCCTCCGCGTCGGGCGCGCGGGCGACGTCGCGGAGGGCGGCATCGGCACCGGCGGCCGGGTCGATGGCCTCCGCTTCTCCGGCGAACACCTGCCAGAGTTCGGCGTCGAGCAGGGCGAATTCGGCATCGCTGATCATGGCTGTGTCGCGGCGGTGAGCGCCGGGTTCGGGTGGGCCTGCGGTGGGGGACTGGTCCAGGTCGCCTTGAAGCGCTCCTGGGCGCGGTAGAGGCGCATCTTCGCCGCGCTCAGGCCGATCTCCAGCACGTCGGCGATCTCCTGGAGGCTCAGGCCGGATCCGTAGCGAAGGGCGATCATGTGGCGCTCGTCGTCAGCGAGGTGGTCGAGGGCGTCGCGGACCTTGCCGGACAGTTCCCTCTGCAGCGCGGGATCCTCGCGGGTCGCCTCTTCGAGCTGTGTCGTCTCGGTGAATTCGGCGTGCCGTTCGCGGCGGCGTGCGAGATGTCGCCGCCGCTCCACACAGCGGTTGAACACGATCCGGTAGAGCCAGGTCTTGAACTGGGCGCGCCCCTCGAAGGCGTGGATCTTGTGGAACACCTGCAGGAATACATCTTGGCACGCCTCCTCGGCATCCTGGGTGGAGCCCAACATCTTGAGACAGGTGCGGAAAGCCACCGGTTGGTGGCGCCGCAACAGTTCGGAGTAGGCTTCGACCTCATACGGTAGCTCCACTTTGCAGCGGGCGACCAGTTGTTCGTCGGTGAGCGTCTCAGTCCCCATCGGGAGTCAGTTTGAGAATTCGAAACTGACCGCGAACGGAGGAGAAGGCACCGGTTCTCCCGTTGAGATGTCCGGACTGCCCTACTTTGTCACATGATGCCGTTGCAAACGGTCGAATTAAGCGCGCATCGTGGCGCGGATCGCCCGCTGGCGCCAGCACAATCCGCGCGGCTGACCTCAGTTCGCCAGCACCGACGACCGACGGCGGGCGACCGCCTTTTCGACCGCGGCGAGAAGCTCCGAACTCTCAGCGGGCTTCGTGAAATAGGCTGTCGCGCCGGCCGCGAGCGCCTCGTTTTTGTCGAACCACTTGTCGCCGCTGAAAACGATGACCGGGAGTTTCGACATCTTCTCGAGCGGGTGCTTGCGCAGGGTCTCGAGCACGAAGACTCCGCTGCCCGCGGGCAGGCCGAGATCGAGAAGCATCAGATCGGGAACCTCCCGCATCGCCAGGCTGATCCCCATCGCCCCATCTTGGGCGGTGACGCAATCATAGCCGGCTTGGCTGAAAAGGGCGTGGAGCCAAAGTTGCATCTCTCGCTCGTCTTCGACGATGAGAATCTTAGGGCGGTCGTTGAGCATGTCCTTGTATGGGTTCTAGGATATAATTATCATATTTATTTTAATTAACTCAACAAAAATTTCCGGTTCTTGGGCGAAAGGGAAGGGGGCTGTGGGACGGGGGTTCGGGCTGCTGCGGAGGGGATTCCCTTCGGCAAAGAGCTTTCTTGCGTCCGGCAACGCGTCTAACCTGATGCATGGCCAAACCCAAGAAACCGCCGAAACCGGTTGTCGCGATCAAGAAGCTCACCGTCCGATACGATCGGGTCGTGTTGAGAAAGCTTTCGTGGACGATCCAACGTGGCGAGCAGTGGGTGCTGTTGGGGGCGAACGGTTCGGGCAAGACCACGCTTCTGATGGCGATCGCGGGCTACGTCACCCCCACCCGCGGCGAGGTCTTGGTCGGTGCGGAGGACGTCGCCTGGTCGGAGCTGCGCAAGCAGATCGGTATCGTCAGCGCCAGCATCGCCCAGCGGATCGAGCCCGACGAGACCGTCTTCGATGTCGTGCTCAGCGGCAAAGATGCGCAGATCAACCGTTGGGGGAGCATCTCCCGCGAGGAGCGGAAAGCGACCCACAAGGCGATGGTCAAAGCCGAGGTCGATCACCTCGCGCGGCGCAATTGGGGCGTGCTCTCGCAGGGGGAGCGCCAGCGGGTGCTGATCGGTCGGGCGATGATGTGCAAATCGAAGTTGCTGATCCTCGATGAGCCCTGCGCCGGCCTCGATCCGGTCGCGCGTGAGGACTTCCTCGCCTTCGTCGACCGGTTGGCGACCCGCAAGAAGGGGGCGCCGACGATCGTGTTCGTCACCCACCACGTCGAGGAGATCCTGCCTTGCTTCACCCACGCGGCGCTGCTTGCGGAGGGCGAGTTCGTCGCCGAGGGGCCGATCGGAGACGTGCTGAAGACGTCGAACCTGCGCGA
>JAUIGD010000398.1 GCA_030430255.1 Verrucomicrobiia bacterium
TAGGCGTTTGGAAACATCACCGCAGACTTCGCCTAGAGCGGTTCAGAGGGCTCTAGTACTGTTGCCTGTCGCTTCGTTCATCTTCGCCTCCGCAACTGCGGCGTTTAGTGGAATAACAGATCGAACACCGCGCTTTTCGTTAACGTTCTTTGAGAAGATCAAGAGCAAAGCCAGTGACCTCGGTTGTGGGGTCGATCTTGAGGCGGGTACAGAACCGATGCTCGCCGAGGTGGCCAAGCGCTTGGAGGCCTGCGTGAAGGAACTCGGGTGACTCGCCGATTGCGCGAAGTTACTCCTTCCCTTGAGGGCCAAAGCCTTGTTAGCTTGACCGGGTGAACCGGCTCCTACCCCTCTTCCTCGCGCTGGCGGCGCTGCTGCCCGCCGCCGGGGAGGCGTCGGCGTTGTCCGGCCCCGGTCCGAAAACCGCGCCTGGCGATTTTGGTGCCGGTCTTGGCGAAAGCGCCAGGGCGGAATCCCCGCAACCCGTTGGTCGGCCCCGGGGGTATGCGGCGGTTGCCTTCGGGGCGGCGCCGGGTCGCCCCCTTTGGACAATGTTCGATCCGCTCGGGTTGAGCCCCCGTCTTGACATTCAGATGGACGTCAACATTGCGCATCGCGAGTCGAAGCGAACTGGGCGTCCAGCTGGACAGATTTATAGTGAGCTGACTGCGGGTAAGCGAGACCTCGGCAAGGGCGTCGGGTTGGGGATGTTCGCTGGCGGCATGTATGCATTGGCTTCCAGCTACCCGCTGGCCGGGGCCGCAGTAGGCATGGGAGAACTGGCGTCGGGTGACCCGACAGCCCTCATCACGCCGGGGCCGGTGCCCGCCCCCAAGAAGGGGATCAAGGTGGCCGAGGCCGCGGGTGAAACGGCCTCCGCAGCGGGCAAACCTAGGGCCGGTGCGGCGGAGGTCGCCGGGGTGACCGGGGAGGCCGCGCCCGTCGCGGGAAAGAGCGCGCGGGAGATCGTCGACGACACCTGGACGACGGTGCTGCCGGACGGCAGAGTGCAGACGACGGAGATCCAGGTGAGGTCTGTCCTCGACCCCTCGATGGTTCACACTGGGAGCCGGCGGGCGCGGAGCCACGGCGACGTCGCCGAGGCGGCGGGGGGCGCCGACCAGAAGGGGCTCTACGGGACGACGGTCGTGAAGGTGGACGGGGAGGTGAGCGAGGTGCTGATCGGCTCGGACGCGTTCAAAAGGTTGCCGCGCGAGGACGTGTTCAGGCAGCGGGAGATCATCGCCGAGCAGTATGGGATCAAGGTGGAGAAGGTCTAGGTCAACAGCAGGAAGGCCGTCGCGGACGATGACTAGGGGCGAGGCCATCGAGAAGGCGGGGGCGGCGCGGGCGGCGGTGTCCGCCACGCACGTCGAGGTGTGGGAGTCGGAGGGCGGCGGCTGCGACCTCCTGCCCCTTCCGGGCGGGGTGTCGTTCTCGGGCCAGCTCACCGACCGGTCCGACGAGCGTTTTTCGGAGACCGCGTTCCTCACGACGATGCGCCAGGGCGAGTGGGAGCCGGTGGCCCTGTCCTTCGAAAGTTCATCGTTCGGCCCGAGATCACAACACGAGGCCGACGCGGGCCTCGAGTTCGAGCCGCACCTGACGCTGAGGGCCGGCAAGCTGGAGGCGCACCGCGTCGCGGTCGAGAAGATGCGCGCGGCCCGCTGGCCCTACCGGAGGGTCGCCGGCTGGCTGCGCGAGGAGCGGGGCATCGACGTGAACCCCGAATCGGTGCGGCGCTTCTGCCGACGCCGGGGCATCGGCAAGGGGGGGAACGCGAGGCGAGCGAAGTGTTCAACGAGTTGATCCGCAGCTCGGTGCGCGAGGCCTTCTGGCAGATGATGTCCGAGGAGGTCGAATCGCTCTGCGGGCAGCGCTACCGGCCCGATGCGGGCACGCCCTACCGCCGCGCCGGGTCGGAGAAGGGCAGCGTCTACCTCGGCGGGGGCAAGGAGGAGGTGCGGCGGCCGCGCGTGCGGCACGAGACCGAGGGCGAGGTGAGGCTGGAGAGCTACCGTGCGGCCTCGAGCCAGAGCGGGTTGTTCGAACAGATCGTGGGGCTCGTCGGCGAGGGGATGTCACAGCGCGGCGTGGAGCGCGCCACCAAGGGGGCGGCGAGCAAGAGCGCGGTATCGAGGATGTGGGAGGCGAAGAGCCGTGAGCAGCTGGCGACCGTGCGCGAGAGGCCGCTGGACGGGGCGGAGTGGGTCGCGGTGATGGTCGACGGGGTGTCCCTCGGCGGGGAGCACTGCGTGGTCGTGGCGCTCGGGATCGACGGCGGCGGTCGCAAGCAGGTGCTCGATTTCGAGGCCGGGGAGGAGGCGTTCGAAGACCTGCGCGAGTTCCTCTCGGAGCGCAACGCTGGCGCAGCCCTGGCGCTGTGCGACCGGCGCGACGAGATCCTCTGCGTGCACCGCCTCGGCGTGCCGGCGACGCTCAACGTGACGCTTCTAAACACGAACTGCATCGAGAACGTGATGCGCAACTGGCGGGAGCACACCAACAACATCAAGCGCTGGAGCGTGAAGGCGGACATGGTCGAGCGCTGGTCGGCCTCAGGCCTTCTATGGGCGGAGAGCGGGTTCCGGCGGATCAGGCACCGCGAGGACCTGCCGAAGCTGCGGGAGGCCCTGGCGCGGCCGATTTCGGATCCGGCTTCCGCTACGGCCCCGTCGCTGCGCTCCGCGGCCTCCGCTCCAGCCGGATCCGAAATCGGAACTCGCCCTTGAACATCGAACAAAGATCAGACAAGAGCATCATGCTGACCGCCGCCCTGTCTTAGCGATCTGGGGGACATCCCCGGCTGTCGCCGGCACGGACCCTTCGCCGAGAGCCTGAGACTTCCAGCGGTAGAGCAGGTTGGCGCTGATGCCGAGGTCTGCGGCGACCTCCGTCGCCGGGCTGCCCTCCAGCACCAGGCGTACCGCCTCGGCCTTGAATTGCTTGTCGTACTTCCTGCGGGTTCTCTTCGGTGGCAGTTGCGGGGCGCACTAAGCACCTCCGGTGTCGAGAAAATCAACCCGGCTCAGAGACAGCCGGAACCGCCTCCACCGCTGTTCTCAAAGTCTCTAACTCAGTGTGGGTGTATACGTCGTTTATTGCCTTGGATGCGTGCCCCGTTAGGCGTTGGCGCAATTCCTGCGGGATTCCGGCATTTGCCATCGCTGAATTGAACGAGTGGCGGAGAGAGTGAAAAGAGAGTGTAGACCGGTTTCGCCCCTTGCCTCCGCTGCTCTCAATGAGCTTGCCTTGAATTCCCGCTTCTTCCATGAGGCGCTTAAACTGGCTTGAGAGGCCGCTTTTGCCGGCTGCACTTTTCCCAGCCAGAGACGGGAAGACCATGGCGCCCTCTTGGCGCTTCCGCTTCTGTGTCGCTTTCAACCATCGACGTAGTTCGGCGTGGATCGGGATGGCGATGGTTTTGCCGGTCTTCTTCTGGCTGATGCAGATCGCCCGTTTCTTCAGATCGACGGCATCCCAGCTGAGATTCGAGAGATCGCCGATCCGCGCCCCTGTGTAGAACCCAGCAAGAATGAGACCCTTCCAATCGCCTTCTGCTGTCTCAACGAGTGTGGCAACCTGTTCGGGCGTGAATACGTCCTTCTCGGCTGTGGTTTGCCGCAGCATGTCAAGGCCATCGACGGGGTTATGAGTGAGGTAGCCCGTTTTGCGAGCAAGGTTGAAGGCGGTGCGCAGAATCTTGACCGCGAGATTCACCGTGGCGGGGGAGCGCCCTCCAGCTGAGAGGGCGTTTCGGAAAGATCGAATGTCATTGACGGTAACGGCCGTGACTGGAGCCGATCTGCGCCTTTTGGGCAGCGAGTCGAGGAAACTGCGGATGACGCTCTCGTAGCGGACGTAGGTGCTCTCGGTTCGCGATCCGCGCTTCTCTTCCACCCAACCTCGGAGCCACTGTTCGACCGACGGGAGGTCGGCTTCGGCGCCAGAGGCCGTGCGGAGGATGGAATTGAGGAACTCGCGTCCCTTGGACTCGTTCAAGGCTCCTCGCAGGGCGAGGGTTCCTGCTTCCTCCAGTATTCGCATGATGTCGCGCGAGCGCTCGTCGAGGCCGGGCTGTTCGCTCTTGCGTGCGAGCCGTTCGAGTTCTTGCGCGACCCGCACGGCGTCGTTTCGATTGGTCTTTTTCGTGGAGCGATGGCGCCGCTTGCCCGTGCCGTCGAAGAAGGCGGCATACCAGTAGGGGGAACCCTGTTGTCTGAACACGCTGGCCATGAATGGAGGCAGAGAATGAAGCCAGAATTTGAGTTCGATTCAACCAAATAATGACACATTTTAAGGACGTTTGGGGATGTCGCTGATGTTTGTTGGTGTCAAGAAAACCAACGAATTAGGTGTTTTCCGGATAAGCGCACTCGAACTCTACAAATGCGAGTTCGATTCTCGCTACCCGCTCCATGCGCCACTTCACCGCCCGGGGGCGCTCCGGTCCTTGGTGAAGCTCATGACGCATTCGACGTGTTTCGTTTGCGGGAATAGGTCGAAGGGCTGGACTTTGGTGAGGCGGTAGCCCGCAGCTTGGAACTGTTTGAGGTCGCGGAGTTGGGTCGCGGGGTTGCAGGACACGTAGACGACGCTCCGCGGGGCGAAGGCGAACAGCTGCCTCAAGAACTCGGGGCTGCTGCCTTTGCGCGGGGGATCGATCACGACCGCGGTCTCGGCGCCGGGGAACGCGCCGGCAGAGGCGAACAGGTCTTCGACCTTGCCGGCGCGGAACTCGGTGTTGGCGATGCCGTTAGACTCCGCATTGCGCGCCGCCCAGGCGACGGAAGACTCGGTGACCTCGATGCCGAGCACCCGCTCGAACGCGGTCGCGGCGGTGAGGGCGAACAGGCCGGCGCCGCAGTAGGCATCGACGAGGAAGCGGGCGCCGGAGGCGGCGGCTTCGGTGCGCACGTGGGCGGTGAAGGCGGGGAGGATCGCGGGGTTGTTTTGGAAGAAGTCGCCGGCGGGGTAACGGAATTCGATCCCGCCGACGCGGTCGACCGCGACCGCATCGGGGGCGGTGTGGACCGCGCCGTCCGAGTCGGCGCGCATCAGCAGGGTGGCGCCGCGTTTGAACGAGGCCGCGCGGGCGGCGATGTCCGCGCGCAGGCCGGGCAGCGCCGCGTTGATGGCGTCGTGGGCGATGGGGCATTCGGGGACGTCGACCAGGCTCCGGCGGCCGGGCAGCTGAAATCCGATCGGGCCGATCTTCCCGTCGCGGGGGCGATCGAAGTGCGGGGTGATCTTTGACCGGTAGCCGAATTCCATCGGCGAGGGGGCGACCGGTTCGACGGGGAAATCGATCCCCGCCATGTGCCGGAGCAACTCTTCGACCTGGCGGCGTTTGGCGTCCAGCTGTTCAGGGTAGGCGAGGTTTTGATACTGGCAGCCGCCGCAGGAACCAAACAGCGGGCAGCGCGGCTCGACCCGGTGCGGGGAGGGCCTGAGGACCTCGATGAGGTCTGCCTCGCTGTAGTTCTTGTGGTTATGGTAGACCCTGGCGCGAACCCGTTCGCCGGGCAGGGCAAAGCGGATGAACACGACCCAGCCGGACCCGGTGCGGGCGAGCCCCTGCCCCATGTTGGTGAGCGAGTCGACCTCCAGCTCGACTTCCTCGTGGTAGGCGAAGGGTTCGGGGCGGAAGCGCTTGGGCGGGCGCGGGTTGGGCGGCGTGTCGGGCATGTGGGATGCGGAGAGGCGTTTCTCGCGTAACTTTGGCCGCGACGCCATGGCGAAAATTCAGTTTGGGAGCCGGCGCAACCGGAGCAAGCCAGCCCGATCCCGGTCGGGGGCGGGATGCCTGATGTTGTTCGCCCTGCCGTTCGCGGCGGTGGGGATCGG
>JAUIGD010000399.1 GCA_030430255.1 Verrucomicrobiia bacterium
GATCGCGATCGCGGCCGGGGTGCCGGACAGGATGTGGCTCAGCCGGTGCTCAATCGGCTGGCCGATGTTGGTCGTGATGCCCGGCAGACGCTCGAGCACCTCGCCGAGGCGATCGCGCACCTCCTCCTTCTCAAACCCGGGCGCCACGGTGATCTCGAGCTCTGAATTGCTGACCGGCTCGGCGTGCTCGTCGCGCTCGGCGCGCCCCGTCCTGCGCGTCACGCTGCGGACACCGTCCATCGCCAGCAGCTGTTTCTCGAAGGAGGCCGCCAGGCGGTCGCTCGCATCCAGCGAGGTCCCCGGTGGCGCGAACAGCATGACGGTGAAGGTGCCCTCGTTGAACTCGGGGAGGAACGACCGGCCGTAGGTGGAGGCGAGCCACAGGGCCGCCACGGTCGCCAGCCCCGCCGAGCCGAGCACGACGCGCGGGTGCGCCACGGCACGCCTCACCGCCGGCCGATAGCGTCGCTTCAACCACCGGACGAGCCCGCTGTCCGACTCCTCATGGCCCTCACGGCCCTTCATGAGGTAGCGGCACATCGCCGGCGTCACGGTCAGGGCGACCGCCAGCGAGGCGACGATCGAAACGCCGAAGGCGATCCCGAGGGGCCGGAAGAAGCGCCCCTCGATCCCCTCCAAGAACATCAGCGGCAGGAACACCAAAACGATGATCGCCGTCGCGAAGACCATCGCCGGCCGGATCTCGTTGCTCGCCTCGAGGATGACCTCCAGGCGCGGGCGCCGCTCCGCTTCCGGTCTGCAGGCGTTCTGATTGAGCCGCCGGAAGACGTTCTCCACGTCGATGATCGCGTCGTCGACGAGGCTGCCCACGGCGATGGCCAGCCCCCCCAGCGTCATGACGTTGATCGTCATCCCCATCCAATCGAAGACGAGCAGGCCGACGGCGAGCGACAGCGGCAAGGCGGTGAGGGTGATGATCGTCGTCCGCACATTGAGCAGGAAGAGGACGAGGATGACGGCGACGATGATCGCCGCGTCGCGCAGGGCGTGGACCACGTTGCTGACCGAGAGTTTGATGAAGTCGGACTGGCGGAAGATCTGGCGGTTGATCTGCAGCCCCGCCGGCAGCGCCGGCTCCAGTTCGTCGAGCATGGCGTCGATGCGGTCGGTGATCACCAAGGTGTTGGTGCCCGGCGCCTTCTGCACGGTCATGACGACGGCCGGCTTGCCGCCATCGGCCCCCGTGCCGCGCTTCGGCGCCGCCCCGAGCTCCACGTCCGCGACCTGCTCGATCTTCACCGGGAAGCCCTCGTGGTATTTGATCACCGTGCCGGCGATGTCCTCGACCGACCGGACGCGGCCGCTCTGGCGCACCGGCAGCTCGAGCGAGTCGATGTCGGCCAGGTAACCGGCGCTCAGCGTGCTGTGGGCCGCGCCCGCCGCCGCGGCGACATCCGCCAAGGTCAGCCCGTAGAGCTGGAGGTCGCCCTGCCGCACGAGCACTTGATACTCCGGCAGTTCGCCGCCGATCACGGCGACCTGTGAGATGCCCGGGATGGCGAGCAGCTTGTTGCGCAGGTCGAACTCGGCGTAGGCACGGATCTCCAGATCGCTCATCTCGCCGCCCGGGGCGGAGACGGCCAGCAGCATGATCTCGCCGGTGATCGAGCTGATCGGCGTCATCTCCGCGTGCGCCCCCGCCGGCAGGTCTTCGCGCACGGAGTCGAGCCGTTCGGACACGAGCTGCCGCGCGGTCATGATGTCCATGCCCCAGTCGAACTCGACGTAGGCGATGGACAGGCCGATGGCGCTCGACGTCCGCACCCGCCGCACGCCGGGAACACCGTTGACCGAACTCTCGATCGGGAAGGTGACGTACTGCTCGACCTCGTCGGCGGCGAGCCCGGGCGCCTCGGTCATGATCACGACCGTGGGCGCGTTCAGTTCGGGGAAGACGTCCACCGGTGTCTGCGGCAGGCGGATCGCGACGAAGGCGAGCAGCACGCCCGCCAGCAGCAGCACCAAGGCGGCGTGCTGGATGGAGAATCGGATGAGTCGGGAAAGCATGCGCTCGGGTCGTCTGCTAGGGCGTTCTTGAAAACGCCTCGCGGCGCCATTCGTTGGGGATGGAGTGGAGGGTGGGAGAATTGCCGATTCCGCCGCGATCGGGCTAGTGCGCCTCCTCGTGGTAGGTCCCGTCGGCGTGGAAGTGGCCGCCCTTCTGCGAGGTGCCGCTCTGGGCGGTGGCGAGCTTCAACTCGTAAGCACCGTGGAGCACCACCTCGTCCTGCGGCCCGAGCTCGCTCTTCACCTCGACCCACCGGCCGTCATCGATGCCCAGGTCGGCCTCGACACGGATCGCTCTGTTCGGGTCGAGCGGATCGCGCTTGAAGAAAACGTGGACGATCCCGTCTTTGACCACCGCCGACCGCGGGATGGCCAGGACGGCGCCGCCGGTCGATTCCGCCGCCACCTCGAGGAATGCGGAGACGCCCGCGCGCGCCCACGGGCGGGCTTCGTCCGGGACGCCGTAGACGGTGACGGTCCGCCGCCCGGGGTCGGCGGCGAGGCCGACCCGCAAGGCCGCGGGCAAGGCCTCGTTGGCATCCGTGCCCCGCGCCCGCGGCGGGACGATGCGGGCATGCGAAGCGCCCTCGAACTTCGCGAGGTCGCTCTGCAGCCCGAGCGCCCGGAAGCGCACCCGCGAGGGATCCACCACCTTCAAGACGAGCGTCGACTGCTCGACGAAGGCGCCGTCGGCGACGGCGATGGCCTCGACCACACCATCGCCACCCGCCCTCACTTCGATGCTCTCGATGGTCTGATAGAACCGCTCAGCCCCCCCGGCGGAGGCGAGGAGATCCTCGGGGGTGAAGGCGCCCTCGGCGGCCGGCGCATAGTTGTTGAGCATCCGGGCGGCCTCGTTCAGGGCGGCGTCGAGCTCGGCCTCCCCCCGGATGCGGTCGGCTTCCAGCTCGGCCCGCTGTGCGTTGAGTTCCGCGCGCCTGAAGCCCGCCTCGTTCAGCGCCAGAATGCGGCTGCGCGCGACCTCCAGCTTGGCGCTCGCCTGGTCCAGAGAAGCGCGGGCGAGATCGATGCGGGTCTGCAGTTCCCCCCAGCGGGGCGAATGCAGCCGGAACAATAGGTCGCCCCGGCGCACCCCCTCCAGTTGGTCGACGGCGAACTCGACCCGGCCGGAGGACATCGCCCGGTACTCGCGCATCGCCATCGGGGTCAGCTCGAACGCGCCCGGCAAGCGGATGGTGCTCGCCAGGTCGCGGCGCTCCACCTTCGCGAAGGAGATACCGAGGTTGTCGCGGACGCTGGCCGGGATATCGACGCGATTGCTAGGCGCGTCGCCGGGAGGCTCCTCGCCTGGGCCGGCGCCCGGTCCGTCCTGGCCGCAGGCGGCGAGGAGGGTGCCGAGGGCCAAGGCGGCCAGCGCGCGGAACGGAATGGGGGGTGTCGGGATGTCCATGTCGGGAAAATCTAGTTTCAGCGGTGACCGATCAGCCGGCGGATCGCATTGGCAGCCAGCGCTTCGTCGCGCCGGACCTCGATGAGCTTCCGCTTCGCCTCGTGCGCGCGGACGAGGCTCTCGAGGAGGACCAGGCTCGACCCTTCGCCGAGTTCCAGCAGGCGCCGCGCATCGCGCAACTGCTGGTCGACCAGCGGCGCCAAGGTCGTCTCCAACCGCTCGCGCTGCGCGATCGCCGCCCCGCGCTTGGCGCGCTGTGCGGCGAGCTGTCCGCTGAGCCGCTCGTACTCCGCCTCGAACGCGGCGCGCGCCACCTCCCGCTCGGCGCGGGCGCTCGCGATGCCGCCCTCGTTGGCATTGAGGATGGGGACCGGGATCGCGCCGACGAAGCCGATGCGCGATTGCCCTTCATCGCTCTCGCCGCTCCCGCCGATGACGACGTCAGGAAACTGTTTGCGCACCTCGCGCTGCAGCGCTTTCTCCGCCACGGCGTATTCGGCCCGCAACCGCACGAGGGTCGGGTTGGTCGCCTCCAGTTCGCCGCCCTCGCCCGCACCGATCCGCCCGCCGCTCAAACTCGGGAGCAACCGGACCGGCGCGTCCGGGGCGAGCCCCATCAACCCGCGCAAGCTCTGTTCGGCGGCGGCGACCTCGCCCCGGAGGTGCGCCAGTTCGGCGCGCCGGTTCTCGCGCTCGATCGCAAACAGCGCCGCCTCGGTCTCGGGCATCTCTCCGCTCCCCGCGAGCTTGCCGGTGATCGACACGATCTCGTCGAGCGCGCCACCCATCCTCTCCGCTTCGGCGAGCCCCATGCGCGAGGCCGACCACTCCAGCCACGCGTCGGTCAGGTCGGCCTGCACGCGCCACTCCTCTTCAGCGACCCGCTCGAGCTCCGCACCGGCCTCCGCTTCCGCGCGAGCCTTCTCCACGGCCAGGCGCCCGGACACGGGCACCGTCAGCGACAAGGCCGAGCCGATGATCCATGGGTCGGGCACGCTCTCCTGGATCTTCAGCACGTCGAGGCTCAACTCGGGGTCATCCCACCTCCCCGCGTGCTCGGCGGTCGCCGCTGCCACCTCAGCCCGCAGCCGGGCGATCCGCAGGTCCGGGTTATAGACCAACGCCACGACGCGCCCTTCGTGCAGAGCGAGACCGTCGCCGGGGTCGAAGTCGCCCCCGCCCTCCCCTGCCGTTTCTGCCAGCCGCTTCGCATACGCCCTGACCGCCTCGCTCTGTGGCGATTGCTCCCGCCATACGGCCGCGTGGGCAGCCGGGTCGAGCGGCTTGGGTTTGAAGCTTTGGCAGGCCGGGAGCAAAGCCGCGACGGCGGCGAGCGCAATCCCCCTCGCCGGGGAACGTGTCGGCGTTGCTAGAAATAGATCGGAAATAAGTTCGGGCATGGGTTGGCTTTGGGACAGGGTGTCGACACACCCCGAGTGGCAAGTGAGCAGACGGGAACCTCACCGAGGGAGGGTTTCCGAGCAGCGGATTGCGACGGTCATGCCGCGCCTATCGGAACGGGCTCCGCACCATCGGTGCGGTGCCACATCGGCGGAACACATCGCCCCGCGACGGGAAGGCACAGCGTCCCTAAGCCAATTGAGGCGGCTTCATCACCTCGTAGAACGGATCGTCAGGACAACGATCACCCCGCATCGGAAAGTAGCTCCGGTATCGCAGATCACCGGCAGAGGGAGCGAACTCCGCCGCGCAGATCGCGAGGCACTCCAGGCAGACCTTCACAAAATGGGAATGCAGCGGCTCACGGTCACGCCCTCCCTCGTCCTCGGTGGGAGACTGCTCCGAATCCCCTTCATGCCCGAGGTCATTCCCATGTCCATGCCCGTGCCCATGATCGCAGTGGATGTATCCCCACAAATCGAATTCGCCATGCGAATGCCCCGCGCCGGTGCCGGGATGCGCGTGCCTCACTTCGACAGCAACCGTCCCGCCAAACAGCTGCCCCAGAGTGAGCAGTCCGAGCATCAGCCCGGCGATCACCTTCTGGGTTGGGGTCGCTGTCATCGCAGAAAATTAGAACCTCGGAGCACAGCGTCAAGATCGGAGTTCCGGCAATCGAAGGGCCACCATCCCATCGACGCGATCGCCTGCCGGGAACCGCTAGCCCGGATCGATCACCACATCCGCAGGCGAGGCGCCGCCGATCATTGATGCTGAGTAGGCGGCGGCAGGGATCGGCGAAGCGGCTGGGTAGACACCCTGCCCGAGCCGTTGCCAACGGCAACACCCTCAGCATCAACGAGCGCAAGCCGCAGCCCGGAGCTTGGTGAGCGATTCGGGCTAGCCCGGATCGATCACCACATCCGCAGGCGAGGCGCCGCCGATCGTTGATGCTGAGTAGGCGGCGGCAGGGATCGGCGAAGCGGCTG
>JAUIGD010000400.1 GCA_030430255.1 Verrucomicrobiia bacterium
ATGCCGTGAGCAGCAACGACTACGAGAGCGACGCCCTGCTCGCCCAGTACCTCCTCTTCCACTACGGGGACAAGGCGGAGACCCTGCCCGACTCGGCACCGGCCGGGCAGGAGGCAGCGCTCGGCTTCGCGGTGCGCACCGTGCGCGACCCGCTCGACCCGACGATGCCGCGCCAACGGGCGCTCGACCTCGGCTGTGCCGTCGGGCGCTCCAGCTTCGAACTGAGCACCTTCTGTGACGAAGTGGTCGGCATCGACCTCTCCGCATCCTTCATCGGCGCTGCGGAGACCCTGCGGACGCGGGGCGAACTCCCCTACCGCCGCCACGACGAAGGCCACCTCAGCACCGAACTGGTGGCGCGTCGGCCCGCCGCAGCCGAGCCGGCGCGGGTGCGCTTCGAGGTCGGCGACGCCTGCGCCCTGCGCGGCGACCTCGGCGATTTCGATCTCGTGCACGCCGCCAATCTCCTCTGTCGCCTGCCCGAACCGGAGGCCCTCCTCCGCCGCTTGCCAGATCTCGTCCGCCCCGGCGGCGAGCTGGTGCTGGCCACGCCCTGCACCTGGCTGGCCGAGTTCACGCCGCCCGACCGCTGGCCGGACGGGAAGACGCTCGATTGGTTGGAGGGCCACCTCGCCCCGGCGTTCCGCCGGGAGTGGGTGGGGGAGATCCCTTTCCTCATCCGCGAGCACGCCCGCAAGTTTCAGTGGAGCCGCTCGCAGACGAGCCGCTGGCGCCGCGTCGCCAGCGGCTAACCCGGATCGCTCACCCCAGCCGCTGGAGAGGCGCCGCCAATCGTCGATGCTGGGTAGGCGGCGGCAGGGATCGGCGAAGCGGCTGGGTGGACACCCAGCCCGAGCCGGTCCCGGCCGAGACGGAGCTCCGCCCTTCGGATCATTCGGGCATTGCAGGTCACGTGAACGCTCGATTCGCGCGGTAAATCCCCGATTTTTCGAGAAACCTTGCGGGGCGACGTAACAATGCCGCTGATTTTGTGTAGAAGAGAGTAGACACCCGTTCGGTCGCGTGGCTCCTCCCCAGCGCTGCGATGCCGAAAAATCCGCCAGACTGGCCGGTTCCAGCGCCCTCGAGTAGCAGCCATTCGCAACCGAATCCGCCTTGCAGCGCGCGCGAATCCGGTCTTAAATTATAAATTGAATTCAAATTCTTCGCCCATGAAACGCCCTCACTTCTCCCCCGTTCTCGCGGCTTCGGCCTTCGCCGGCCTCCTCGCTCTGCCGCAGGCGGTCGCCGCCACCGCCAGCACCGGCGCCCTCGGCTACACCACGGTTCAGTGCCTGTGGAGTTCCGACACCCTCTGCTCCACCGCCGGCATCACTGAGAAGCCTGATTTCATCGGCAAAGTCGCCTCCGCCGCCGGGGCGACCATCACCGTCGACGCCTCCCCCGCTTGGGGCGCAGACGCCTTCGCCGGCACCCACTACGTCCGCTTCACCACCGGCTCCAACATCGGCCGCTACTACACGGTCACCGGCAACGGCGCCAACACCCTCACCATCGACCTCGGCGGCGACGACCTCTCCGGTGTCGTCGCAGACGATGGCGTCAAACTCGTCAAGTATTGGACGCTGGGATCGCTGTTCCCGGTGGACAACCAAGCGACCATCATCCAGTCCGCGGGCAACCTCGGCTTCCAGCGCCGCACGGAGGTGCTGTTCCCGGATCTGGTCAGCGAGGGCATCAACCTGAGCCCTCCGAACGACACGAAGTTCTTCCTCGTGGCTGGCTCCGGATGGCGCTCTGCTGGAACTGGCTTCCCCGCCTCCGATGATGTGCAGGTGCTCCCGGATATGTATTTCATCGTCAGGCACCCAGCTGCGCCGGTGGGCACCGATCCTTCAGTGCTCGGGACTGAGTTTGTCCCCATGGGGCACGTTGAAGAGGCTCCGACCACGATCTCGTTGGCTACCCGGCCTACCGGTAGCGGTCAACAAGACAACTCGGTGGCGATCTCCCGCCCCGTCGCTGTGACCTTAGCCGAGTCGGATCTAATCTCCAGTGGAGCATTTTTGCCCAGCGCCAATGGTCTGGGTTTCAATCGCCGCGATGAGCTGCTCGTGTTCGACCTGGACGTCGATACGATCTCTCCCGATGACTCGGGTATCAACCGTGCTCAGGTTCAGAAATATTATTTCAACAATTCCATCAGCGATGGGATGACTACAGGTCATTGGGTCAATGTGGGCACTGGTACGATCGCTGACAACGAGCTCGTGTTTCAGCCCGGCAGCGGCGTCAAAATCCGGAAGTACAACACTGCCGGTGGTGCCACCAGCTTCTGGGTCTTTGATCCGGCGAACTGACGCCGCCGAGGCGAGTTTCAACCGCTCAATTTCGTTCGCAGTCCGTCGAGACAATTTTCGCCCAACGCTATTTTTACTCGACATCCCTCTTCGAACGTCTAGAACTGAAGAGCCGCAAAAAAAATATTCCGGACATTTAAGATGAAGAAAGTTCTCTGCGCCCTTGCAGCCCTCTCCGGGCTAGCCGCCTCCTCCTACGCGACTGTAGCAATCGAGTATCAACTCGGATGGGTGCCTGGAGTTGCAGACGGCACGGTGGGGGTGCTGGTGGTAGACACTCTCGGCGATGGCTTCTCCGGAATCGACATGGACATCGACGGTGGCGGGCTGTCCGGCAAGGAACTCAGTGACGGAACGATGTTTGGTTCCGACGATCTCATCATCGATCGGGTCGTCGCCTCTGATTTAGGTGGCGTGTTTGGGTTCCTCGGTTCCGTCGATGGGTTGGCGCTTGGAGGAGGAATTGACACCGGAGATCCGGTGGGTGTCTACTGGTTCAATTCGCCGTCGTCGGATCCTGTTGAACCTGGACAGACTTACGGATTCTTCAGAACTGATTCGATTGACGCTTCTAGCGGCGCGAATAGTGCGTTCGTCATTCCTGCCGATGGTTCTGGAGTCAATATGTTCGCATTTTCCAGTTCCTTGACTGGAGACGCAGTGAATAGTGCGCCTGATGCGGCTTTCTTGGCAAACTCGGGTGTCGTCATTCCCGAGCCCAGCGCTCTCCTGTTGGCGCTCGGTGGGATGGGGTTCTTCGGAATCCGCCGCCGCCGCTAAGGTGGGCGTCACACTCCTGCGAAAGTGGGAGAGGACGAGGGTCGGGAGTCAAACTCCTTGGCCAATCCGAGTCGGCGCCGGATCGGTTTTGCGTCCGTCCTTTGGACGCAGTGCGTTCCAAGATTGAGCGCGAAGTGGGAAGAAGGGAGCAAAGCGGAGCAGTCGATCAGAGATTGCTCCGACGGTAAGCGCCACAGCCCAAATCGTGGAGCCGCGCCCCCGTGCCAGCAGCGTCCCGAGTCCTCCGGCGCCCGCAACCACTCACCCACGTCTCCAAACGGTATTCAGCGAACGCGGAGGTTCGCCCGTCAGGCTGACGCTCGTTTTCTCCCTCAGCCTACCCATCGATGGCTGCTTCGTCACCCTTGGGCGACGCGGAGGGACCTCTCACCCCGGTGGCTCCCGTGTGCCTCAGCGAGCGGGAGCGGCCCGCGCCGCTAATGACGAGTCGGCGACGCACCCCCCGCGGGAAGCCGCCTTCTGTAGCAAGGATTCGTACCACTCGGCGACGGCGCGGGGCAGCCGGACCTCCGGGGCGCGCTTCGTGCGTAGCTTGGAATCAAGGGAAGCTTCCACGGCGGTCTGCGCTTCCGTGGGATCGAAGGGCCTGCCGAGAAATTCGAAGAGCGGCGCGGCGGCGCCGGTTTGCGTCCCCGGGTCGAAGAAGGCGTTGTAGTCGACGATGTGGACGGGGACGCCATCGGGGAGAGGCTCCCAAAAACGGCGCACCGAGTCGAGCCAGCCGCGGTAGGTGAGCGCGAGCGGCAGTCCGGTCTGGCGCGACATCGAACCCGCTGACTCCCAGGGGTGCCGCAGCGCGAAGAGCACGGATTCGATCTCGCCGTGGCGCAGCCAGGGCTCCATCAGGTAGCAAAACCGTGGATCCTTCACGCAGCGGCCGCGGTTTGCCCGCGCGTGCGCCCCGATGTCGGCGGCGGCGGCATCGCCGCGCGCGCGGATCTGGCGGGCGCCGGTCAGCAGCGGGGCGGCGGCGAGTGTCGCCAGCTTGCGCGCGCGGACCCACGGGGCGCGCGGCCACATGACATCGACCCACAGCTCCGGCCGCGACCAGCCGCCGAACAGCAGGCGATGGTTCAGCGTGTTGACGCCGCGGTTCTCGAAGTAGCCGCGGCGGTTCCACTCGTCGGCCGCAACCAGCTCGCTGGATGGGCCGAAGTCCGCACCGAGGCGGGCGAGGAATTGGCAGAGGAAAGAGGTGCCGCTCCGCGAGCAACCGGTGATGATGCGCATGCCGAGACGGGCGGGCGCGCTACTGCACCGCGGCGCGCGAGCGGTCGGCCTCCGGTGCGGCGAAGAGCCCGAGCGGTTCTTCCTCGGCGTCGGTGACGAGGAACAGATGGCCGGTGAAGGTCTGCTGCTCGATGTCGTAGCCGTTGCGGATCCAACCCATCGGGCGGCGGCCGCCCTCGAAGTCGATCCAGAACAGGCGAGCGGGCTTGTCGGTGTCGTTGCGGATCAGCATCTCGACCTTCCGCCCGCCGCGGGGGGAGGCCGCACCCTCGAGCCGGTCGAGCGGCAGGGCGGCGACCTCGGGCAACTCCCGCTCTCCCCGCTCGTGGCGGGCCCAGGCGTCGAGCACGCGCTCAGGCCAGCGGAACTCCGGCGCGGCCGAAGGGTCGTAGCCGGCGAGATGCCCCCGGCCGACACGGGTCTCCGGACGGGTGTAGCGCCAGTCGGCGCCCGCGAAGGTCTCGGCGATGAGGTCGTGCAGCCGGGGGTCATAGCCCTTCAGCTCTTCGCGGGTGTTGACGTGGTTGTGGTCGTGGTCGTTCTCGCGGTTGGTGTCGAAGAAAGACTGCACGCCCTCGGCCCAATACTCCTCCTTGTTGGTCGCCGCATACTTGCCCTTCCAGAGCCCCTCGGCCATCGCTTTGTCGAAGCACTCGACGAGCCTCGCCTCCCACTCCGGCGTCGCCACATTGAGGCCCTGCAGGTGGAAGGCGTGGGCGAACTCGTGGATGAGGATGCTCTCGGTGAAGTAGGGGTCGCCCTTGTAGCGGAGCAGGTTCTCCTCGCCGCAGGAGACGCAGGGCCGGATCCGCGTCGAGCCCAAGCCCCGCGCACGCTTGTCCCAGTAGGCGGCGGGCTTCAGGTCGCTGTGCTCGGGCAGGTCGGTGGTGAACTCATCGACCGCCATGATGCCGTAGCGCACTTTCTCGGAGATCAATGCCTCGCGCACATCGTCGCGGTCCGCCAGCATCAGGTCGATCCAGTGCGCGGCTTCCAGCAGGGCGAAGTCGCTGACTTTTGCTGAGGCGACCACGGGGAAGCCATCGACGGATACCGTCTTCTGGTAGTGCGCATCGAGTTTCAGGTGCTCGCGCAATTCGGCGCTCGGCGCGGTGACCTGATGCTTCGGCGGCGGCGCCTCCGGGCGGGCGATGGCGAACGTGAGCGCGGCGGCGGCGAGGCCGACCGCAGGGAGGAGGGCAAAGGTGGATCTGTGGGGCACGGTGGGGGGACGATGCACGCGATCACGCGGGTTGGCCACCCCCTGTCGCGGCAATCGCGGCGGTGGGGAACACCCTGGCCCTGACCGGCTGGCCGCGCCCGCCCGGCCCTAACCCGAATCGATCACCAAGCTCCGGGCTACGGCTTGCCCTCGTTGATGCTGAGGGTGTTGCCGTTGGGAACGGCTCGGGCAGGGTGTCTACCCAGCCGCTTCGCCGATCCCTGCCGCCGCCTACTCAGCATCAACGATC
>JAUIGD010000401.1 GCA_030430255.1 Verrucomicrobiia bacterium
GTCGTCGACCGCCCAGAGCTGCACGGAATTGCCGCCATCCGCGACGTAGATCACGACGGGGCCGGGCTCGACGGGAGGTCCCTCCGTGGTTTCGTCTTCGCCGTCGGTGGTGTCCATGCCCGACGTGGAGCTGCGCCCCGTGCGCGCCCCGCGCACCGGCCGCCTGCCCTACAAGGGCGGCAGCCACCAGCGCTTCATCGAGTACATCTACGGCCTCTCGCCGACCAACCCCCTGGCCCACGGCAAGGTCATCTCGACCTGATCCATCCCCAGCCCGCCAGGCCGGGTGCGGGGAAGATCGGCCCCGCGCCCGGCCACCCTCCAAACCGAACTATCAAAACGATGGGAGATAACGACCCAACCACCCAAATCACCGAGGCGCTCGACAGCTACCTCGCCACGCTGCCGGGCGGGACGCTGCACAAGAGCCAGCGCCCGCACGTCATCGGCGCCGCCACGGCGATCGCGCTGGCGGTGTCCGGCGACACGCCGCCGGCGAGCCTCAACCCGGTGCTCACCGGGGGCACCGGCAAAGACTACCTCGACCGGGCCAAGGGCGCCGCGGTGCTCAGGCAGCGCCAGGCGCAGGCCGCAGCCACCTACCCGGTCGGCCACCCGCAGGCGCCCGGCCCCGACGACGACGCCCAACCGCTGTTCGACGGCATCCTGTTCGCCTCCGAGGAGGCGAGCGAGGAGTACGTCGACGCCGGCCTCACGCCGCGCGACTTCGCCGGCCGCCCGCCGACCGGCCCCGAGGGCTTCACGGTCGCCGACGTGCGCGCGGTGATCGACGAGCAGCAAGCCGAGCGCGACCGCCTGGTGAAGCTCGAAACCGAGAACGCGGAGCTGCGCAAGCAGGTCGCCGCCAACGAGCAGGCCAAGGCCGACGAGGCCGCCCAGAAGGCCGCCGAGACCGGATCGAGCAGCGCCCAGCCGGACACCGACGTGGCGTTCGCCTCCGAGGAGGCGCGCGCGTTCTACAACGTGAAGTCGCTCAGCCCGGCCGACCTCGCCGGCGCCCCGCCGAAAGGCCCGAACGGCTACACCATCGGCGAGCTGCGCGACATCCACGCCGCGAAGGGCGGCTAAACCCTCCGAAACCATCCCGGCGGCGGGGGCGTTCCCCCGCCGCCACCAACCCAACGAAAACCACGATGAGAAACCCGACCCGAACCCTGGTCACCGCATCCGGCGTGCTCGGCGCGCTGAGCTTCGCCTTCGCCCTCGCCGCGCCGCCTGACGCCCCGCCCGAGCCACCGCCCGCGCCCGCCTCCGTGGCGGATCCTGGCTGGCCCGACTGTATCAGGGAGATCGCCGACGGCCGCCCGGTCATCGCGGCGGTGCTGCTGGTCCCGGAGGACGGGCACGGCGCCGACCTGCGGTTCCTGGTGCTGCACCCCGAGATCGAGCGCCCCCCCGTCTTCGCCGGCCCGCCCCCTGGCCACGCCGAACAGACCCCGAGCTTCCGGCTCTGTGCGCTGCACCGAAGTTGGCAGACCGACTGGCGGCAGCCGCGACCTGCCCGCGTCGCCATCGACATCCGCGAACTCCAGCGTCGGCTCGGCGCCTCGCCGGTACGCATCTAGCCGGGTGTCATCCACCCGGTAACACCACCGCCGCGCGCGCATGGAACTCAAGCCCGACAGCGTCCTCGAAGTGGATGAGGAGTCTTTCGCCGAAGCCTTCGGGCTGGCCGGGTTGGACGAACTCCACCGCGAGATGCGATTCGGCTGCCATGCGCGTGCGGTGGTGCAGCACTTCGAGCAGGAGCGCGCCTGCCAGAAGCTCCACGGGGGCGGCGCCGGCGCTTCGGTGCGGCCGATCGAGGACCTCGGCACGCCCGAGCTGCAAGTCACCGAGTTCGCGTTCCACTACTGGGGCCAGCGGCTCGGATACGATTGCTGGGACGACCCCGAGTTCATCCGCGAGTTCGGCCGCGACAACGAGGCGTGCCGGGTGAACTGCCGGTCCGAGCGCACGATCATCACGCCTGGCGCGGAGTTCAAACCGACCGGCCCGGTGGTGCTGGCGACGCGATGAAGACCGAGCTGACCATCGCCTACGTCGCCGACGCCGGCCTCCAGGGCGCGACCCAGGACGCGGCCGTGGCCCTGATCGGATCCTGGGGAGCGGACGCGATCGTCGCGGTCGGCGACATGTACGGCTACGGCGCCGAGCCGCCGCCGGCCGAGATGTGGGCGCCGTGGCTGGCGCTCGGCACGCCGATCTACCTGTCCGGTGGCAACCACGAGTGGGACGGCGGCTACACGCTCGACGACCACCTCGCCGTGCTCCCCGACCAGCCCGGGCAGTTCGGGCACCAGCGATACGGCTTCGTCGAGCTGGGCGACGGCCTGCTGCACCTCGCGCTCTGGCACTCCGGGCGCAAGAGCGACTGGACGGACGTGGAGCCGGACGGCCGCGACGTGGGCAGCACGCAGTACAACAATCTGACAGCGGCGGCCGCCGCCTCGCGCGCCTGGTGGCGGATCGCCGCCGCGCACCACCCGCCCGAGGCGAAGCTGACAGGCAGCGGCCGCGTCGAGCCTGGCATGGCGCACCTGGTCCGAGAGGGGCGCTACGACCTCACGCTCTGGGGGCACTCGCACCAGGGGAGGGAGCTGCTCCAGAACGGGTATTGGTCGCTGAACGTGTCGAGCGCCGCGACCCCCCGCGCGCTGGAGGCGAGCCAGGGGATCACCGCCGAGACCTGCGACGTGTGGGAGGACGGCGACGAGCGGCGCCTGGTCACCCGGCTGCGGGTCACCCCCGAGGCGATCCGCTGGGACATCTTCGACACCGGCACCGGGGCGATCGTCCGCACCGGCGGGACCGGCGCGCTGCGGGGCCGGGGAGAATCTGTGCTCCACGCGCCCCTGAGCCTGCCGGTGGTGGAAGGTGGGGGCGCGCTGGAGCACACCTTCAAGCACGCGCTCTGGACGGTCGCCAAGCGGCGCGGCCTGGCGCCCGACCTGGAGCAGCTCCAGGACACCGACGCCATCACGATCACCGCGCATCTCGAGAGCGCGCTCAAGTGGGCGTGGGAGTTCTACGACTGGCCGTGCGTCATCCTGGGCGACGACGAACACGACGAGCGCACCAGGTTCGTCCCGGAGACCGGCGGCGACGGGCGGCGCTGGTTCCCGCACCGGGCGCAGACGCGCACGTCGGGCTGGCGGGAGATCGGCCAGCTGCTCGGCGCCTGGGGGGCGGACGGCCGGGCGCTGTGCGTGAAGCGCACCCCCGCCGGGTTCGTCGTCACCTCCGCCCTCGGCACCGACGAGGAGATCACCGTGCGCTACCGCCGGCTGCCCATCCGCCTGGGCTGGGAGGAACACGACCCCGGCCAGGCATACCCGCGCGACGCGGTGGTCTACGACCCGGCGAGCGGCCACTCCTACCGCGCCTACGACGGCGCCGCCGAGGGGGACGCGGTCACCGACGCGGCGGTCTGGGAGCGGCAACCGATCCCCTACGAGCTGTGCGAGCCGGCCTGCGCGGGGGCGGAGGCGCTGGCGCTGCACACCGAGGGGCAGTTCGACAGCGCCCAGGTGCTCGCGCTCGCCATGCAGAGCCTGCTCGAACACGAGATCATCCAGCTGGACGGCACCTACGGGAAGGCCAGCAAGCGCCACCGATAACAAACCGATGCCTACCGCGATTGTAACCCACGACAACGGCACGGCCGCCGTCATCCCAGGCAACGCCAAGCGGCGCGAGCTGACGCTGCAAAACAACTCCGACGCCCCCGTCTACGTGCGCTGGCACGGCCACGTCTCGACGACCGACGCCAACCTCGCCGGGATCAAGCTGGACGCGAACGGCGGCGGCGTGGTGCTGGTCGGGGCGGCCGCCACCAAATCGATCTACGCCGTCCACGGCAGCGGGGCCGGCATCTCCAAGAACCTCACCTACGAGACGGACACGCCCGTCTCCTGACGCGCCATGGCAGAGAGCAACATCCAGCTGGTCAACCCGCCCGGGGGAGGCTCCGGCGCGGCGCCGGGCGCCAGCGGCGCGACCGTCTACACGCTCGGCGAGGTGGTCCCACCGGGGGCGGTGCTCGCCGAGGGGCTCTACTACGCCGACCACTGCCCGAAGCGGTTCCTGGTCACCAGGGCGAAGATCGCGCGCGCCGTGGACGGCGGGGACACGCTGCGGGCGCAGGTCACCGTCGCGGGCGAGGAACTCTTCCCCGGCGGCCCCGTTACGCTCGACGGGGAGGTCACGACGGTGGAGGCCGCCAGCATCGGCGACGCCTTCAAGAACACGACCGGGGTCCCGGAGGACGCCCGGATCGAGATCGACATCGACAAGGAGGAATCCTACGGCGGCGGGTCCAGCTACGGGCTGACCGTGTTCCTCTGGGGTTCCTGGGTGGAGTCCTAACAATGGGTTGGAGACGACACCCGAGCGAGCGGATCAAGCGCCGAGGCGGCGCGGAGAAGAAAACCACAACCACCACCCGCGGCCGCCCCCGGCCGCTCAAGAAGATGAAAGACCGACTCTTACAAACCATCATCAAGCACGCGCTCAGCTTCGGCGGCGCGTGGCTGGCCGGGCGCGGCGTGAACCTGGCGACCAAGGAGGGCATGGAGGCCGCGGTGTTCTGGGGGCTGGCCACCGGGTTGATCCTGACGGTCGCCGGCCACTGGCTCAGCTGGGGCGACCCCGACAAGCTCGCGACCGGCAAGGCCAAGCTCTACGGCCAGGTGCGGCACACGCTGCAGGACCTCGCCGGCTTCACCATCGCCGTCGGCTGGCTGCCGGCCGAGGTCGCCAACCAGGCGGTGCCCTTCATCCTCTCCCTGGTGGCGGCCGTGTGGTCGATCAAGTGCCCGGGCAAGCCGCCGGCCCCGGGCGGCGGCGGCTCGGTGCCGGTGTTCCTGCTGATCGCGGCCGTCGGCGCCGCGTGCTTCGCGTGTGTGAGCTGCACCAGCTTCGACGGGTTCGGCGACTACGCCGGCGAGGTGCGCGACCGCGTCGAGGTGCAGTTCGGCGTCGTCCACGACGGCGAGTGGGTCGGAGGACCGATCAAGGCGCGGCTGCGGCCGCCGGAAGTGGCCCCGGTGGTCATCGTCCCGCAGAAGTGAGCGCCTGGAAGCCCAGCGGCGACGAGATCGCGAGGGGCTGCGCCGTGCTGCTGTTTCTGGCCGTCGCCCTGATCTTGACCGCGGGTGGGCTCCTGTGGCTGGCGCACTCCAACCTGCTCCCACCCAAATGAACGACACCGAGAAAAACACGATCTGGACGGCGATCGCCGAGATCAACGATGGCGAGCCGCAGCGGGCGAAGCGCGTGCTGCGAGGGCTGGTGCTGCCCGAGCGCCAGCACCGGAGCGAGGCCCTGGGCGTCGCGTCCCACGTCGGCGCGGCGGTCAGCTACGCGGTGCCGCCACCGGCGCCCGACTACGCCGACATGGTGCGCACCTTCGGCCGGCCCGGCGACGAGTCCGCGCTGGTGCGGGTCGAGTTCCCCTACGCGATGCGCCTGGCCTGGGACAAGGTGAAGCAGGTGCGGTCGAGCCGCTGCCACCGCCACGTCGAGGCCCCGTTGCGCGGCGCGCTGTCGGAGCTGCTGGAGCGCCACGGGTTCGAGTGGATCCAGCGCCGCGGGCTGCACCTGTTCGGCGGGATCTACAACTACCGCCCCACGCGCGGCGGCACCACCTGGTCGAAACACGCCTGGGGCGCCGCCATCGACCTCAACCCCGACGAGAACGGATTGCGCACGCCCTGGAAGCCCGATCGGATCGGCGAGCGCGGCTTCGCCACGATGCCGGTGGAGGCGGTCGAAGTCTTCGAGCGCCACGGCTTCAAGC
>JAUIGD010000402.1 GCA_030430255.1 Verrucomicrobiia bacterium
TCACCGGCGAAGTGAACACCACATCCAGGTTCGCCCGCTCGGCGAGCGTCCGCACCGCGTCCCGCCAGTCCGAATGGATCTCGCCCGCCAGATACACCGTGAACGCCATCGCCTGCCTTTCGCCGGATGCTCAGGATTCCCAAGGGAGGGTACGCTTGCGCTGTGGCCGATGCACACCCGCTTACCCTCCGATCCTTCCCGCTCGCTAATCCGCCGGGTGCATCGCTCGAGCTCTGGCTGCCCGCCGCGCCCGACGACCTGGTCCGGCGCGCTCAGACCGATCCCCACTCGCCCGCCTCCGATCTGCTCGCCTTCTGGGCCACCCTCTGGCCCTGCGCGGTCACGACCGCGCACCTTGTCGTCACGACCGGACTCATCGACGGCTCCACCCGCATCCTCGAACTGGGCAGCGGCGTGGGCCTTGCCGGTCTTGCCGCCGCGGCTCGCGGTGCGACGGTCACCCTCACCGACGGCGACCCCGCCGCCGTCCCGATCCTCGAGCAGAACATCGCCCACAACCACTTCGCCGATCGCTGCACCGCCGCCGCCTTCCGCTGGGAAGACCCGCCGGACCCGAGTTGGCGGCCCGATCTCATTCTCGGCTGCGATGTGCTCTACCAGCCCGCTTCGCAACCGCTCATCGCCCGCCTCATCCGGATGCTCAACTGCACCGCGCTGATGACCGACCCGCAGCGACCCAGCGCCGGAGTGGCGACGGCTGTCTTCCGCGACCACGGCCTGCGCGTGTGGGAAACCACCGCACCGCCGGCACCCGGGGGCTGCGCCCTGCGCGTGCTCATGGTCCAGCCCGACTGATCGCTCTCATTACTGCATTCCTAGTGCCGATGGCTTCCTGCCTGCCACTTGTTCGAGCAATCTGAGACAATACCTCGCCATGCTCTCCGCACTCTTCTTCATCATCGGCATCGTCATCCTCATCGCCGGCGGCGACTCGCTCGTACGCGGTGCCTCCGCCCTCGCCGCCCGGCTGGGTGTGCCGCCAATCGCCATCGGCATGACCGTGGTCGCCTTTGGCACCAGCGCGCCCGAACTCGTTGTCAACCTCTCAGCCAGCTTCAACGGCACCAGCGAGATCGGCTTCGGCAATGTCGTCGGCTCGAACATCGCCAACATCGGCCTGCTGCTGGGCCTCACCGCGCTGATCGCGCCGATCACGGTCCACAGCACAATCATCGTGCGCGAGATCCCCATGATGGTCCTCGCGACGCTCGCCGCGATCGCGCTCGGCATGGACGCGTGGTTCTCCGACGCGCCCAGTGCCTTCAGCCGCGGCGAGGGCGTCGCGCTTCTTCTGCTCTTCGGCGTGTTCATGTACTACACGCTCGCCGAGGTCATCCGGGGGCGGTCCGGCGATGCGCTCGCCGTCGAATCCAACGAGCAGATCAAACCGAGCGCCGGGCTCGGCCTGAGCATCCTGCTCGTCGTCCTCGGACTCGCCGGGCTGGTCGTCGGCGGCGAACTCGCCGTGCGCGGCGCCACCGGCATCGCCCGAGCCATCGGCATGAGCGAGGTCGTCATCGGCCTCACCATCGTCGCCGTCGGCACGAGCCTGCCCGAGATGGCCACCTCCCTCATCGCCGCGCGTAAGGGCGCGGTCGACATGGCCGTCGGCAACATCGTCGGCTCGAACATCTTCAACCTGCTTTTCATCTACGGCACGACCATGACCATCGCCCCGGCCCCGGTCCCCTCGTCCGGCGGCATCGACCTGCTCGTCGCGCTCGGTTTCGCGGTGGCGCTCTTGGTCATGGCCTTCACGGGCCAGCGGCGCATCACCCGCCTGGAAGGCGGACTGTTGCTACTCGGTTACGCCGGCTACACCGCCTACCTGCTGACGACGGTCGCGTAGGACCGCCCCGCCCTCCACACATTGTGAAAGTCCGGTTCGGAACCGATCACCCGGTTCCGGTGCGTCGCTGCGCGAAGTGTGCGCGCCGCGTTGCGAATCCGTGAACGAACGCGGCGGATCGGGCTGAATCGCGGGCGCTCGCCTGAGCGCATTCCTATCGCGATGCGCGCGCAAGCGCAATCGAATCCAAGCGAGCCGCGGTCAGACTGCTCCGGCAAATCAGAACGGCCACCGTTCCGCCAACCAATCACTGGGGACCACCACACATGCTCGCATTCTCTCACCGCCGCGCGTTCACGCTGATCGAACTGCTCGTCGTCGTCGCCGTCATCGCCCTGCTCATCGGCATCCTGCTGCCCGCGCTCAGCAGCGCCCGCAAGGAGGCCTGGTCGGCCAGCGCCGCCGGCAACCTGCGCTCGATCGCCCAGGCCGTGACCGCCTACACCGCCAGCACCGACGAGTTCCCGCCCGCCTATGTCTACGGTGCCGACACCTTCTCCGACATCTGGCGCATCGAGGACCAGCAGGACACCAACCCCAACCCGCAGAACGGCTACATCCACTGGTCGTACTACCTCGTCGACGAGGCAAACCCCGAGGCATTCTCCTCGCCGGCCGTGCTCAGCGGCGGCGCTCCCCGCACCAACCCCGGCCCGAACCCCGAAGACTGGGAGCCTGGTCAAAACAACGACCTCGGCAACTCCACCGCCTCCGAAACACCCGAGGACCGCCAGGTCAAGCGCATCGCCTTCACCGGCAACGCCGCGATCTTCCCGCGCAACAAATTCAACATCAGCGCGGCCCGGCAGAACCGGCTCGTGAAGGCCGCACGCGTGAAGGGCGCCGCCCGCACGATCCTCGCCACCGAGTTCGCCGAGGGACCCAGCTGGGAGACCCTCCGCCAGCCGACCAGCGGCGTCATCAAGAGCCACCGGCCCGTCACGCCGTTCCTCGACCTCGGCTTCGGCAACAACATCTACTCCTCGCCCCCCAACAGCGCCGTCGCACGCTTCGTCTACCCGACCGTGGAATCGATCTACGACGACGACAACCTCGGCTCGAACATGATCGAGGACGCCAACACCACCCTCAACGCGATCGGACGGCACCACCCCGGCGGCACCGCCAACTTCAGTTTCGTCGACGGCCATGTCGAACGGATGACCGTCAAGGAGTCCGTCATCCGCCGCCTCTGGGGCACCGAGTTCTACAGCCTCACCGGCAACGCGCTCGTCAATCCGGAAGTCAACGAGCCCTGATCACCCCGCCCGGCGCGCCCAACGGCGCGCCGGACGCTTCCCCCACGGCCCGGCGCGTGCCGCGGCCGATCTCGCGAATTGCTCAGAAGAGAGACCCGACCATGCACCGCAAGTCCAACACCGCACTCGTCCTCGCTCTGCTCGCCGGCGGCACCGTCGCCGCCATCCCCGCCGCGGCTCAGGCCGACGCGTCCGTGATCAACATCTCGGGCGCCACCCTGTTCCGCAACTTCTTCCTCGCCCCCGCCTCCACCAACGAATACTTCGACATCGACGGCAACGGCATGTCCCCGGCCGACGGCAACCAGTTCCCCCCGACCCAGCTCGCACCGTTCGTCGGCAGCGTCTCGGCGACCGCCGCGAACGCCGAATGGAACGTGATCTACCGCTCCGTCGGCTCGGGCAACGGCGTCGCCGAACTCGTGACCTGGGGCCAGGCCTTCGCGACCCTCCCCGCCGCCGCCGGCGAGTTCGGCAGCGCCGAGGACGCCTACTACAACCGCCAGCAGTTCATCGCCGCCAGCGCACCGCAGACCGCCGCCGGCTACGACTTCGACAACCCCGGCGGCGCCCCGGTCCGAGCTCTCTTCTCAAACCTCGAAGCGACCACCACCGGAACCGCCGCCAACAGCGGCATCCGCGTCGACCTCGCCGTCACCGATGTGCCCGTCGCCTGGTTCGCCAACCAGCCCGGCGAGCCCGCCTTCGACCGCAACCCCGGCCAGCCCGGCTACGGCGTCAACGCGCGCGAGGCCCGCAACCTCGACGGAACCCTCAACGGCCAGTCCAACGACCTCATCGACCTTGGCTCCCTCAACCTTGACATCGTCAACCCCGACGCCAACACCGTCTTCGACACGCAGGTCGCCCTCGTCCCGATCGCCGCGATCACCAACTTCGGCACCGGCATGAGCCAGATCGACATGCAGGACCTGCGCTACCTCTCGCTCTCGGGTCGCATGTCCACCGGCGAGAACCTGGTCTTCGTCACGCGCGACTCCGGCTCGGGCACCCGCAACGGCTTCCAGAGCTCCATCGGCGTCGAGCCCTCCTGGGGCGTGGGCGAGAACGTCGGACCGAAGATCGACGACAACCCCTCGCGCCTGCTCGGCCCGAACTTCGTTCCCTCCAACGCCGGCGGCTCCAGCACCATGGAAGGGCGCGTCCGCAACCACCGCCTCGCCATCGGCTACACCGGCGCCGAGCGCGGCAACGGCTCGTGGCTCGACGCCGGCCAGATCGACGCCCTCGGCGTGCGCAACGACGGCGGCACCGTCTACGCCCGCCCCAACATCGACAACGTCCTCGACAACGACATCGACGGCTACCGCATCGGTGGCCCCGAGACCTTCGCTTCCATCGGCGACCCCCGCGCCGCTTCCATGCCAGGAGGCGACGCGACCAATTCCAACCCCGCGATGGCCAACCCCGCCGCCGCCGCCTATCTCAACAACATCACCCGCTCCATCGAAGCCTTCGTGGCCCTGCCCGGCGACGATGACACCCTGTTCACCCCCGGCGAGTTCCTCGCCCTCAGCTTCACTCTGACCAGCTCGACCGACTTCATCCAGGACGCGCTGGACCCCGACAACTGGATCCCCAACCCCGCCCTCAACCAGGCCCTGCAGGACTACATCCGCGCCAACAACATCGACCTTGCAGACCCCGGCCTCGCCGACGGCGCCTTCGGCACCTACTCCACCACCGGCCGCGTCCCGGCCCGCACCACCGGCTTCACCTACTCCGACGGCGTGGTCAACGGCCAGAACTACATCGATCAGGCCGGCAACACCGTGACCTACGGCGCGCCGCTGAACGCCCGCAACCGCATCGCCGGCGACTTCAACAACGACGGCCTGCGCAACATCAACGACGCCGCGGGTCTCGTCGCCGCGTGGCGCGATCGCAACGGCGGCCCCGCCTGGGCCCCCGGAACCGCCGCCGTCATCGAGATCCTCGGCGACTTCAACGGCGACGGGAACTTCAACGACGCCGATGTCCGCTACTGGGCCGACGGCCTCGCGATGGTCAGCGGCCAGCTCGACCGCAAGGCCGGCTACACCGCCGTCGACTCCAACTTCGGCGACAACTTCTTCGGCACCACCAAGGCCACCGGCGTCTCCTATGTCGCCGGCGACTCCCGCGCTGACATCGCGGGTCCCAACGGCCTCGAAGCCCGCGGCTGGGCCCCGGTCGGCGCCGACGGCGTGATCAACGCCAGCGACATCGACTACCTCTACGCCAACCTCGGCGACTGGTCCTCGCTCGCCGATGCCTCGCTCATCGACCTCTCGGCCGACCTCAACGGCGACCTCGTCGTCGACCAAGCCGATCTCTGCGAACTCATCACCGAGATCCTCGGCACCTCCTACGGCGATGTGAACCTCGACGGCGTCGTCGACGCCACCGACGAGTCGATCGTCATGGATGCCATGTCCGTCCAGCCGAAGGACATGGGCTGGGCCAGCGGCGACCTCAACGGCGACGGCACCGTCGACCAGACCGACCTCGATATCGTGCAGGGCATCGTGGACCCGTGCGACGCGACCGTCGACTGCCCCGGCGACGCCGACAACAACCAGACGGTCAACCTCGACGACCTTGACCTCGTCCTCGTCAACTTCGGTTCGACCGTCACTCCCGGCACCAACGGTGATGTCGACGAGAACGG
>JAUIGD010000403.1 GCA_030430255.1 Verrucomicrobiia bacterium
GCTCGGCCGAGGCGGCGCCCCCATCGACCCCGCAGCCATCGCCTTCTTCAGCGCCGGCTTGGTGCTCGCGTTCCACCCGCCGCGCCCGAGCCCGGGCGCCCTCCGCGCCGCGACCTCCCTCTACCTCCCGCTGGCCCTCGTGGACGCATCCATCGCCAACACCGGAGCCGGGTTCATCTTTCACAAAGCCGTGCTCCTGGTCGGGGTCGCCGCCGTCTGGCACCTGAGCGCGAAACTGGTCAAAAGCGCGCCGATCCCCCCCGCGCTGGCCGCGGCGTCGTTCTTCATCTTCGCCGCCCACGAACCCGCCCTCAACTTCCTCAAGAAGGCGCTCTACACCCTCCTCCATCCCGTCGGCGACCTCGATGTCACCGTGGTCTACGTCGCCGCACCCGTCGCGATCGTCACCCTTTGCATCGCCGCAGACCGACTTCTCTCCCGCCATCTGCCCCGCCTCCGAGCCATCCTGACCGGCGGGCGTTGACCCGGCCCACCCGCCTCTCCGACACCATGAACCCACTGGGAAGACCCATCCCTTACCGCGCCGCGAGCGCTTCCGCGCTGGCAGCGCTCGCGCTCCATTCGGCACAGGGTGCCGAGGCCACGGATGCCGCCGCCATCCCCTCCGCCGGGGAACACATGCTCGTCATCGTCGCGCCAGACCTGCTCGAGCTGCGCATCGCCGCGACGCGACGGGGCGCCGCCGCCCGCCCGACCCACGCCGACTGGATCGACGACGGCACCCGCCTCCCCAACGGCGACATGCCCGCGCCCGGCGACCTCGCCGTCACCGTCGATGGCACCCCCGCCGCGGTCGCCGCCATCGGCTTCAAGCGCTCCGTCCGCTACGCCGCCCTCGGCGGCAGCGACTTCACGATCGCCAACTCCCTGTTCGTCGCACTCGAGGCGGCAATGCCTCCCGGCGCGGGCGTCACCGTCGTCAATCCCGCCGCCGACAAGTGGCCGGCTAGCTTCACCTTCGCCGCGGCCTTCGACCCCGACCGCCGCGGCCCGGCCCTGCACGCCAACCAGGTCGGCCACGAGATCGGCTCCGCCAAACGCGCCCGCGTCGGCTACTGGCTCGGCGACCTCGGCGAGCTCCCGATCCCCATCGGCACCGCCTTCGAGATCGTCGACGACGCGACGGGGGCCATCTCCTTCAGCGGCACTCTCTCCCAGCGCCCCGACACCGGTTACACCTACACCCCCGCCCCCTTCCAGAGGGTCTTCGAAGCCGACTTCACCCCGCTCGACACCCCGGGTTCCTACCGCCTGCGCGTGCCCGGCCTCGGCTCTTCCCTGCCCTTTGAGATCCGCGCCGGTCTCGACGGCGCCCACGCCCGCAACGACGCCGCCGGCTTCTACCACCAGCGCTCCGGCGAGGCCAAAGCCCTGCCGTACACCCGCCACACCGACGCCGCGGGGCACACCGCCCCCGCGGCGATCCCCAGCAACTCCGACCGCGCTGCCTTCGCCCACCTCTGGGACACGCTGCAATATCAAACTGAGGGAGCCATCACCGGCCCCGCCGACCTCCTCTACCCCTTCGGGGCCAGCGGCTCCGTCGATGTCAGCGGCGGTCATCACGATGCCGGCGACTACGGGAAATACACCGCCAACAGCGCCGCTGCCGTCCACGCCCTGACCTTCGCCGTCGACCACACCGCCGCCGTGATGCTCGACAACCTCGGCCTCCCGGAGAGCGGCGATGGCATCCCCGACGTCCTGCAGATCGCCGCCCGCGAGGCCGCCTTCCTCGCCAAGATGCAAGATACCGACGGCGGGTTCTACCAGCTCGTCCGCCCCCGCGACCGCTCCTTCGAGACCGACGCCCTCCCCTCCGCCGGCGATCCACAGGTGGTCTACCCGAAGAACACCAGCGCGACCGCCGCCGCGGTCGCGGCCCTCGCCGAGCTCGGTTCCTCGCCCGCCTTCGCCAGCTACTACCCGGCAGAGGCCGCCGCCTACCTCGCCGCCGCAACCGGCGGATGGGCCTTCCTGCAGAACGCGATCGCGTCCCACGGCCTCGCCGGCGCCTACCAACCGCTCGTCTCCGCCGGCGACGGCTGGGGGCACGACGACGAACTCGCCTGGGCGGCCGCTGCACTTTTCGCCGCCACCGGCGACGCCACCTACCAAGCCGCGCTCATGGCCTACCTCCCCGCCGCCCGGCTCACCCAGAACCCCGGCGACCCGTCCTTCGGCGACATCCGCGAGTTCGGCTTCAGACGCGCGGTCGCCGGCTGGGGGTGCGCCCTCCGCGCCTACACCTTCGCCGCCGATTCCGGCCGCATCGCAGCCACCGCCCACGACCCCGCATACCTCGCGGCCTGCCGGGCCGAACTCTCCGCAGCCGCCGACGACATCGTCGCCCGCACCGCAGCCAACGCCTACGGCGCCGCCTTCGCCCCCGAGTTCAAGGCCGATGGCTCCGCCGCCTACTTCTTCCCGGTCAGCGAAGCCTTCGACACGCTGGCCGGTCGGCTGCTCGCCCCCGCCGAAGCCGGCTATCTCGACGCCGTCCGCCAGAACCTCGACTACAACGCCGGCGCCAACCCCGCCGACATCCCCTTCTCGACGGGCCTCGGTTGGCACAGGCAACGCGAGATCGTCTCCCAGTTCTCCCACAACGACGACGCGGTGCTGCCCCCGCTCGGCATCCCGCTCGGCGCCATCACCGTCGGCCCGCCTTACCTCGACGACTACCGCGACACCGACGGCGGCAACCTGCTCGCACGCTCGCTCTACCCGAACACCGGAGCCTTCGTCTACCCCTACTACGAGCGCTGGAGCGACAGCTACGCGGTCAGCCAAGAGATGACCATCCCGGTGTTGGCACGCCAACTGGCCGTGACCGCCTCCCTCTTCGCCGACGGCCCGCTGGCGACGCAGCCTTGGAACGCCTCCGCAGCGACGATCACCGGACTGCCCGCGAACGTGTCGGTCGGCACGACCTACAACCTCACGCTGAGCACCCCATTGCCGGACACCGGCGCCCGCACCACCTGGGACGCCACCGCCCTCGACCCCCATCACGGCGCGACCTTCCCCTACACCCCAGCCAGGCCCGGCCCGAACCACGTCGCCGCCGACCTCCTGCTCCCGGACGGGCGCCGCGCCCACGCGCGGGCGCTCACGCACGCCACCCTCGCGGTTCCCAACCCGATCGAATCCTACGCCGACCCGGCCGGCGACGATGACGTCGTCGCCTGGTACCAACTCGATGGCGATTTTTCGGACGCGACTGGACTCCAGGCCGACATGGCCCCGAACGCCGGCGGCGAGGCCTTCGACCCCGCCAGCTTCACCTGGGCGAACCGCACCCCAGGCCAGGCTTTGCGCCTCGACGGCCCGGGCGCCGGCGCCACGGTGGGCATCCCCCATCAATTCCTGGACGGCTCCCGAGCCACCGCCGTTTCAGTCGAAGCCATGGTCCTCTTCGACGCCTACCACGAGGCGAGCACCGCCCTCCTCCAGCTCCGCAAACCGGGCACCTCCGCCGAGCTGATCTGGGGGTTCGACCAATACCTCGGCCCCTTCGTCAACGCCGGCACGCAGAACCTGCTCGGCGACCTCGATCTCGTCCCGCTGTATGAACCCGACGTCTGGCACCACCTGAAAGTCGAGACGGGCACCTCCCCCTTCGCCGGCCACCGCGTCTGGATCGACGGCCAAATCGTCCGCGAGATGCCCTCGCCGGAGTTCTTCTTCTGGGAGTCGGACACCGACGCCCAACTCACCTTCGGCGGGTTCAACGGCTGGATCGACGAGGTCGTCGTCCGCGCCGCCGGGGCCGTCCACCCGCCGATCGTCAGCCTTTACGGGGAGGAGACCGCGCGCCTGCGCGTCGGCGACAGCTGGACCGACCCGGAAGGCGAAGCCTCCGACTACCTCGGCAGCCCGCTGCCCCTGACCGTCACCGGTTCGGTGGACACCGCCGTGCCGGGCACCTACACCCTCACCTACACGGCCACCGACGCCGACGGGCGCACGGGGTCCGCCACCCGCACGGTCCGCGTCGAAGTCCCGCCGCTGCCCGGCGAGCGCGTCGCGATCTATCGCTTCGATGGAGACACCGGCGACAGCCTCGCCCGCCAGTCGCCACTGGCGCCCGCCGGGTCGGCGACGGTCTCCGGCGGCACCCTCGCCCTCCCCGACCCGACCGCCTCGGCCTCGTTGGGCGTCGCCGCCCAGGCGCTCTTCGAGCCCGGCGTCAGCTTCGGCTTCGCCATCGAACTCGAGCTCGGCATCGACGCCTTCGCCGCCGGGGACTCCGCGCTCCTCGAACTCACCATGCCAGGGGGATCACCGGCGCTCTCGCTGATGAAGCTCGACGGCGACCCCGGCCTCTCCTTGCACGACGGGGTCGGCCTGCTCGCCGCCGCCGCGGCGCTCGGGCTCGAGACCGGCACCCATCACATCCGTCTCGTGCTCACACTCGACGCCTACGAGCTCTGGGTCGACGGCGCCCTCACCGCCTCCATCCCCGCCCCGGGCGAGGTCGCCAGCTGGGTCGGCGGCGACGCGGCGCTGACCCTCGGCAGCTTCACGGGATCGGCCGACGACCTCGTCCTCACCAACATCCACCCCGCCGTCTTCGGCACCCGCCTCGAGCGCCTCCATAGCGCCAGCTTCGCAGGCCTCGGCGACGAGCGGTCCGCCACCATCCCCCAAGCCGACCTCTTCTCCGCCGACTCGATCGGCCTCGCCATCGAGGGCCACCTCCTGATCGGCGCCCTGCCCGGCTTCGGGGTCGACACCGCCAAGCTGCTTTCGCTCACCCAGAACTGGGACACCGACTTCGCCGTCGCCCGCGACACCTGGTCGCAGCAACCCGGCGCCTACGCCGCCTTCCTCGGCGAGATCGTGCCGCCCGCCGTCCTCGCACCGCTCGTGCCCGCCCTCCAGGAGACCCGCGTCGTCCTCCGCCTCGACACCGAAGGCTACCAGCTCTGGGCTGGCGACCGGCTCGTCGCCCAGATCCCGGACACCGCCGCCCTCGAACGGTGGCGGGACCACGGCGACGCCACCTTCTCGATCGGCGGCCTCGACGGCGCCATCCAACACCCCCGCGCGGTCCGCCTCGAGAACCCTCCCGAAGACCCCTACGCCGTCTGGGCGTTCTACCACATCGCCGACCACCGCCACCGGCTCCCGGAGCAGGACGCCGACGCGGACGGCTACACCAACCTCGAGGAGTACGCCTTCGGCTCCGACCCCGACGACCCGAACTCGATCCCCGAGATCGTCCTCCTCTCGAACACCGCCGCAGAGAACTGCATCGACTTCCCGACCGCCAACCTCGCCGCCACCGTGGTCACGGTGGAAGAGTCGGTAGACCTCCGGCACTGGACCCCGATCGAATCCGAGATCATCACCGTGGAGAACGACGGTTCGACCTCCCTCAACCGCGCGCTGCTCCCCCGGGCGACCCGCCGCTACTACCGGCTCACCGTCACCGGAACGCCGTAGCTCCTAGCCCGAATGGCGCTTGGTTAAGGGTAGGTATCGACGGGTGGCAGCGTCTCGGTGCCCGCTCGCTTGGAGCCGTCAAGGCATCCGGGGCGTCCCGGTGGCTCGGGCCGCTGGTTTCATGGCGGGGTCCTTCCGGCGCTGTTACCGGTTCCAAAGTGGTTCATCAATCGGCGGAAGGGCCGCCCGCGAGCCCTCCTCCGCCGCCGATTGTGAACAACTTTGCGGCGGCGCCCAGCGCCGGAGCGAATCACATTCCCCCGTCGGCGCAAGCCGATGGCGGCAGCGCCTCGGGCGCGGCACGGTCATGCGGCGCTCACCTCGAGA
>JAUIGD010000404.1 GCA_030430255.1 Verrucomicrobiia bacterium
GACCGCCCTCAAGTCCGCGGAGCTGTCACCCTGAGCAACGCGAAGGGCCTCTCACCGCGGTCCGCGCCTCCGAAGCCATTCGTGGTGAATGACCCCAGCGCCTCCCCGGTTGGGAACTCGACTCGTAGCGGCTGTTCCGCGCGCGGCTAAAACAGCGGCACCCACGAGGATCTCCCGCAGCGAACGTCGGTTCCGTTCTCGACTCAAGCCGCCGAGAACTCGGCTTAACCAAGCGCCATTCCTCCTAGCCCGGGCTAGGCGCCGGCTCCCGACCGCGCCCGCCGCATGGATCAGCAGCCTGGAATTACAGCTTGAAGTAAAACGCCGCGTAGCTCGTCGCCTCCAGTTCCTCCGCGCGCATCCGCTTCCCCTGGGCGTGTTCACCCCAGCTCTCGGCGAAGATCACCTCGCCGGTCTCGGCGTTGAACCCGGTGACCACCGAGGCGTGCCCGGGCGCATCCTCTCCGGTCGGCCAGCTCGCGCGGTCCGCCTCGTCGGCGCGGGGCAGCGGCGCCCCGCCCGCCGCCGCCGCGTGCAGGAGGTCCCGCTCGCGGCTGTAGCGGCGCCAGACCACCACCGGGAAACCCTTGTCCAACGCACGCTGTGCGCGGTCGAAATCGAACCGCCCCGAACGCTGCAACCCAGCGTCCACCTCCTTCGCCGCCGCCATGTAGAGCTCGAGCACCTTCGCCCCCTTGGCGCTTCCCGTCCCGCGGAACCGCGCGCCCGCCGCCAGCGCATCGGTGCCCATGCGTAGCCCCAAGTAGTGGGTCGCCATCCCCAAGGTCCCCACCGCGCAGTACGGGCGCTGCCCCTGCCGGAAAGCCGGCACACCCGTGAGGACGACGTCGCCACCGGCGCCGCGCTCGACCCGCGACAGGCACCGTTCGCGCCGCTCCTTCGTGTCCAGCGTCGCGATGGACGCATCGAGATAGTCCCCTCTGAGGTCGTCCGTCCGCAGCACCGTCACGCTCACCCCCTGCCCCTCGACCGCAGAGTAGCGCAGCGTCAGGTCACCGAGCGGGTAGTCCAGATACTCCGAACGCAGGAACGCCGTGCGCCCGACCGCCGTCCGCTGGCCGCGACGCTCCGCCCGCTCCGCCAACGCGTCCTCGAGGGTCTCCTCCAGCTCCTTGTAGCGCGCCTTGAACGAACGCTGTAGCTCCCTCAAGTCGGCCTCGCCCGGCCGGTAGCCATAGTGGTCGCCCGCATCGAGGTAGAGCAACGAGATCGACCGCAGCGCCCCCTCTTCGAGCGTCGCGAACACCGCCCGCGGATGCGCCCCGAACACCCGCGGCGCGATCTCCCACCTCCGCACCTCTTCCCCTTCGACCGAAGGCACCTCGGACCAATCCCCCGGCAGTCCGCCTCCTCCACCCCAGAGCGCCACCGCGACCAGCTCGTCCGTCCAGTCTTCGTCGAGCACCCGCGGCGGCGCCGCGTCCGCACCGAAAAACCCCCCACCTCCGAAACTCTGGGGGATCGCCCCGCTCTCGAAGGGGACCGAGATGGCCAAGACGACCGCCGAGCACAAGGGGAAACGCTTCATGCTCAAAGGCTAACCAAAACCCGCTCCACCGGCAAGCGAGCGCCGAAACTTTTCGCGTCAGCACACGGGAAACTTGGCACCGCAAATGCTCTAAGAAGGGTCAGAGAGAGGCGTCTCCCTTGCAAAGGGGGACACCAGCCGGGGCAGTCCCCGGCCTCTCCGTCGACGGCTTTCCTTTGGGGGTTTTGGAAAGCCGGGAGCGGGGAGGCCGGAGGCCTGCTCCGGCGGCCCCCTCTCGAAACCGGCTCCAAGAAGTCCGTGCCTCGGGCTACTCCCCGAAGCGTACCGTTCCATCCTCGCCCACCTGGCAGCGGAACGTTTCCCCTCCCGCCTCGACCTGCAAAAATCCGCCGCCCCACGGCGCGCGGATGTTGGGGCTCTGATAGAGTGCCGCGGCGCGGAGATCGCGGCGTTCGCCATTGCGCCACACCCCGAGGTCGAGCGGATTGTCGTTCCAGTGGATCCCGAGGTGTTTCCCATCGCTGGCCTTGTAGCGGACGACCCCCGAATCCAGCTCGCCCAAGTCCACTTCCGCCCCCAGCACCGCGGCGCGGAACTTCGCGAAGCTTCCGTGGGTCTCCCGCTCACCCACCTCCACCGCCAGCCCGCAGAATGCGCCGCCGTCGCCCTCCGCGCTCAACACCTGATGCCCCGGGAAACGCGATTTGGAGTTCTCCGCCAACTCGCGTGACTTCGCCGCATCCACGCGGAGGGCGCTCGCCCCCAAGGAACGTACCGCGACCCAAGTCCGGTCGCACTCGAGGAAGGTCACCCCGCCTGCCGAGGACACCCCCACACCCTGGGGCACCACCCACAACCACGGCGACGCCCCATCCTCCACCAGCCAGAGCGCGAGGCTGCCCTGCTGCGCCACCCGGTTCGGGGCGGCGACCTTGCCCTTCTGGTATTGCGGCGAGCCCGGCATCGCCGGGTCCGAGCCCGGCACCGCATGCAATGCCACCGCCCCATCCTCCGCATCGAAGGCGAGAATTTTGAAGCCGTTCACATCGCCGCCGTCCACCGAGGTGCCTCCGGTCAACGAACCCATCTGGAAACCGTGCCCGAAGTACTGCGTCTCCGCATACTCCGCCTCCGCGCCGGCGCGGTGCGAGGTCGTCGCGTCGTAGGGCGGCTTCCACGCGAACAGTTCCATCGGCCGGTCGAATTTCCGCCGCGCCAGGTTCACCACCGCGGCCGGCGGCCGGTAGGCGCTGGTGATCTGATGCACCTCGTCCGACTCCCAACCGTCGGACTTGCCGCGCGGGTGGTCGCCGAACCACACCCACAGCGAGTTCGGCGCGCTGCCGCCGAAGGGCTGCGCGTGGTTGTAGTCGCGCTTCGTCGGACCGTTGAAACCGCCGCGCCAGTATTTTACCGCGCCCGCCGCGGAATAGAAGTCGAGGCACGCTTTCGCCGCCCGCCTCACCTCGATGTCCGCCGCGAAATCGTACAGGTTCAGCAGCGGCGCGACCGAGTGCCCGTGGTAGTTCTCAGAGTCCCACTCCCCGATGCCGACCCGGTAGAGCGTCGCGGCGTAGTCCAACAACTCGCGCTTGTACTGCGCCGCGGTCGCCTGGTTCCCCGTCTCCTCCGCCATCAGATAGACGCTGGTGACCCGCATCAAATAGAGGTTTTCGGTCGAACGGATATCGACCCAAGAGTTGCGCGCGTCCGGCCCCCACCCCTCCTTCGGCCCCTTGAAAGCGTAGTGCGGGCGCCGCATCGGATCCTGCGCCGTCCAGCGCTTCGCCCCCTCGAACATCTGCTTCCGGTAGTCCGGTTCCAACAGGTCGCCGAAGTAGAAGTACTTCCGCATCTGATGCTTCAACGTGAAGCAGGCGTAGTAGTCGATGCCCGCCGTCTCGCGGTGCCATTCCTCATGCTGGTGGTCGCGCGTCTGCAGATACTCCAGCGCCCTCCCGTCGCCCCCGCCCAAGATGTGCGCCATCAAGGTCCCATAGGTGCGCTTCTCGTTTTCGAAATAGGTGTTCACCCCCGCCTTCAGGTCGCGTGCCTGCGCCGTGATGATCGAGTGCGCCCGCCGCTGGAATTCCTCCTCCCACTCCGCCGGCCAAGCGTTGCGCAACTCCTCCGGCACCGGCTGGGCGTGATAGCGGGTCGATCCCCCCGAACCGGTCACCATGTCGGACAAATCCCACCCCGCGCAGACAGCGGGAGCGGTGAGGAAGACGGCGGCGACAGGGGCGAGCAGAGACCTAGGCATCGGGGACAACGAGTTCCCGCCGCCCGATCTCAACGCCGGGGTCTCCGCCTGCAGGTCTCCAAGTAGACTCCCGTGGCATCGGCGTCCCGCCGATGTCCGTGCCAGCGGCGTCCCGCCACTGCGCCCAGGTCGGGTTCGCTCCGGCCCGGGACACTCCGCCCGCAGCCGGGAACTGACCAGAAATTCGCAGCGATTGCGGAGCGCAACGGCACCGGGTGGGCGACGCTTTGACCATGGCTAGGCCGAGCTTCGATAGACGCGCCTCCCTGCGCCGCAACCTGTCGCTGCCACTTCTGGTCTTCTACGGCTTGGGGACGATCTTGGGAGCCGGGATCTATGTGCTGGTCGGCGAGGTCGCGGGAGCCGCCGGGCACGCGGCCCCCTTGGCCTTCCTCGGCGCGGGCCTGGTCGCCGGGGTGACCGCCTTCTCCTACGCCGAGCTCGCCTCGCGGATCCCGCGCAGCGCCGGAGAGGCAGCCTACCTGCGAGCGGCGTTCCCGGTGCGCCTGCCCGCGATGCTCGCCGGTTGGGGCGTCGTGCTGACCGGCGTCGTCTCAGCGGCGACCATCGCCAACGGCTTCGCCGGCTACCTGCGGGAGTTTGTCGCCGTGCCGGTTCCGGTGGCCGTGCTGGCCAGCATCCTGTTGCTCGGCGGCTTGGCGGCGTGGGGGGTCGAAACCTCGGTCGGCGCCGCCTCGGCGGTCACCGTGATCGAGATCGCCGGCTTGGTGCTGGTCTGCGGTTTCGGCCTGATCGCAGCCCCATCCGCCACCCCACCCGAAGTCGCGACCGCGGCCACCGCCGGCGCTGGCCCGCTCTGGCACGGCGTCTTCCTCGGCGGCTTCTTGGCCTTTTTCGCGTTCATCGGGTTCGAGGACATCGTCAATATGGCGGAAGAGGTGCGCGATCCCGCGCGCAACCTGCCGCGCGCGATCCTCATCGCGATGTCGGTGGCCACCCTGCTCTACATCCTCGTGGCGGCGATCGCCGTGCGCGCGGTGCCGCCCGGGCAGCTCGCCGGCGCCGAGGCACCGCTGGTGCTCGTGGTCGGCGGCGGCGGAGGGGCGGGGGCGACCATCGGCGTGATCAGCATGGTCGCGATCATCAATGGGGCGTTGATCCAGATCATCATGGTGTCGAGGGTTCTCTACGGGATGGCCGGACAAAGGCTAGCCCCGGGGTGGTTGCGGCAAGTGCACCCGAAGCGGCAGACGCCTTTGCGCGCCACGGCGCTGGCGACCGCCGCCATCTGCGCGCTCGCCCTCTCCTTCGATCTGACGACCTTGGCGAAAACCACCAGCAGCATCACCCTGGCGGTGTTCGCGATGGTGAACTTGGCCTTGCTGCGGATCAAATCATCTCCCTCAGCCACCCGCGCGCCGTTCTCGGTGCCGCGCGCCGTACCGGCCACCGGCCTAGCGCTGTGCGTCGTCTGCCTCGCCGCCGGGCTGCTCGGGCTCGGCTGAGGCGCCGCGCTCGCGTCGCCGGACCATCGCAACGTTGGGCGCTTGACAAGCGCGACCCGGTCGCTACACTCTCCGCCCCTTTGCAGAAAAGCTCATGGCGAACACAAAATCCGCTAAGAAACGCTCCCGGCAGTCCGACAAGCGCGCCCTCCACAACCGCTCGATTAAAACTCGGGTGAGGTCGGCACGCCGCGCCCTCAACGATGCGCTGGCCTCAGGCGACGCCAACGAGGCGGGCACCAAGTACCGTTCGCTCGTCTCCGCCGCCGACCGCGCGGCCAAAAATGGCGTCATCCACAAGAACGCTGCTTCGAGGCTCAAGGGGCTCTACGCACGGCGGATCGCCGCTCTCGGCTAAGAAATCGACTGGGATTTCCCCGCATTTTTCCCCTGCGCCGTGCGTTCACCCCAACGCACGGCGGATCGCCGCTCTCGGCTAAGAAATCGACTGGGATTTCCCCGCATTTTTCCCCTGCGCCGTGCGTTCACCCCAACGCACGGCGGATCGCCGCTCTCGGCTAAGAAATCGACTCCTAGGGTATTCTAGCCCGAGT
>JAUIGD010000405.1 GCA_030430255.1 Verrucomicrobiia bacterium
ATCAAGATGGTCGGTTGGACATCCTCGTCTACCGCAGCCCGAACAAGCGGAGCTTTGGCTGGCTCGAGCAGCCAAAGGATTTTGGAGACCCATGGGAACTTTACCCCATCGGTGGCACCGATCCGGGCAACGGGATCGGGATCGTGGTGGCCGACATCTTGACCGGCACTCCGCAGCCCGGGGACATCGTGATGTGGTCCATGCCGGACTCCCCACAGGGCGCGTGGTCGGGCGTGGGAACGGCGGCGGAAACGCCCGCCCAAACGCCGGCGCCGACGTTGGATCCCATCCCGATGCGGGTCGACCTCCGCGACTTCGGCATCGATGTCGACGCGCAGGGCCGTTTGCGGGAGCCCGGCCCTGGTGGGGCGAGCGATGGGGGGATGCGCGAGGTGCCCGAACTGTCGGTGCCGGATGCCGGGGTGAGGTTGGATGCGCAAGCGGAACTGGAGCGGGAGATCGAAGCCGGCGGGGGCGCCCTGCCGCTGCCGCAGTAGTGGGCATGATCGAGGAGGTCGAGGCCCACGCGCGGATCGCCGCGACGACAGCGACCGGGGGCGAGGAGTGGACTGGCTTGGAGGGCTTGCGGGGGCGTTATCTGCGGGGTGAAGTCCGGGCGGGGGTCGCTCTGCCGGGGTTCGACCAATCGGCGATGGACGGCTATGCCCTGCGTTGGCGGGATCTGGAAGCGGGGCGGGGGACTTTGCGGGTGGTCGGGGTCTCCGCAGCCGGGGGCGCGGCCCGGCGGGAGTTGGGGGAGGGGGAGTGCGTGCGGATCCTGACCGGTGCTCCGATGCCTCCGGGTGCAGACACCGTGGTGATGCAGGAGGATGTCCGCAGGGAAGGTGACCGGATCGCGTTGGCCTGCGCGGCGCAGCGGGGCGAATGGGTGCGGAAGGCTGGGGAGATCGTCTGCCGCGGCCAACTCCTGCTCGGCGGTGGCGAACTCCTCGGCTCCGCAGCGGTGGGGCTGCTGGCCTCCCAGGGGTGCCATGGGGCGAGGGTCGGGAGGCGCCCGACCGTGGCGGTGGTGACCACCGGCGACGAATTGGTTGAGGTCGCCGGGGACGGGCGGGAGCCCGGCGCCGCGCTGAGAGGGGGCGAGATCTTCAACAGCAATGGGCCGATGCTCGCAGCCGCGGTGGCGCGATTCGGCGGGCACTGCGTGGCGCGCCTGCATGCGCCGGACGAACTGTCGGCGACGGTCGCGGTGCTGTCCGAGGCGTTGGCGGTGGCGGAGGTGGTGGTCGTAGCCGGTGGGGTGTCCGTCGGCGATCGCGATTTTGTGCGCCCGGCACTGGAGGTCTGTGCGGCGCGAGAAGAGTTCTGGCGGGTGCGGATTCAGCCGGGGAAACCGCTGCTCTACGCGACGGCCGACGGCGGGCGGCAGGTTTTCGGACTGCCCGGCAACCCGGTCTCAGCGCTCACCTGCTGTACGGTATTTGTGGCCCCGGCGCTACGCTTGCGAGCGGGGGCTGCCGAACCGGTGCGGGAGGGGCAACGCCAGGTCGAGATCGGCGAGCGATTGGAAAACGGGGGGAGCCGCCCGCACTATCTGCGCGGGCGTCTCGACGAAGAGGGGCGCTTCCGCCTGGTGGGCAAGCAGGTGTCCCACTCACTCCTCGGGGCGGCGCGCGCGAGCCACCTGTTGCGGCTCGACGCGGGAGCGACTTGCGAGGTGGGGGAGCGGAGCTGGGCTCTCGAATTGCCGTAGCGATCGCTGGCCATGAGGCCGTCGAACTTGCCCGTTCCGGCGCGATTCGGTTGGTCATCGGCTCAATCGTCGCGCTGTCTTGTCGCTGAGAACGCCCTGCCCGAGCCGGTCACCACGCCAACACCCTCAGCGTCAACGAGGGCGAGCCGCAGCCCGGAGCTTGGTGATCGATTCGGGCTAGCCGTGGGCGGTGCTTGCAGAGGATCCTTCCTCACAGAATCCGAAATCTTGTACCCGATGAAGGGGTGGGGATTGTTAATAAAATTTCTGGCGAAATTGCTCTAACGCTGCTAAAAGTAGCGCGATAAGCTTCTCAAAAACGCACTTTTGTCGCCTTTCTGAAAAACAAATTTGATATTTTCGATTCTTGAACTATAAAGTAAGGCATGCGACGGGGGCAGAATCCTAAAATTACGATCATTCAAAAAATTCTTGCCACTAGGATAATTCTGTAGTTTATTATTATCATGCCGATTCTGATAATTACAGGCAATAACTTTTAGCTTATGCAAGCGGTAAACGAAAAAAAGCAGACAGTTCGGAAAGATGCCGGACGCTTGGCGGACTTCATCATGTTCACCCAGCGCTCGTTTTTGCTGAACCTGTCGAAGGAACTGAACAAGGGGAACGTGTCGTTCGCGCAGTTCTTCCTCCTCGGCTATCTGGCCAAGGAGGACTACCTGACGATGACCGACATCTCCAAGAAGATGGGCCATTCGACAGCGGCGGCCACCGGTCTTGTCGACCGCCTCGAGAAGCTCGGTTACGTCCAGCGCCTCCACGCTTCCGATGATCGTCGGAAGGTCATGGTCCAGATCACCCGCAAGGGGATCGACCTGGTGGACAAGATGCGCGAGGACATCGTCGAGAATTTGGTCGAGGCGATGGCCGAGAAGGACAGTGGCGTGACCGACGCGGTGCTCGCCGCTTCGGGAAAGCTGACCGACTAGATCTCGTCTCCCGGCTTCGAGAGGACGCGCCCCGACGGGGAAGCGTGCCGATCACCGTTTTCACACCCCCCTGCCGGCCACTTTGAAGCGGTCCGGTTGGGGGGTGAACGGTGTACGGGTGCGGCGCCTTGCCGCGGAGACAACAATCCCCGCAAGCCGGTGGTGGCGGGAGGCATCACCCCGCCGGCGCCACGTTGTGGTGCCGCGCTCGCGGGTCGGTCGAGCCGGGCGGGGCGATCAGACCGGCTCGCTGTCGTAGACGACGACGCGCTCCCAAAGATCGCCGCAGTTCTCGACGAATCGGTGGTGATCATCGTGGATCTGGTAGGTGTTGTGGTCGTCGATGGATGCGAATTCCAGACAGAGGTGGTAGCTGAAGGTCTTGTCGGTCACCTCGCGTTCGGGGGTGGGGGCGGTGCGGTTGAGCCCCCCGGAGGCCACCATCTCGATGTCGAGAAGCGCCTTCGCGCCGGTTTCGAAACGGGCGGAATCCGCGCCGGGTTTGAGCCAAAAGTAGACGTTGTGGAACATGGGTGTTGCAGTTGCGATGGGTGGTGAAGTCCGGTAGGAAGGCCGAGGTCTCGCCCGTCCGACCATGAAACACGTCGAATCCGCCCCCCCGAAAATCAACTTGAGCCTGCGGGTCCTCGGCAGGCGCGAGGACGGCTTCCATGAGGTCGAGACCCTCATGGTGCCGCTGCGGGGAATCGCGGACCGGCTCGCGTTCGACCTCGAGGTCTCGCCGCCGGAGCGGGCGTCGGTGGAATTGGCTTGCGACGACCCGGCGCTACCGACCGGCGAACAAAACCTGGTGTCGCGCGCTGTGGCGGCCTTTTCGGAGGCGGTCGGGGTGGGGTTCCGTGGCGAGATCCAGCTCGAGAAAAGGGTGCCTTCCGGAGCCGGGCTGGGCGGCGGGAGCAGCGATGCGGCGGCGACCTTGCGGGCGCTGAACCGGATGTCCGAGCCGCGGCTGAGCGCGACCCGCCTGAGCCAGGTGGCGGCGGCGCTCGGATCCGATGTCCCCTTTTTCATCGACGGCCTGCCCGCGGTTTGCCGCGGCCGCGGGGAACAGATCGCGCGCTTCCCGGGGCCGATCCCGCGCACGCGGGTGCTGCTGGTGAAGCCGGGCTTCGGTGTGGCGAGCGCTTGGGCGTACTCGCGGTGGGCCGACGCCTTGCCGCTCCCGGGCGTCCGCTACGCCGCGCAGCACGCCCCGTGGGGGGAGGCCGTGAACGACCTCGAGCGCCCGGTTTTCGAGAAGTATCTCTTGCTGGCGACCCTCAAGCGTTGGATGGCGGCGAGGGGCGAGAGCGGGGTGGTCTTGATGTCGGGGTCGGGTGCGACCGTGTTCGCGACGCTGCGGAAAGGGCTTGATGGGGCGGCGATGTCGACCGCCTTGAAAGCGGAATTCGGCGATGACCTGTGGTGCGCCGAGGCCGAATTCGGCGGCGCCGAAGTCGCAGCGGAGGCCGGCGGGTAGGCGGGATGGCGCCCCACCTGCGGATGTGGCGACCGGTCCGGACTACGGGCTGAGGCGGTGGCGCGTCCATGTCCCGGCATCGGCGAGCCGGTAGAGGATGCGGTCGTGGAGTCGGTTGGGGCGGCCCTGCCAGAACTCGATCTCGGTGGGGGCGACGGCGTAGCCCCCCCAGAAGTCGGGGAGGGGCACATCGCCCTCGGGGAAGCGCCGGGTCAGCTCGGCTTCCCGATCGACCATCCACTGGCGGTCCGGGATTTCCTTGCTCTGGGTCGAAGCCCAAGCGCCGATCTGATGCCCGGGCGGGCGGCTCTTGAAGTAGCGCTCGGAGTCTTCGCGGGGAAGCTTGTGTGCCGTGCCGCGCACGAGGACTTGGCGTTCCAGCTCTTTCCAGAGGAAGCAGAGCGCGCAGCGCGGGTTCCCCTGCAGGTCGGTCGCTTTGCGGCTCCCGTAATTGGTGTAGAAGATGAAACCGCGCTCGTCGATCCCCTTGAGGAGGACGGTCCGGTTGGAGGGCTGGCCGTGGGCGTCGACGGTGGCGAGGCTCATGGCGTTCGGCTCGGCCAGTTCGGACGCCAGGGCCTCGCCCATCCAGTGCTCGAACTGGGCGAAAGGGGTGGTGGCGGTGTCGGCGATGTCGAGCTCCGCTCGCGCGTAGCTGACCCGCAGGTCAGCGAGGCTCGGGGGAGGGGATGGCGGGGCAGGGTCGTCGTTCATGGAGGGTCAGGGTGTCGCGGGCGCAGCAAACAGTTGCCCGGATCGTCTGGGGTGCAATGCTGGCCGCTCGCCCCGCCCATGCACGACCACCTCGACACCGTCCTCTTCGACGAACCGCAGATCCTGGCTCGGCTCGACGCGATCGCCGAGCGGATCACCGACGATTATCGCGGCAAGAACCTCACCGTGGTGGCCATCCTGCACGGCGGGCTGATCATGATGGCGGACCTGCTGCGCCGCATCCGGCTGCCGCTGAAGATGGAGTGCATCAGTGTCGAGAGCTATCACGGCGGCACCGAGAGCAGCGGCGAGGTGAAGTTCAACGTCGGCCGCATGCCGGATTTCTCGGGCGAGCACGTGCTGGTGATCGACGACATCCTCGATAGCGGTCGGACCCTGGATGCCATCGCGCGGAAGGTCCGCGCGGAGTGCAACCCCGAGTCGCTGCGGCTCGGCGTCTTGCTCGACAAGCGCACGCCGCGGGCGGTGGAGGTGGCGGTCGACTATGTCGGTTTCGAGATCGACGACCTGTTCGTCGTCGGCTACGGCCTCGATTATCAAGGGCGCTACCGCAATCTGCCGCTCATCGGCACGCTGAAGACCGAGCACATCCTGCCCGAGCATCGATGATCGGCTGGACCTGAATTGAGGGTTGGATGAACAGGCGATCCTGACGGAGATTCCCCTGGCGCCACCCTCCCCGCCCGATTCCCCGAATGCGTGTCCTCTTCTTCTCCGTGCTGCGCGATCTCGCCGGTGTCTCCGAGCTGGAAATGGCGCCCGCGGAGGGCGGCGATGTGGCGGCGCTGCTCGAGGAGATCTACCAGCGTTGGCCGGCGATGCGGGACTGGGACGAGCGCATCCGGGTGGCGGTCGACCTCGAATACGTCGGGCGCGACCACGCGCTGGCAGGGGCGGCGGAGGTGG
>JAUIGD010000019.1 GCA_030430255.1 Verrucomicrobiia bacterium
AGGCGCCGCCATTCGTTGATGCTGAGTAGGCGGCGGCAGGGATCGGCGAAGCGGCTGGGTAGACACCCTGCCCGAGCCGTTCCCAACGGCAACACCCTCAGCATCAACGAGGGCAAGCCGTAGCCCGGAGCCTGGTGATCGATTCGGGCTAGGCTTTGCTTGGCCCTTCCGGGGGGAGCGCCGGCGCCGGGCATGCCGGGGCAGCGGGCCGCTCCACCGCGGACGGCGTTGCCGCCCGCCAGGGTGCTCGCCCCCTGCATCGGCAGCGGTTCGCTGGAGCCGAAGTCCTCTGTTCGTCGCGCTCATCACACGTGCTCGACCACGCCCTAAAACTGCAGACCGACCCCGGCGCCGAAGCCGTGCTCGGAGTGGTAGCCGGTCTTGAGCGAGAGGCGCTTGGAGACGCGGTACGAGGCTCCGGCCATCCACTCCCAGCCGCTGCCGGTGTCGTACTCGACATCGCCCTCAAGGCTGAGCCGCGCGGTGATCGGCACCTCGCGGCCGAGGCCGAAGCGGAAGTCGCCCTCGCTGTCGACCTGCACCGAGCTGTCGACGAGGTAGGGCAGGCGGTAGACCGCGGCGGCGAACAGCCGGTCTTCGGCACCGTGCTGGTTCGTCAACCGGTAGCCGAGGCCGTAGCTGAAGTTGGGATCGACGTAATGGCTCCAGCCGAGATCGATCTCGTATTCACCGTGGTCGTGGAAACCGACGTCCCAGCCGACGTAGAAGTCGTCGCGCGGCGTCATGAGCATCGCCCCGCCCATGCTCATATGGCTCATCAGCGACGCCTCGGCCATCCAGAAGCGGGGCTTGGTCAGTCTCTCGTCGAGCTGCGGTCGGTGGGCGGGGTCTTCGGCCGCAGCGTAGCTGAACACCCGCGCCATGCCGGCATCCATGTGGTAGAGGAGGTGGCAGTGGAAGAACCAATCTCCCTGTTCGTCAGCGAGAAACTCGATCGTGCGGCGGCCCATGGGGGGCACGTCGACCGTGTGCTTCAGCGGCGCGTGCGCATCGTCGTCGCCGTCGATCACGCGGAAGAAGTGCCCGTGGAGGTGCAGCGGGTGATGCATCATCGTGTCGTTGATGAGCGTGACCCGCAGCGCTTCGCCCCGGTGGACCGGGATGGTGGAATCCTCAGCCAGCGTCTTGCCGTCGAAGGACCACAGGTAGCGTTTCATATCGCCGGTGAGACGCAGCTCGATCTCGCGACGCGGCGCCGACGCGGGCAAGGCGGTGCGCGTGGTCGACTTGAGCTGGGCATAGGGCGGACCCGGACGGGCCATCGGCTCCATCGCGCCGGTCGCCCCCATCATCGCGTCGCCGCCCATCTCCATGTCGGCGAGCGCGATCTCCAGCATGTGGTCCATGCGGTAGAGGTCGGGCTTCGGGATGGCCGGGACCGGCCCCGGAACCCCCTCGCCGATGGTCAGCGAGGCGTGCCCCGAGCCGTCTTGCGCGGTGGCGCGGAACTCGACGGCACCGGCCGGCGGGACGGTGACGATCAGATCGTAGGTCTCCGCCATGCCGATCAGCAGCCGGTCGATGTCGAAGGGTTGCACCGCCGGACCGTCGGCGGCGACCACGGTCATCGGTCCGTCGGAGCTCTGCAGGTAGAAGTAGCTCGACGCGGCGGCGTTGATGACGCGCAGGCGCACGCGCTCGCCGGGCTGCGCCGGGACCTGCGGATGCGGCTCGCCGTTGATCCAGAAGGCGTCGTAGGCGACATCGGAGATGTCCATCGCCGCCATGCGCGATTTGATACGCTTCATGGTCGCCCCGAGGGCATCGGCTCTGATCGCGCCGGCCAGCGACTGGGCGTTGCCCTTCGCGATCGAATACCACTCGTCGCCGCGCATCAACGAGCGCATCACCTCGCGCGGGCGCTCGTCCGTCCAGTCGGACAAGACGACGACCTGCTCGCGGTCGGCCTCGGCCGGTTCGCCGCCGCGCGGCTCGATCACGATGGAGCCATAGACCCCACGCTGTTCCTGGAGGCCGGTGTGCGAGTGATACCAATAGGTGCCCGAGTGGCGCAGTGGGAACTCGAAGTCGAGGTGGCCGCCGGGCGGGATCGGCGGCGTGGTCAGGTAGGGGACGCCGTCCATCGCGTTGGGGACGAGCAGGCCGTGCCAGTGGATCGAGGTCTCTTCGACCGACAGGGCGTTGTGGACTCGGATACGTGCGATGTCGCCTTCTCGGAACCGCAGCGTCGGCCCCGGGATGCCGCCGTTGAGGGTGAGGGCCTTGCCCGATTCGGCGACGGTGAGCTCGTAATCGACGACCGCCGCCGGGGCGGCGGCGAGCAGGAGGGCAGAGAGAAAGGGCGGGTAGAGGAGGGTGCGCATGGCATGGAGATCGTGGTTGGGTGGGGGGACGCGGGATCGCCGCGCCCGCGTGTGGTGTCGGCGGCGCCATGCCGCCGGACGGCCCGCATCGGAGGATGCTGCGGGAAGGGCACTCGGCCCGGCTGGTCATAGCGCGTGAGCGACCCCGCCGGAGCGGCGGCTCCGCCGCGGAGAGGGCGCGCGCGAGCCGGGAATCAAAGCCTCAAGACACAGCTCCGCCCCGCGTAGCGCCCTGGGGGTGCGAGATCGGAGACCTCCTGCCGACCGGGCAGGGCGCGCCAGCTGGGGGACGGCAAATCGACTTCGCCGATCACCTCCGGCGCCGCAGACGGCTGGGCAGAAGCGGGGCTCGGCTCGACGGCGACCTGCACCGGCGAGTCGCGGTCGCGATCTTCTGCCACGCAATCGCAGCCGGGCAGCGATTTCCCATCGCAACCGCAGCAGCCGCAGACCTGTTCGGCACCCCGTTCCAAACTCGCTCCCACCGTGGTCGGCGTCACGAGCACCGCCATCAGCAGGGCGGCGAGCAACTGTTGAAAGCGCTGCATCTGACAGAGGAGCGTAGCCGAGGGGAGGTTGTTGTCTAGGAGTCTGTCGGGTTCAGGACTTTCGAGCCCGAACCCTTTAGAAATTCGAGCCCAATCGTCACGAGGGTGAGGAGTTGATCGAGATCAGCGACGAGGCAGCGGGGCGATTGGGGCGAATTGGAAAACGTTTCGCGCCGGAACGGGCAAGTCCGACAGGCTCCTCGCCCGGATCGATCACCCCATCCGCAGACGTCAACGAGGGCGAGCCGCAATCCGGAGCGCGGTGAAGCGATCCGGGCTTGGGCGGGCTTGGGCGCCCCGGGCGGGCGCCGCACCCCCAAGCCGCCCCCGTCGCGGTGCGGTGCGCGCTTCGATCTGCGACTTGTCGCGCCTCGCGGCGAGCGCTACCGGTGCCCCCCTATGCCGAAGCCCCGCGAGCTCCGACCCGACCAGCTCTACCACCGCTGCGACCCCGCCCAGTTCAAGTTCCGCACCACCGCGGAGCTGAAGGAGTTCGACGGCGTGCTCGGCCAGCGGCGGGCGCTCGACGCCATCGCCTTCGGGATCGAGATGGAGCGCGAGGGCTACAACCTCTACGTGATGGGACCGACCGGCTACGGCAAGCAGACCCTGGTCCGGCGCCACCTCGAGAAGAAGGCCAAGAAGCCGCGCGGGGAGATCGCCGATTGGTGCTACGTCTACAATTTCGACGACCCGCAGCGCCCGGCGGTGCTCAAGCTAAAACCCGGCACCGCGGAGCGGCTCGAGGAGGGCATGCGCGGGCTGGTCGAGGATCTCGGCGCCGCGGTGCAGGCGGCCTTCGAGAGCGACGAGTACCGCGCCCGCACCAAGGAGATCGAGGACGAGTATTCGGACCGCGAGAGCGAGGCCTTCGACCTGGTGCGCGCCAGCGCCAAGGAGCGCGGCGTGGCCTTGATGCGCACCCAGTCGGGCCTGGCGATGGCACCCGTCGGCGAGGACGGCGAGGTGATCGAGCACGAGGCCTTCGACAAGCTGCCCGACGAACAGAAGGAGGCCTTCCACGCCGCGGTCAAGACCGTGCAGGTGGAGCTGCAGGAACTCGCCCGGCAGGCGCCGCGCTGGCGGCGCGAGTTCGCGCGCGCGGTGCGGGAACTCGACAAACAGGTCACCGAAGTGCTGGTCAGCTCGATCATCGACGACCTCAAGAAGGAGTTCCCGCGCGACAAGGCCGTCGCCGGCTACCTCGATGCCGTGCAGGCGGACATCGTCGAGAACGCCGGGGCGCTGCGCCCCTCGCGCGACGGCGACCCGCACGGCGGCGGCGGTGACGACGCCCGCGCTATCATGGGCCGCTACCGCATCAACACCCTCATCGACAACGGCGAGACCGCCGGCAGCCCGGTCGTCTACGAGGACAACCCGACCTTCGAGAACCTGCTCGGCACCGTCGAGCACGTCGCCGAGATGGGCAACCTCGTCACCGATTTCTCGCTGATCAAAGGCGGCGCGCTCCACCGCGCGAACGGCGGCTACATCGTGATCGACGCCTACGAGCTGCTCCGCCAGCCATTCGCCTGGGACGGCCTCAAGCGCGCCCTGCGCACCGGAGAGATCAACGCCGAACCCGTCTCCAAACAGCTCGGCTTCCTCAACACCGTGACGCTGGAGCCGGAGCCCGTGCCGCTCGATGTCAAAGTCGTGCTCACCGGCGAGCGCCGCTACTACTACCTGCTGCTCGCCTACGACCCCGAGTTCGAAGAGCTGTTCAAGGTGGTCGCCGACTTCGACGAGACCGTGCCGCGGACCCGCGCCTCGGTGAACCGTTTCGCCCGCGCGCTCGGCACCATCGCCAAGTCCGAGGGGCTGCTGCCGTTCAAGCCCGAGGGCGTCGCCCGCCTCGTCGAGCACGGCTCGCGCGAGGCCGACGACTGCGGCCGGCTGGCGGTGCGGATGTCCGACGTCACCGACCTCGCCCGCGAGGCCGACCACCTGGCGCGCCGGGCGCGCAAGCGCGCCGTCGACGGCGAGCATGTCGCCGCCGCGGTGCGGGCGCGCATCGACCGCGCCGGGCGCATCAGCGAGCGCATGGCCGAACGGGTCGTAGATGGCACCGTTTTGTTAGACACCTCCGGCGGGCGCCCCGGCCAGGTCAACGCCCTGACCGTCTACCAGGTCGGCGGCCACGCCTTCGGGCACCCGGTCCGCGTCACCGCCCGCGTCCGTCCCGGCGCCGGGCGCGTGGTGGACATCGAGCGCGAGGTCCAGCTCGGCGGCCCGCTGCACTCGAAGGGCGTCCTCATCCTGTCGGGCTACCTCGGCGCCCACTACGCGCCGCAGGCGAGCCTGTCGCTGCAGGCGAGCCTCGTCTTCGAGCAGAGCTACGGCGGCATCGACGGCGACAGCGCCTCGTCGACGGAGCTCTACGCCCTGATCTCCGCCCTCGCCGACGTGCCGGTCAACGGCGCGCTGGCGGTGACCGGGTCGGTGAACCAGTTCGGTGAAGTGCAGGCCATCGGCGGCGCCAACGAGAAGATCGAGGGCTTCTTCGACCTCTGCGCCGCGCGCGGCCTCACCGGTGGGCAGGGCGTCCTCATCCCCGACTCCAACGTCCGCCACCTCATGCTCAAACCCGCGGTCGTCGAGGCCGTCGAGGCCGGCCAGTTCCACATCTACCCGGTCAAGACCATCGACGAGGGCATCGCCGTCCTCACCGGCGAGGCCGCCGGCAAGCGCAACGCCCGCACCGGCAAGTTCCCCAAAGGCTCGGTCAACGCCAAGGTCGAAGACCGTCTGCGCGCCTTCGCCGAAGCCGGCAAGGACAAGGGCAAAGCGAAGCCGAAGAAGAAGGCGGCGGCGAACAAGGCCGGTGGCGAGGGGGAGAAGTGAGCGGCGGGCGGCCGTTGGCAGGCGCAAGGCGATGACACCTCCCTCCTTTTCAATTATGGAATCGCTCGAGTTCGGGGGATCCCAACGATGGCGACTCAAGGGCGGCGAGATCCGCTATCGAGGGTCGGGGGAGTTCGCGGGATTGATCCGAGGTCGGATTCCGATCGACGAGGACCAAGCCAACTCTTTCTTCGACGCCCTCGATTTGCTAGAAGTCTGGGGGTGGCAAGAGAACTATCGGCCGGAAGACATCGGCTGGGGGGTGATGGACGGATCCACCTGGTCGTTCGAAGCAGCCGTCCGTGGACGGAAGTGTCGAACCGGAGGCAGCAACGGCTATCCGTCCTACGCCTCCGCCGGGAAGACTTCTCTCGAACCGGAGCGATACGGCTTGCTGATGGCTGCGTTTCGCGAATGCTTCCGGATCGAGCACCATTTCGTATTGGCGCAGGATCGTCACGAAAAGGATTCTGATCGCTAAACACCCACCCGAGAACCCATGCGCCGAATCCTCATCACCCTCGACTCCTCAGGCGGCTCCCTCGAAGCCGTGGACGGCGCGGCTTTGATGGCCTCGCGCCTGGGGGCGGAGTTGGTGGGGCTGTTCGTCGAGGACGCGAACCTGGTGCGGCTGGCGGCCTTGCCGTGTTCGGCTGAGGTGGGGTTCGCCTCGGGGCGGGCGCGGCGCTTGAACCCGGGCACCGTGAAGCGCGGGTTCGAGCACCTCGCCGAAGACGCCCGTTGCGCGATCGCCCGCGCCGCCGACGGGGCGCAGGTGAAATGGAGCTTCGAGGTCAAGCAGGGCACGGTGGTGGCGGAGGCGCTGCGGGCCATCGGGCGCGATCCGGTGCACGGGCGCGCCCACGCGGCGATGGCCTGCGACCCGGCCGGCAGCGTCGTGCTCCTGCAGGCCAAAGAATGCACCGCCCCCGCCGGCGACGCGCTGATCGTGCTCGACGCCGGCCACCGCTCGCTGCGCGCCTTCCCGACCGCGCTCGAACTCGCCGCGCAGAGCTGCACGGTCGGCTTGCAGGTCGTCGTGGTCAGCGATTCGGTGATCGCCGTGCGGGCGCAGATCGCCCGGGTGCGGCGCTTGCTCGAGTCCGACGACCGCCCGGCGGTCGCCGTCCACGCGGTGACGGCGGCGTCCGTCCAGGAGGGCAGCCTGCCGGCTCTGGCGGAGAATTTGAAATGCGGGGCGCTGGTGTTCTCCGCCTGCGCGGGCTTGCTCGACGCCGACGCGTTGGCGGCCTTGGTCGAGGCGGCAGAGTATCCGGTGTTCGTCGTCGCCTGATGCCCCGTGGCATCGGCGTCCCGCCGATGTCCGTCCCGGCGGCGTCCCGCCACCCGGGCCGAGCCGATCACAACGCGGACGCCCTCAGCGTCAACGCGCGCGAGCTAGCTACTAGCCGGGGGGCTCTGGGGTCATTGAACAGCAAAGGGCTCCGGAGACGCGGGCCGCGGTGGGAGGCCCTTCGCGTTGCTCAGGGTGACAGCTCCGGGGTGTGGAGAGGCGGTGTGGGGGGATGTGGCCACCAGCCCCCTCAAGGAAGTGCGAAGTCATCCTGACAAGCGCAGCGACGGAAGGACCCCGCCATGAAACCAGCGCGCCGGGCCACCGGGATGCCCCCGACTGCCTGCCGGGTGCGGAGCGGGCGGGCGAGGAGACGCCTCCCCGACGATGACCCACCTTGACCTGGTGCCATTCGGGCCAGGAGGCGGCCGGGTTTGCCCGTTCCGGCACGAATCGTTTTCCAATTTGCCCAAATCGCCCCGCTGTCTCGTCGCTGATCTCAATCAACTCCTCATCATCGTGACCATTTGGATCGAAATTCGAAAACGTTCGGGCTCGAAAGTCCTAGCCCGAATCGATCACCAAGCTCCGGGCTACGGCTTGCGCTCGTTGATGCTGAGGGTGTTGCCGTTGGGAACGGCTCGGGCAGGGTGTTCACCCAGCCGCTTTGCCGATCCCTGCCGCCGCCTACTCAGCGTCAACGAATGGCAGCGCCTCGCCTGCGGATGTGGTGATCGATCCGGGCTAGGTCCGACAGTCTCCTAGGCTAGGCGAACGGCCAGTCGATCTCGGTCTCGCCATGGAGGAGGTCGATGACGGCGGGAGGGTCGAGGATCCCCTCGAGGAGGGTGCGGTTGGAGATGCTGGCGGGGTCGCGCTCGTCGGCGACGTGGTTGAGCACGAGGCCGGCGAACTCTAGCCCGCGGTCGCGCACCGCATTGACGGTGAGGATCGTGTCGCTGAGAGCACCGAGTTTGTTGTCGACGACGACCAGGACGGGCGCGCCGAACTCGGCGGCGAGGTCGCTCATGTGGTAGCCGAGGACCACCGGCACCTCCCAGCCGCCGGCACCTTCGATCAAGACGTGCTGGTACTGGTCGGCGAGGCTCCGATAGGCCGCCTTGATCGCGCCGAGGTCCACCGGCCGGTTTTCGATCATCGAGGCCGCCATCGGTGCGGCCGGTGTTTTGAAGTGCACCGGGTTCACGGCGTCGAACGAATCCGGCACCGGCGTGCTCGCCGCCCGCAGGGCTTCGGCGTCGTCGCGATCACCGCAGGCGATCGGTTTGAAGCCGGCGGCCGTTTCGCGCCGGACGGCCAGCGCCTGCAGGAGCAGGCGGGTGACGTAGGTCTTGCCCACGCCGGTTCCGGTTCCGGTGATGAAGAGATGCATCGGGCGGGCGTCGGGGTCAGGGGGCTGCGGATGGTGCCCCCGACCGCGGGCGCAAGGGGCGCGGGGGGAACAATGGCGACAAGCGGCGAGCCGCGGATGTCGGCGGCGGAGTAGACGTCAGGAATTGGTCGGATTCGCGGTCGGGCGCTCGCGGGCCGGGCACCGCGCCACGAGGTCCCGCGCTAAAACGGGATGTCGTCGTCGTCGGAGCCGACGTCGAACTGGGCGCCGTCGTTGTCGGCGGGCGCGCCGCCACCAGAGCTGGGGCGTTGCTTCTGGAAGCCGCCACCGCCGCCACCACCACCGCCGCCGCCACCTCCCCCATCGCGGGATCCGAGCAGTTGGAGGTTGTCGCCGACGACCTTGAGGCGCGAGCGTTTCTGACCGGTATTTTTGTCGTCCCACGTGTCCATCTGCAGCCGTCCCTCGATGAAGACCGGCCGCCCCTTGCTCAGGTATTCGCCGGCGATCTCGGCGGTGCGCCCCCAGAGGGTGACATCGACGAAGGTCGTCTCCTCGCGTTTTTCACCGCTGTCGGAGGTGTAGTAGCGGTTCATCGCCAGCCCGAGGTCGGTGACGGCGGTGCCCTTGGGGGTGTAGCGCACCTCGGGGTCGCGGGTGCAATTGCCGATGAGCATGACTTTGTTGAAGGAGGCCATAGCGGGTATTTCTAGGGCGTTGCGGGAGGCGCGACAAGAGCGATTTCGCGCATCGCCGACCGATGGATCGCCGACGGGGCGGGGGTGCTGTATTTGAAGGCGGATTACAGCGTCACCAGAGCCTGAGCAGAGGTGCCCCGCGCCCCATCGCGTCGACGATCACAACGGTCGCGCGGACCCGCATCCGACGGGCCGCAGCGGAAACAGGAGGGTGGCAGACGAACGCCGGGAGGAGGAGAGAGCGCGCCCGCCCACCACCCAGAACGTGGCGCCTCGCGCCACCCGGCCAGCTTGCGGTGCGCTGGTCGTCCGGGTGGCGGATCGCGCCGGAGTTCCTGTTGGGGGAGGAATCATTCGCCGCTTGAGATGCCGCCCGCGGCGGGAAAGTCACAGCGGCCGAAGTTTTTTTTCAACGGCTCGTCCCCGCGGTGCCGCCCCTCTCGCACGGGGTGGCACGCGCCCGGTTTCGACGTATCTTCCGCCCCGCCCCGGCCCGCCGCCCACAACCATCCCCGCCATGAACGCCCCGCTCTCCCTCCGCCGCACCGTGTCGATCGCGCTGGCGGCCTGCGCCTTGACCGCGGCGGCGGCGCAGCGGCTCCAGTTCGAACCGATCGACCCCAACAAGCTCAGCGACGCCCAGCGGCAGCGAGCCTCGGAGCTTTTCCAACAGCTCAAATCCACGCCCGACGACCACGCGAAGCGCACCGCGATCGTCAAGGAGATCGCCGCCGTCGGGCGCGGGGCGGCGCAGAAGATGTTCGACATCCTCGACCGCCAATGGGCGCCGAAGTGGTCGGAGTACCAGGGCCAGTTCAGCGCCGCGGCGCGCGAGGCGGCGAAGGCGAAATCGACCGCCCAGGCGCGCGCCGAGATCGGCCGGCTCGAGGCGCAGGTGCGCGGCTTGCGCAACAAGGGCGACCTGAGCAAAGGCGACATCCAGCGCGTCGGCGACCCGGCCCTGGCGCGGCTCGCGGAACTCAAGGTGCTGACCGTCGCGGAAGTCTTGGCCGCCGACCCGGAACTTGCGCCGGTCCGCGAGGAGATCCTGGCGATCGCGGTGCAGCGCGACGCCTGCATCGCCGAACTGTTCCTGCTGGAGGACGAGGCGAAGCCCTTCGGCGAAGCCGACGTGAAGGTCTTCGAAGGGCAGGCCTCCGCGCTCGCCCTCGGCCCTCCCGCGGAACACCTGGCGATCCTCGCCGCCAACGAGCGCCTCAAGGGCCAGTTGCCCGACGCGGAGCTGGCGGCGATCCGCGACATGAACCGCTACCGGACCCTGATCGGGCTCGCGCCCTGCGCCATCGATGTGAAGCTCTGCGAGGCCTCGCGCGGACACTCCGAGGACATGGGGACGCGCGGCTTCTTCGCGCACGACTCGCCGGTGCCCGGGAAAGAGACGCCCTGGAAGCGCGCGGCCCTGGCTGGCACCAGCGCCAACGCGGAAAACATCTACGGCGGCGGCAACGGCATCGCCGCGAACAAGGCGTGGTGGTACAGCCCCGGGCACCACAAAAACATGCTGTCGCCGGGCGCGCGCCGCGTGGGGATGGGGGGCGCGAAGGGGAGGTGGACGCAGATGTTCGGCGGATGAACGCCCTCGGCATCGACTACGGCGAAGCGCGGATCGGGGTCGCGGGCAGCGACGCCTTGGGGATGCTGGCGCACCCCTTGGAGACCGTGGACGCGCGCAGGGCAGGCGCGCTGCAGCGCATCGCGGCGATCGCCGAGCAACGCGGCGCTGAGGTGCTCGTCGTGGGGATGCCCTACCGCCTCGACGGCAGCCGCGGACCGGCCGCGGAGGGCGTGGAAGCGTTTGCCGACAGGCTGCGCGCAGCCGTGCCGGGGAGGCGGGTGGTGACTTGGGACGAACGGCTCAGCACCGTGACCGCGCAGGCCAAACTGCACGCCGCAGGGCGCGACATCAGGCGCAGCCGGGCGGTGATCGACCAGGCGGCAGCGGTCGAGATCCTCCAGTGCTGGCTCGACGCACAGGCGGGGCCGCAGATCGGGCACGATGGCTAAAAACGCGATCATCTGCCTGCTGGCCGCGGCGTTGGCGGCCTCGCTGCTCGTGCCGTTCCGCCGCGCACCTGAGGGCCGACAAGACGCGGGCGCCCCCGGGGTCGCGGCGCCGCCGGCGGTGACCCCGCCGGGGCGGTTCGACGCCCTGCGGGAGCGCGTCGACGGGCTGATCCGCGCCCCGGGCCTCGCGGGCGCGGCGATCGGCATCTGCGTGCTCGACCCGGCGGGGGAGGTGGTGTTCGACCACCACGCGGAGGTCGCCGGCATCCCGGCTTCGAGTTTCAAGACCCTGACCACGGCCGCCGCGCTGGAGGTGTTCGGGCCGGACCACCGCATCCTCACCCGGGTGTGCAGCCCGGAGGCGCTGCGGGACGACGGCGTGCTGCCGGGCGACCTGTGCCTCGTCGGCGGCGGCGACCCCACGCTCTCCCTGGCCGACCTCGACGCGCTGGCGGCAGACCTGGCGGGGCGCGGCCTGAAGCGGGTCGAGGGCCGCGTGATCGGCGACGGGCGGCTGTTCGGCGGCTCGATCTACGCCGACTTCTGGAACTGGGGCGACATCGGCAACGGCTACGGCAGCCCGGTCTCGGGCCTGAACCTCGAGCACAACCGTTTCCGGGCACGCTTCAGGCCGGGCGCCGAAGAGGGCGCGCCGGCGGCGCTGGTCGCGGTGGAGCCCGAGGTCCCGGAGGTCGAGTTCGTCGACGCCGTCCGCACCGGCCCGCCGGGCTCCGGCGACGGTGTCACCGTGTACGGCGGCGAACAGACCGGGCGCCTGTTCCTGCGCGGCACCGTGCCGGCCGGCCGCGGGGAGTTCGATGTCGTCGGCGCCGCGCCGGACCCGGAGCGTTTCGCCGCGCACCATTTCCACGCCGCCCTCGCCCGCGCCGGGGTCGAGGTCGCGGGCGGGCACGGCGGCCACGGCCTGTTGGAGGAGGGGCCCGGCGGGGTCGAGCACGCGCGGCACCTCTCGCCGCCGCTGGGGCAGATCGTCCACAGGATCCACCGCGTCTCCGACAACCACGAGACCGAATGCCTCTATCAATTGCTCGGAATCAAAGCGGGACTCCCCCCCGCCGAGGCGCTGCGCCGCCACTGGGCGGGGCGCGGCCTCGAGCTGTCGGCCTGGCGCTCGGTCGACGGCTCCGGCCTCGCGCGCGCCGACTTCATCACCCCGCGCGACCTCGCGGCCGTGCAGCACTTGGCGGCGACGGGACCGGCCGCCGCGGTCTACAAAGCATCGCTGCCCTCGCGCGACGGCGGCGCCCTGCGCTGGAAGGGGGGCGCGATGTCGGCGGTGCGCAGCTACGCCGGCTTCGCGGTGGCCGAGCGGGGCGGCGAGGAGTTCCGCTTCGCCCTCATCGTCAACCACTACTCCGACAGCACCGCGGTCGCCGCCTTGCGCGAAGCGTTCTGGGAGGAGCTCAGGCGGCTCTAGCGCTAGCCCGGATCGATCACCACATTCGCAGGCGAGGCGCTGCCATTCGTTGACGCTGAGTAGGCGGCGGCAGGGGCAGGCGAAGCGGCCGGGTGAACACCCTGCCCGAGCCGGTCACCACGCCAACACCCTCAGCGTCAACGAGGGCGAGCCGCAGCCCGGAGCTTGGTGATCGATTCGGGCTAGCGGCGGGCGGCCGCACTGACATCCGCTCCCCGCCCCGGGCCTCACCCTTGATGCCTGCCTCCCCCGCCCCTTCACTTTGGATCGCCGCGGGCGCGGGATCGGGTTACCCTTGCCCGAATGAAACGCCTCACGCTAATCCGCCACGCCAAGTCCGACTGGGACGACCCGGCGCTCGCCGACCACGACCGGCCGCTCAACGGACGCGGCCGGCGGGCGGCGCCGGCGGTGGGCGCCGCCTTGGCGGAGCGAGGCTGGGCGCCCGACCTCATCCTCAGCAGCACGGCGGTGCGCGCCGCGACGACCGCCCGCGCGATCGCCGAGTCGGCAGGTGTCGCCGGAGACCGGATCGCCTTCCACCGCGAGCTCTACCTCGCCTCGGTGTCGACGCTCGGGCGCTCGGTGGCGGGGGTCGACGACGAGGCCGGCATCGGCCATGTGGCGCTCGTCGGGCACAACCCCGGGATGGAGGACTTCCTCGACCACCTCAGCGGCGGCTCGCCGGCACCCCGCTTCGTCACGTGCGCGGTGGCCGAGTTCCAGCTCGACATCACCTACTGGGGCGAGGTCGGTGCCGGCTGCGCGGAGCTGGTCGGCTTCTTCACGCCCCACGATCTGCCTTAACCCCATGGTGACCATGATGGCGCGCGCGCCCCAATCCCTCTTCGCTCTCTTCGCCGCCGCGGTGGCGACCATCGGCGCCACCCGCGCGGAAGGCGTCCCCGAACCCCTCGCCGGCGCCGTCATGGCGCACGGCGGCGGCACCCTGCACCGCGAGACCATCCGCGCCTTCGTCGAGCGCGGTGGAGGGGCGGAGGGGCGGCTGGTGGTGATCCCCACCGCGTCGGCCGACACCGATGCCGCACGTCTGCGCAGCGGCTGGCGGGCGCGCGGTTTCGGCGCGGTGGCGGTGCTCGACGCCGCCGACCGCGGGGCGGCGCTGGCCGAGTCGTTCAGCGAGCCCTTGCACCGCGCGACGGCGGTCTGGATCGGCGGCGGGCAGCAGTCGCGGCTGGAGGCCATCTACGGCGGGACCCCGGTGGTCGCGGCGCTGCGCGACGAGGTCGAGCGCGGCGGGGTGGTGGGCGGCACATCGGCGGGGGCGGCGATCTTGTCGCGGACGATGATCCGCTCCGGGCCGCCCGCGGGGCCGCCGGTGATCGGCACCGGCTTCGGCCTGCTGCCGGGGGTCGTGGTCGACCAACACTTCAGCGAGCGCGGGCGTGCGCCGCGCCTCTGGGAGGCGCTCGGCGACCATCCCGGCTTGCTCGGATACGGGATCGACGAGGGTGCCGCGCTGCTGATCGACGGCCGCCGGATGAGCGTCACCGGCTCGGGGGCGGCGCATGTGTTGCTGACGGCGGACCGCTCGGGCCAGCGCGACGCCACCCGGTTCGCGCTCGTCCCCGGCGTGCCCGGCGACCACATCGCCCTGCGCCGCGCGGCGATCGAGCGCGCCGATGCCGAGCCCTTCCCGCCGGCCGAGCCCGCAGCCTCCGCGGTGGAGGCGGGCACGGTGGTGTTGATCGGTGGCGGGGCACCGCCAAAACGCGGCCTGCGGGCCTTCATCGACGCGTCGGGCGGGGGCGGGGCGCGCATCGTCATCATCCCGACCGCGGCCGACGACCGACCGAAGCACCCCGAGCGCGAACTGACGATCTTCGGCGAGCTGGGCGCCGAGAACCTCAAGGCCCTGCACGCGCGCGATCGCGCCGAGGCCGGCTCCGCCGAGTTCATCGCCGAACTCGACCGGGCGGGCGGGGTCTGGTTCACCGGTGGCCGGCAGTGGCGCCTGGTCGACCGCTATCTGGGCACGCCGGCGGAAGACGCGTTCCGGCGCGTGCTGGAGCGGGGGGGCGCGGTCGGCGGCACTTCCGCCGGCGCCACCATCTGTGGCGAATACCTCGTGCGCGGCGACCCGCTGGGCAACCGCCGCATGATGGCGGAGGGCTACGAGCGCGGGCTCGCCCTCGTGCCCGGGCTGGCGGTCGACCAGCACTTCAGCCAGCGCAACCGACTCCGCGACCTGGTCGCGCTCAAGCGCCAGTTCCCCGGCCTGTTGGCGATCGGCATTGACGAGTCCACGACCGCGATCATCGAGGGTTCCACGCTGCGCGTCAGCGGCATCGGCGAAGTCACGGTGATGCACCGGGCGCTCGCCGGCATCTCGCACCCCCAGCGGGATGAGCACTACGAGGTGCTCGGCCTCGGCGACCGCTTCGATCTGGCCAAGCGCGAGGTCCGCTTCCGCTGGCCCGGGCGCTGAGGGGGGCGGCCTCCGTTTTGGCTCGCCCGGGCAGCCCGCACCGGCGTACTCTGCGCCCTTCCCGCCACCCCCCCCGCCCACTCCCCGCCATGCCCAAGCCCCCCCTCGCCGCGATCGCGGCCGCGCTCCTCGGCGCCGCACCTCCCCTGCTCCCCGCGGCACCGCTCATCACCGAGTTCATGGCGTCGAACGATTCGGCGCTCTACGACGAAGACGGCGATTCCTCGGATTGGATCGAGATCCACAACCCCGACGCGGCCCCCGTCGACCTCGACGGCTACCACCTCACCGACGACCCCGCCGACCTCACGCGGTGGACGTTCCCCGGCGTGACGCTCCCGGCGGGTGGGTACCTGATCGTCTTCGCCTCCGGCAAAGACCGCGACGTCGGCGAGCTGCACACCGACTTCCGCCTGTCGCCCGCGGACGGTGGATACCTGGCGCTGGTCAGCCCGGACGGCACCACACCCCTGTCGGAGTTCGCCCCCTACCCCGAGCAGTTCACCGACTTCTCCTACGGCCACGCGCAGACCGGCGGCACGACCACCGAGGTCTTGGTGCGCGAGGGCGACGCCTGCAAGATCCTCGTGCCCACCGCCGACATCGGGCAAAGCTGGACCGCCCCGGCGTTCGACGACTCGTCATGGTCGGACGGCACCACCGGTGTCGGCTACGAGCGCTCCAGCGGCTACGCGGACCTCATCGGCGCCGGCGGTGACGTCGAGGCCGAGACCTACGGCACCAACGCCACCGCCTACCTGCGCATCCCCTTCACGGTCGCGAGCAAAGACGGGCTCGGCTCGCTGCGGTTCCGGATGAAGTTCGACGACGGCTTCATCGCCTACCTCAACGGCACCGAGATCGCCTCCGGCAACAGGCCCGCCGCCCCGGCGTGGGACTCGTCCGCGAGCGGCGACCACCCCGACGGGCAGGCGACGACCTTCGTCGACACCGACCTCACCGCGCAGGCGGGCCTGCTCGAAGCCGGCAACAACGTATTGGCGATCCATGCGCTGAACGGCGACACGACCAGCTCCGACATGCTCGCGCTGCCGCGGCTCGAGGCGGAGTTCGTCGCGGCCCCGGGCGGGATCGGCGGGCTCGGCCACTTCCAAGACGCCAGCCCCGGCACCGCGAACGGATCCGACCAGGGGCTCCCCGCCGGCGCGGTGGCGGTGTCGCCGCCGGGACGCGGCTTCACCGGCACGCTGGGCGTCACCTTGTCCACGCCCTCGCCCTCGGCGCAGATCCGCTACACGACCGACGGCGCCGTGCCGACCGCGGCCTCGGCGCTCTACTCCGGCGGCACGATCACCCTCTCCTCCTCGACCCTGCTCCGCGCCCGCGCGTTCGAGGCCGGCCTGACCCCAGGCGCGGTGTCCGAGGAGGGCTACATCCGCCTCTCCCCTGCCGCACAATCGTTCAGCTCCGACCTCCCGGTGGTGGTCATGGAGCGCTTCGGCAACGGCGGCCCGACCGCCGCCAACGGCAAGACCTTCACGTTCTTCGCCTTCTTCGAACCGGACCCCGGCACCGGGCGCACGGCCCTCGACCGGCCGTACGCGCTCGGCACCCGCGGCGGCTGGAAGGTGCGCGGCTCGTCCTCGTCGGGCTTCGCCAAAAAGGCTTTCTCGATCGAGGCCTGGGACGAGGCGGACCGCAACAAGGACGTCGCCCCGCTCGGCTTCCCGGAGGAGTCCGACTTCATCCTCAACGCGCGCTCCGTCTTCGACCGCAGCCTCATGCGCAACGCCTTCATCTACGAACTCAGCAACCAGACCGGCCGCTACGCCGTCCGCACGCAGTTCGTCGAGCTGTTCAAAGACGACAACGGCGGCGACCTCTACTCCAGCGCGAACGACTACGCCGGCGTCTACACCTTCATGGAGAAGATCTCGCGCGACAAGGAGCGGGTCGACGTCGAGCGCCTGCCCGCGAGCGTCGACTCCGAACCCGGCATCAGCGGCGGCTACATGATGAAGGTCGACCGGCTCGACCCCGGCGACGGCGGCCTCGGCGCAGGCGGCCAGCAGCTCGGCTGGGTCTACCCGAAGGAGGAGGACGTGACCCCCGCTCAGGAGGCCTGGCTGCGCGACCACCTCAACGCGATGAACGCCTCGCTCAGCGGGCCCGAATACGACGAGTTCATCGACGTCGGCTCGTGGGTCGACCACCACCTGCTCAACGTGCTCGCGCTCAACGCCGACGCCCTGCGGCTCTCGACCTACTTCTTCAAACCCCGCGGCGGCCGGGTCGAGTTCGGACCGATCTGGGATTTCGACCGCTCGATGGAATCGACCGACGGCCGCGACGATAACCCCACCACCTGGTCCGGCGGCACCGCGTACTTCACCTACCCGTGGTGGGGTTCGCTGTTCGGAGATGAGAATTTTTGGCAGGCCTACATCGACCGCTACTTCGAGCTGCGCGACGGCGCCTGGACCACGGAGAACATCCACAGCATCATCGACGGCATGGCCGCGGAGTTGGACGAGGCGCAGGTGCGCAACTTCCAACGCTGGTCCGAGCAGCCCCGCTTCGGCGGCTACCAGGGCGAGGTCGACCACCTCAAGGACTGGCTCGCCACCCGCCTGGACTGGATGGACGGGCAGTTCGCCCCGCGGCCGACGACCAACCGCCCCGGCGGCATCTACCCCGCCGGCACCACCGTGACGCTGAACGCGCCGGGGGGCGGCAACCGCACGATCTACTACACGCTCGACGGCAGCGACCCGCGCCCCCCCGCGGCGCGCACCACCCGGGTCGGCACCGAGCTGTTCGACGAGTCCCAACCCGCCCGCGCGTTCGTCCCCGCCGGTGACATCGGCTCCGCCTGGCGCACCGACCTGACCTTCGACGACAGCGCCTGGCGCTCCGGCACCAACGGCGTCGGCTACGAGCGCGGCTCCGGCTACGGCCCCTACATCGACATCGACGTCGATGCCGACATGGCCTCCAACACCTCCTGCTACATCCGCATCAAGTTCGACGTCGATGCCGCCGACCTCGCCGGGGCGAACTTCATGAGCCTGCAGATGCGCTACGACGACGGCTTCGTCGCCTATCTGAACGGGACGCAGATCGCCGCCGACCGCGCGCCCGGGGGTGTGGCTTGGAACTCGTCCGCCACCCAGACCCACGACGACGGTCCGGCGCAAATCTTCCAAGAGTTCGAGGCCGACGCCTTCCTCGACCTCCTGGCGCCGGGCGAGAACTTGCTCGCGGTCCACGCGCTCAACGAGAGCACCGGCAGCAGCGACTTCCTCAACCAGTCGAAGCTCGTCATCGGCTTCGACGACACCCCTGGCGGAGGCGGCATCACGGCGACCGAATACACCGGCCCGATCACGCTCGCGCAGACGGCGCGCCTGGTGGCCCGCGTCTTCGACAGCGACGGCGGCCACGCGACCGACAGCGGCCAGACCCCGGTCGGCACCGGCTGGAGCGCGCCGCTGAAAGCGGAGTACCTGGTCGGCGAGACGCCCGCGGGGCCCGGCGACCTGGCGATCACCGAGATCATGGCCGACCCCTACGCGGGCGCACATCCGGAGTGGGTGGAGGTCACCAACATCTCCGGCGGCGCCGTCTCGCTCACCGACATCGCGTTCACGGACGGCATCGAGTTCACCTTCGGCGGGGCCAGTTTGGCGCCCGGCGGGTCGGTGCTCGTCACCGACGACCTCGGCGCCTTCGAGCGGATCTACGGCAGCGCACGCGCCGCGGGCGTCGCCGGGGTCTTCGCCGGCGCGCTCGACAACGGCGGCGAGGCGCTTGCGCTGGCAGACGCCTCCGGGGCGGAGATCGCCCGCGTCGAGTACCCGGGCGGCGGCGAGGAGGGCCGCTCCCTCGTCGCCGAGGGCGGCGGCTGGCGCCCGGCCCGTTCCCTCCTCGGATCGCCGGGGCGCGCGGAACCCACCCCGGCCGAGTTGCCCGACGTCTTCGTCAACGAGCTGATCCCCTTCCCGGACGCCGGCGGCGGGGCCGACTGGATCGAGATCCGCAACACCGGCCCAGCACGTGTCGAGCTCCAAGGTTGGTTCGTCACCACCGACCTCGCGCAGCCGCAGATGCACCGCATCGAGTCCGGCATCGGCGTCAACGCCGGCGACCAGGCGGGCTTCTCGATCGAGATCGCCGACGCCTTCGACGCGCCGGCGGAGGGCGGCGAGATCTTCCTGATCGCCGCCACCCCGGACGGGGAACGGCTCGATTACGTCCACGGTTTCACCTATGGCGACGCGGCGCAGGGGCTGAGCTTCGCCCGCCACGTGACCTCCACCGGCGAGGTGTTCTACCCGCTCACCGCCGCCAGCCTCCACCTTCCGAACCCCCCGCCGTCCCCCACCCGGCTGGCCATCAGCGAACTCATGTACCACCCGGCCGACGGCGGCGTCGAGTTCGTCGAAATCGTCAACAATTCCAAATTGGAGACGGTCCCGCTGCCGGGCGTCGAGCTCGAAGGGACCGGCTTCACTTTCGCCGCCGGGGCACCGGACCTCGCCCCCGGCGAGCTGGTGCTGCTCGTCGGCGGCGATCCGGACGCCTTCCGCGCCGATCAGGGCATCGGTCCCGCCGTGCCGATCTTCGGCCCGTTCCCGGCGGTGCTGGACAACGGCGGCGAGAGCCTGCGCTTGAAGATCCCCGCGCCCGGCGAGGGGGCGGGTGCGCCGGACCTGGCGCCGACCTGGGACCATGTCCGCTACGACGACGGCGCCCCCTGGCCGACCGCGCCGGACGGCGGCGGCGAGTCCCTCCACCGCCGCTTCGACTTCCTCGGCGTCGCCGGCGCGGCCGGTTTCGGGGGCGACCCCGCCCACTGGGAGTCCGCCGCGCCCTCGCCCGGCACGATCGGCGCAGCGGTTTCCGATTGGCGCACCCCGTTTTTCGACGCCGCCGAGCTCGCCGACCCCGCGATCTCCGGCCCGCTGGCCGACGCCGACGGCGACCGCTTCCCCAACGCGCTCGAATACCTCCTCGGATCGGATCCGCGCGACCCCGCCTCATTCCGCCCGGCGGAAGTCTCGGTCGCCGCCGACGGCGCGCTCGAGCTGACCTTCACCCTGCGCGACGGCGTCGAGGAGTTTGTCCCGCAGATCGAAAGCAGCCCGGATTTGCAGGGCGCCACGTGGTCCGACGCAGGCGCAGACTTCGCTTTGACAAGCACCACCACCAACGGCGACGGCACCTCCACCGTGACCTACCGGGGACCCGCGGTCGCCGCCATCGGCGCCGCGCTCTACCTTCGCGTGCGCGCCGCGGAGCGGTAGCAGTCACGGCGGAGACGGAGCTCCGCCCTCCAGCACCACCGGAGGGAAAACGTCCCCGTTTTCCGCGCGCGGCGCCGGCCCCGGCACCGGAGGGACCCATTCGACCCAGACGCGAAACAGCCCCCCGGATGGGGGGGCTGCGTCGCGTCCGTTCTTTGAGTGGGTTCGATCCCGCCTCCGTGGCTTAGTCGATGAGCAGGCGGTAGTCGTTGTAGACATCGCCCCAGTTCTTGATCTTGACGGTGAACTTGCCGGTCCATTTCGGCGTGACCGAGGCCACGCAGCGGTCGGTGTCGTCCTCGTCGGAGTCGATCAGGTTGCCGTTCTCGTCGTAGATGAACAGGTCGAGGTCGGTGTCGCCGTCGCCGATCACGAGGATCCGCGCCTCGACGCCCGCCTCGAAGGTCAGCGTGTAGACGTCGGTGTGGTTGGCGAGGACGGTGTCGTCGTGGACCGTGCCGGCGGCGGCGCCGAAGCAGAGGGCGAAGGAGGTGGTGAGCAGGGCGAGGATGGATTTGATGTTCATGGTCTTGTCGGGTTTTGGTTTTGCTTTGTGCCGATGTGGATATGCCGGAACCGCGGATGTGTGACGCGGGGGGGGCTCAAAAAGAGGACGCCCAAACGGCAACGCATTGCAGATTTCCGGCGCCAGCGCCGGGCGCGACGACCCCGGGCGCCACAACTGCGGGCGACCGAGCCACCGGCAGGAGGCGGGTTCCCGCCGCACAGCACCGGCTCGGAACCACCTGCGGATCAACCCTCAACCACGCACGGCACGAGGATCCCGTCGCGCATGCCGTGGATGACCTTCTTGTCCGACGGCACCAGGGTGGCGAGCACGCCGCCGAGCGTGACGGCCGGCTTGGCGGGGTTGTCGCCGGCGAGGAAGTAGTAGGGGCAAAGCCGCGCCCGCACGGGCATCGTCCTCACCTCCCCAGCCCCCTCGTCCCAAAACGGGTGCTCGAACACCCGCGCGCGGCGGAACTGCTGCAGGACCCACGGGTGCTCCGGGAAATCGCCCACCGCCCGCTCGATCGCCGCCGACCACTCCTCGGCCGGCAGGTCCTCGCCGATGCGCACGCTCCGGCTGCCCCACGCCAGCTCCGAGAAGCCGCTGATCTTCAGCACCAGCGCCCTCTCCTTCTGGCTGAACTCAGCCATCTGCGACCACTCGGTGATCCCCAGCCCGGGCAGCTCCGCATGGTGCGGCACGGGCGCGGGGTCGACCACCCAGCTGCGCGGGAACATGGTCTCCAAGCGCTTGATATGCGCCGCGCGCATCTGCTTCGCCCAATGCCCGCGCAGCGGCCGCGACCAGAACAAGGCGGACCACAGCTTCTCCTCGAGGTAGGGCTTGTGCGGGGCGGTGAGGGCGATCTCACCGGCGGCGGCGGCCCCGAACAAGGCCTCGGCTGAAGGGATGTTGTCGAGGTCGAACAGCTCGTAGAAGCGGTAGACGTCGCGCCCGCGCGGGGCGTAGGTCTCGGCATCGCAGACCTCGAATCCTCCCCCGCCCGCCCCGGTGCGGCCGTTGAGCTGCGCCGCGAGCCACTCCATCTCGGGGCGGTAGTCGGCCGACTCCTCGCTGACGGCGATATCCCCCCCGCGCGGCAGGATCGACGCGAAGCCATCGACCATCCCCTCGCCGCCGCCGAGCACGGCGTGGCCGAGCGAGGCGTAGGTGCGGTTCAGCCAAGCGGTCAAACCGATGCCGCCGGGGAGGTTGTCGAGCTCGGTGATGGCGAAGCCCTCATCGGTCCAGAGCAGGTCCGGCCGGATCACCCGCGGCAGGGCGTCGACCAGCGCCGGGTGCCGGCTCTGTTCGACCAGCGCGGCCGGTTTGCCGGCGTCGAGGTAGGCGGCGAGCCACGCGGGGGCGCGGCCCTTGGCGCTCTGGCGGTAGAGGGTGTCGGCGGCGCGCACGAACAGCGCCAGCTGGTGGCCCAATGTCTCCAGCTCGCGCGCGACCTTCTTCGGCAGGGCGAGCGGCTGCGGCGAGACGAGCCAGTCTTTGTCAGCGAACAGACCTCCCTCCGGGAAGGCGGCGCGGATGGCGTCGATGGAGCGTTCGGCGTCTGGCATGCGGGGAGGTGGGATGCGGCAGGGGCGAACCGATTCCTGAGCGGGGGTCGGGGCCGCGTCAAGGTCGGGCTCCGCCGGGCGCCCCCCCGCGTCGGGCGGCCGGTGCCCGGGGGGGCGCCGCTCACCCCCGCTCCGCCCGGCGCTCGAAGGCTCTCGCGGCGCGCTTCAACGCGAAGTGGACGACGGTCAGGACGGTCGCGATCACCGCGACCAACACCAGCGGGGCGTGGTCCTCGACCCTCGCCAACAGCTTCAACAAGGTGTTGCCGACCAAGGAGGACAAACCCACCAGCAGGGGCGTCCAGATGGCGGCGGCGATGAAAAAGTAGAGGATGAAGATGCGGAACTTGAGCTTGAGGATGCCGGCGGCGACGTAGGTGGGGATGCGCATGCCGGGCAGCCAGCGGGTGACGATGACGAGCAGCGCCCCGTAGCGGGCGAAGAAGCGCTCGCTGGCCTCGACCTTCTCGACCCTGACGATCCACTTGAGCGGCGCGGAACGCAGCGCGCCCGGACCGAGGACACGCCCGAGCAGGTAGAGGCCGGTGTCGCCGATGAAGATGCCGAGGAAGCAGCCGAGGGTGGCGGGGAACAGCCCGAGCATGCCGCGCGCGGCGAGGATGCCGGCGGTGATGCAGGTGATGTCCTCGCTGATCAGGGTGGCGATCGCCAGCAAGACGACCATCAGCAGCACGCGGGCGCGCAGATCGGCGCGGTAGCGTTGGTAGCCGAAGGGCTCGGTCGAGGCCGCGGCCCGCGCCGCGGTCGCCGCCGCACGGGCGGGCCCGGGCGCGGCGAGGTGCTCGCGCAGCGTCGCGGCCAGCGCCGCGGGGTCGGCGAGCGGTGCCTTGTGGCCACCCGGCAGCAGGCGGAGCTCGGCCTGAGGGAGCAGGCGGGCGAGCTCGCGCGAAGAGGCAGCGGGCCGGACGAGATCGCTCTCGCCGTGCAGGATCAAGGTCGGCGCGGCGACCTCTGGCAGAGCGGCGGCCATGCGGCGGATGTCGGCGTCGTGGTAGGTGCGGGCGTAGTTGCGGTCGGCGGCGGCGCGATCGAGGGCGCCGAAGTGGGGCACGAGTTCGCGGCCGCACCACAGGTAGAACTTCTGTGCCCAGTAGAGGATGCGGTTGAGGGTGGCGTCGCCGACCAGCTCCAACTGCTCGATGGCGAGGGGCGCCAGCAGGGTCAGCGAGGCGGTCTGGTCGGGGCAGGCGGCGGCGAAGTGGAGGGCGCTCGCCCCGCCGGCGCCGAAGCCGCAGAGGTGGGCGCGATCGATCCCGAGCTGGTCGAGGAGCGCGTCCACGTAGAGGGCGGCGGCCGCGGGCGAGCAGTCGGGGATGTCGTCCGCGGAGCCGGAGCGGCCGTTGAGCTCGGGCACGATCAGCCGGAACTCCCCGCGCAGTTCGGCGGCCAGCCCGTCCCAACCGCTGCCGCGCATGGGGCTGCCGGGCAACAGGACGAGGACCGGCGCGCCTGGGGCGGCGGCGAAATCGCGATAGACGAGTCCCGCGCGGCCTCCGGGCGGGGCGTCGGCACGCAGATCGACGCGCGGCAGTTCGGCACGCCGCGCACCGGCCGGAGCCTCGACCTCGTGCGGGTTCGCCAGCCGCACCGCGTGCGAGGCGAGCAGCAGCAGCAGGTAGGCGAGGAGGATGTGGCGGAAGCGCAGCACGCGGTTGGATGGGAGATGCACTAACCGGGTCGGCGGGGTTTGGAAACCCGAGAAAACGGCTCGAGTCGTCCCGCCGCCTGAGCCTTTACAGCGACGCTGCGCCGACGGACGGTGGAGGTCCGTGCGCCCCCCCTCCCGTATCGCCGCCGCCGACATCGACGATCACGTCTTCGACGCGGTCATCGATGTCCGTTCGCCCGCGGAGTACGCGCTCGACCACCTACCCGGCGCGATCAACCTGCCGGTTCTCGACGACGCCGAACGCGCCGAGGTCGGCACGCTCTACAAGAGACGCAGCCCCTTCGAGGCGCGGCGGCGCGGCGCCGGCCTGGTGGCCGCGAACATCGCACGGCACATGGCCGGACCGCTGGCGCAGCAGCCACCGGGCTTCCGCGCCCTGCTCTACTGCTGGCGGGGCGGCGACCGTTCGGCCTCGTTCGCCTCGGTGCTGGCGTCGGTCGGGTGGCGGATCGCGGTCCTCGACGGCGGCTACCGCGACTACCGGAAGCGCGTGGTCCGGGGCATCGACGCGTTCGCGGAGCGGGCGGCACCGCTTTGGATCGTCGCCGGGTTCACCGGCTCGGGGAAGACCTGGTTGCTCGAGCGGCTGGCTGAGGCCGGCGCTCAGACGGTGGATCTGGAGGCCTTGGCGGCACACCGCGGATCGGCCCTCGGCGCGGAGCCCGGGGTCGAACAACCGAGCCAGAAAGGCTTCGAGAGCCGGCTCTACGCAGCGCTGGAGGGGCTGGACCCGGAGCGGCCGACCTTCTTCGAATCGGAGAGCAGCCGGGTGGGGCGGCGGCAGATCCCCGCGGAGCTCTGGGCGGCGATGCGCGCCGGCCGGGTGGCCGAGGTGGCGGTGCCGCGCGCGCAGCGGGCGCGGTTTTTGCTCTCGGACTACCGGCACTTCGTCGAGCGGCCGGAGGAACTGGACGCGCGGCTGGAGAAGGTGCGGCCCCTGCAACCTCCCGAGCGCTTCGAACTCTGGAGGCGGCAGCGCGCCGCGGGCGACTGGGCTGGCTTCGTCGAGTCGATGCTCGAGCACCATTACGACCCGGCCTACCTGCGCTCGCGGGAGAAAACCTACGCCGCGCCGGAGTGGACGATCGAGCTGGACGAGGTGAGCGAGGCGGAGCTCGACCGCGCCGCGGCGGCCTTGATCGACGCCGCGGGGGAATAGGCGCCGCCGCCCGCGCCTCGCATCGGGAAAGGATTTGAACCCGATGAGTGCCACGCTGACTATGGACGCCCTGAACCCGCCCGTCGCCCGTGAGGCGACACGGCGGGTCGAACGAACCGTGCCGAGACCCGACACCGAACACCTCGTCGAGGAGTACTATCAACCCCTGTTCCGCTTCGCCTACAGCTTGGCGAAGAACGAGCCCGACGCGGTGGACCTGGTGCAGCAAACCTTCCTGCGCTGGGCGCAGAAGGGGCACCAGCTCCGCGACGCCAGCAAGGTGAAGAGCTGGCTCTTCACGACCCTCCACAGGGAGTTTCTGGGCGGCCGCCGCCGCGTCACCAAATATCCGAACGTCGAGATGGAGAAGGTGGAGGGCGAACTCCCGGCGATCGAGCCGGAGACGGTGGACAAGATGGACGCCCAGCTCGTCATGGAAGCGCTGCAGGGAGTGGATGAGAAGTTCCGGGCGGCGCTCAGCCTGTTCTATTTCAAAGACCAGTCGTACAAGGAGATCGCCGCCGTGCTGGACGTGCCGATCGGCACGGTGATGTCGCGGATCTCCCGCGGCAAAGCCCAGCTGCGCGACATCCTCGCGCGCCTCGAGGGCGGCGCGCCGCGCCCCGCGTGAAACCGGCCCGGACCCCAGCGAATTGAGCTAGCAAAGCAATGGAACCAGAACGCGCCAAGGAACTGCTCAGGGCCCTGCACGCCTGCCGTGACGGCGGCTGCCAGGAGGAGTGTGACGCCGCCTGCGAGATGCTGGAGTCCGACCCGGAGCTGCAGGCTTGGTTCGAGGAGGAGATGGGCGGCATGTCGAAGATGGACCGCGCCGTCTCGCAGAAGCTGATCGATTGCTGCGGTCCGGAGGAGGGGAAGGCGCGTTGCATCGCGGCGCGGGTGACCCACCTGTGGAAGTTCTTCGGCGCGCTGGCGGCCGCCGCCGCGCTGTTCGCCGTCGGCTTTTTCGTCTTCCAACAGCCCGGCGGCAGCACCGGCGGCACCGGCGGCGGGGCCCTCGCCGACTGGGTCCCGTGGGAGATCACCCCGACCGGCTCCGGGATCGAGGCGCTGATCACCGACATGGTGGCCGTGGTGGAGGGCCTCGGGGCGAGGAGCCTGCACCGCAGGAGCGGCGAGTTTTCCGAACTGCAGACTTGGCTCGCGGCGAACGACGCCCCTTCCGGCGCGCTCAAACCCTGCGTCGTCTGCAAGGAGGGCGTCGGCTGCGCGGTGATCCGCTGGGGCGACCAGAAGGTCTCGATGATCTGTTTCCGCGACCCCGGCTGCGGCGGCGCTGGCAAGGTGCACGCCTTCGTCGTCGACCGCTCGCTGTTCAGCGACGAGGAGATCGCCGCGCTCGAACGCGCCAAAGTCCAACAGCGCTCGCGCCTCGAGACCGGCGGGTGGGCGGACGAGGAGAAGGTCTACCTCCTCGTGGGCGACGAGCCGGAGGTGGCCCTCGGGACGCTGCTTTGATGGAGGCGGCGCTCCCGTGCGAGATCGCCGGCGAGGCCTGCGCCCTCTCGCCGGAAGGCGCCCTCCTCTGGCCGCGCGAGGCCACTGTCTTCGTCGCCGACCTCCACCTCGGCAAGAGCGCCGCGTTCCGCGCCGCCGGCGTGGGCGTCCCCGAGAGCATCACCGTCGACCTAGCGCGGCTCTCGAACCTCCTCGAGGGGGCCGACGCGGAGCGCCTGGTGGTGCTCGGCGACCTGTTCCACGCCCCGGAGGGGCAGAGCCCGCACGTCCGGGAAGGGCTGTTGGCGTGGCGCCGGTCGCAGCCCGGGCTCGAGGTCGAGGTCGCGCTCGGCAACCACGACCGGAGATGCGGCGCCTTGCTCGAGGCGCTCCGCTTCCGCGCGTCGCGGCGTTTCGTCTGTGGCCCGTTCCAATGCGTCCACGACCCGGCCGACGTCGGCACGGGTGCCCGCCGCGACGCAGGCGGGTTCGCCCTGTGCGGGCACCTGCACCCGGCGGTGCGCATCGCCGACCGCACGCGGTCGTTCCGCCTGCCCTGCTTCTGGTTCGGCGAACACTGCGGCATCCTGCCGGCCTTCGGCAGCTTCACCGGCACCCATGCCGTCGAGCGCGAGGCCGGCGACCGCGTCTTCGCGATCGCCGACGGCCGGGTGGTCGCGCTTTGAAACGGTGCGGGGACGTCGCCGGAGCCGTGGGGCGTCGGCCGGCCGGGGGCGTCATGGGGACGATCCGAACCGCCCCCGTCCGCGACGGGCCACGCCGGCCGCCAGTTCCGGGTGGCGCGGGCGCCGCGCCCCGCTAACAGTCGGCGATGATCACCTACCTCGACGGCACCCTCGCCGAATCCCTCCCCGGCCGCTGCGCGATCGATGTCGGCGGCGTCGGCTACGAGGTGCTCGTGCCGCTCTCCACCAGCGACGGCATGCCCGCCCCGGGCGCCAAGGTGCGGATCCTCACCCACCTGCACGTCCGCGAGCAGGAGCAGACCCTCTACGGATTCCGCACGGGCGACGAGCGCGACCTATTCCGCCTGCTCATCGACCGCGTGTCCGGCATCGGCCCGAAGCTCGCGCTCGCCGTGCTCAGCGGCATGGGCGTGGCCGATTTCAAGTCCGCCGTCGTCGGTGCCGACGTTGCCGCCCTGTCCAAGATCAGCGGGCTCGGCAAAAAGACCGCCGAGCGCATCGTCCTCGAGCTCAAGGACAAAGTCGGCGTCGCCGCCGCTTGGGAGGCCGCTTCCGGCGACGCCGCCTCCGGCTCCGCGGGCGCCGTCAACGACGCCGTCCTCGCCCTCATCGCCCTCGGCTACAAGCAGGCCGAGGCGCACAAGGCGGTGCAGAAACTCGCCAAGGAAGGCGAAGGGGAAGCCGACGCCGACGAGCTGATCCGCCGGGCGTTGCGGGCGATGAGTTAAGCCAGCGGGATGGGCCACTTCCGCCCGGGGCGCTGCGTGGGGTCAGCCGGCTGCCCTCTCGAAAAGGCGAAGCGGTCGCGCCAGGTGAGCGGCCGCGGGTAAGTCATCGCCCACAGCGCGTCCGGCGAGGGGAAGGCATCGACTTCGCCCTCGGCGCCGGTCTCCATATCGACCTGGTAGATCGTGCGGCCGTTGGTGGCGTAGGTGAAGCGCAGGCCGAGCTTGTCGGCGTAGAGCTACGCCCGGGCGACGCCCTCCGCGCTTTCGAGGTCGCGGCGCTTCGCCTCGATGACGGCGAGGCGCTGGTTGTTGTGGACGAGGATGTAGTCGGCGATCTCCGCCTCCGCCCGGCGCCCGCCGCCGAGCAGGCGCCCGGGGCTGATCTCGCAATGCCGCTCGCGCTGCACCCCGCTGCCCTCGACCTCGCCCCAGCCCGCCGCCTTCAGGGCGGGGTCGATCAGCTCGGCGCGGGTCTCGGCTTCGTTCATGGTTTTGGGTCGGACTCGTCGAGCAGCAGCTCGAGGAAGTTCTTGTGGATGAACAGCTTCTCGCGGCCGACTTTTTCCTCTGCCAGCAGGCCGATTTCGACCAGCTGTTGCAGGTAGGTCGATGCCGCCTGGCGTTTGGCGACCCCTGCCTCGACGAGGTCGACGATGCGGCAGTAGGGCTGGTGGAAGATCACGTCCAACAGCTCGGCGGAGTAGATTTTGGGCAGCTGCTCGCGAACTTGCCGTTTGGTCTTCCTGCGCAGGGTGCGGATCGCATCGATCTTCTGGTAGGTCCAGCGCGCCGACTCTTCGACCACTTCCAAAACGTAGAGCACCCACGGTTCCCAAGCGCCATCGGCGGTCACCGCGATGAGGTTTTCGTAGTACTCGTCCCGGCGACGGATGATGCCGCGGCTATGGTAGAGGATGGGCGAACTCAGGAGCCCGGTGCTCACCATGTGAAGCAAGTTCAATATCCGGCCGGTGCGGCCGTTGCCATCGGTGAAAGGGTGGATCGCCTCGAACTGGTAGTGGGCGGCGGCCATCGCGACCACGGGGTCGGTGTCGCCATGGTCGTGGAGGAAACGCTCCCAGTTGGCGAGTTTCTCCCGGAGCAAGTCCTCGCCCACCGGCGGGGTGTAGATGACCTCGCCGGTACCCGCCTTCTGGAGCGTCGTTCCGGGCACGGCGCGCACGCGCATCTCTATCCCCTTGATCACGCTGCAGATCGTCTCCGCGGTGGCTGTGCACAGCGGTCTCTCGCGCATGCTCTGGTAGCCCTCGTAGAGCGCCTTCCGGTAGCTCAGGGCTTCCTTCGTAGCCGGGTCGGAAGGTTCCTTCTCCAATACCGAGCTGCGGAACATCCGATCGGTGGTGGTGACGATGTTCTCGATCTCCGAACTCGCCCGCGCCTCGAGCAGCGGGAGGATATTGATGAGCAGTTCCTTGTTGGGCAGGAAATCCGCGCTCTGGTTGAGGTCGGCGAGCGCCGTGCGAGTGCGGATGCACTGTTTCAAAACCGGCCCCGTCTCCAAGTCCTGCGCCGGCGGCAGGGGGGGGAGTTCGTCGTAAGGTCTGTTCGGATTCCAAGCCATCGCTCTCGAAGCGAGCGTCCCCGCCCGGGCAGTAGGATAGGTCGATGGCATCGACAAGTCAACAAGACGTGTCGATAAAAATTGATTTTATCGACATGTTTTGCGAATTTGGCGATGGGATCAACTTGTTAAGATGCCTGAAGGAGTTGACCGACACTTATGATCTGGATGTCTTTTCAAGCGAGATCTGCGCTTGTGGAAATCCGACCTCAGGGAGTAGCCGGAGGCGAATTTGTTGCGCACCTCACCGAAGATCTCGCCGATCTTGTATTCGATGGTGTCTGGCGAGGCGGCGCGGGCTTTGAAGGCTTTGAGGTAGGGGAAGAGGTCGCCGTTGACGAACTCGACCAGGTCGTCGCCGGTGAGCGCGGCGTCGTGGTCGGGGGCGCCGTCGGGTTTTTTCGGCGCGGCCCATGTCAACCAGCGGTGGGCGGGATCAAGGATGGGCGCGTGCATTGTCCCGAGCAATTCGACCTTCTGCGCTTCTTCGAACTCAAGGTCGTCGAGGTTCTTGAAGGTCTGTTCGAACATGGGGGGCGGCGCGGCGATGTTAGGGCCTCGCGTGCGACCCTCAAAGCGCGCATCGAAGCCATTTGATTGGGGAGGGCCACCCCTTGACGATGGGCGCAGGCCGGTGCGCGATGAGCCCCGTTCATCGCAGCCATGAAGATTGCCACCGCGGGAAGGCGGCGTTCGGTTCACGACTTGGAATAGGCCGCGCTGCATATTTGCAGCGACTCCCGAATCGATCTCATGAAGAAGCTACCCGCCCGCCACGCCGCACTCGCCCTCCTGATCAGCGCCGCCCCGGCCACCGCCGGGAGCGGCAGCGAAGCGCCGCTCCCGGTCGCCCCGGAACCCGCAGCGCTCTCCGATTTTTGGACCAAGGCGAAGATCACAGCCGACCTCCGGGTTCGCTACGAGTACGGCGAACAGGAGCCGCTGCTCACTTCGCACGCCGGCACCATGCGCGCCCGCCTCGGTCTCCTGACCGGCGAGTATGCCGGGTTCCAAGGCTTCGCCGAATACGAGGGCACCCTCGCCGCCGACCGCGGCAGCTACCGCGCCGGCAGTATCTCGGGCCCGCCGAACCGCACGGTCATCGCCGATCCGGAATCCCACGAGCTGAACCGCGCCTGGCTCTCCTGGACCGGGGGCGACACCAAGATCAAAGCGGGCCGCCAGCGCATCATCCTCAACAACGCCCGCTACATCGGCAACGTCGGCTGGCGTCAGAACGAACAGACCTACGACGCCGTCCGGGTGGATCAGAAGCTCGGCGAACTCGAGCTCACCTACGCCTACATCTGGCAGACGCTGCGCATCTTCGGATCGGAGACCCCAGCGCTCGCCGGGCAGGACGATTTCGACGGTTCCTCGCACATCGTCCACGCGGCCTACGCCGGCCTGCCCAACGCGAAGATCGGCGCCTACGCCTACTTCCTCGAACTCGACAACGCCGCCGGATCCGCCAACAGCAACAACAGTTTCGGCGCCTACATCGACGGCTCCATCCCGGTCGCCGATGGGGCGAAGCTGACCTACTACGGCGAGTACGGCTTCCAGACGGAGGGCGCCGGCAGCCCGCTCGATTACAGCGCCAACTACTTCCACGTCAAAGGCGGTGCCGCGATCGACACGTTCACCTTCGGCGTCGGCTACGAGCAGCTCGGCAGCGACAACGGCGTCGGCTACCAGTTCCCGCTCGGCACCAACCACGCCTTCAACGGCTTCGCCGACAAGTTCCTGGCGACGCCGGCGGGCGGGCTCGCCGACCTCTACATCTACGGGGGCGCCAGCCTCCCCGCCGGTTTCGGCGCCAAGGTCGCCTACCACTGGTTCGGCAGCGACGGCGGCTCGCTCGAGTACGGGCAGGAGATCGATTTCGTCCTCACCAAGAAGATCAACGACAACCTCACCGCGCTCGGCAAGTTCGCCTACTACGCCGCCGACGACTTCGCCACCGACACGACGCGCTTCTCGGTCGAGCTGAACTACAAGTTCTAGCGAGGCCCACGCTACCGCCCCTCGACGGCGCTCGGCCGGTCTCTCCCCGCCGTCTCGCCGAGCTCCCGCGATACCGTCTGACAGATGCCGGCGAAGGTCTCCAACATGATCGAGCCCTCGTCGCTGCCGCGCCCCCGCGTGAGGAGCTCCCACTGGCGCGTGAGCGGGCTCGGTTTGGGTTCGACCATCACCAGGCTGCCCTCGGCGACGGCGTCGCGGATCATCCACGGCGGGACGACGCCGACCCCGACGTCGATCTTGGCCAGCTCCTTGATCGCCTCCATGTTGCCCAGCTCGATCACCTGCGGCGAGGTCACCCCGCCTTTCACCATGTGGCGCTCGAACAGCCGGTAGGTCGGGCTGCGCCTCGAGTAGATCGCATAGCGCTGCTCGGCGTAGGTCTCCTCCGGCGCGCCGCCGCCCGCCGCCCACGGGTGGAGCGGCGAGACCGCGAACACGAGGTGGTCGATGAACAGCGGCCGCGAGGCGATGCCGGGCTCGTCCGGCTCCGGCCGCATCGCGATCGCGAGGTCGATATCCCCCCCGTGGAGGTGCCCGATCAGCTCGTGGGTGTCCGCGGTGCGGATGGCGACCTCGCAGTGCGGAAAGCTCTCGCGGAACTCACGCAGGACGGCGGGTAGCAGGTATTGGCACAGGGTGCTGGTGGCGCCGATCCGTAGCCGGCCATAGCCCCACCGCCCCATCGTCCGCAGCTCCTCCCCGGCCTTCGCCATCTCGTCGAGGATCCGGTTCGCCCGAACCAAGAGCGCCTCGCCTTCTGCCGTCAGCGCGACCCGCTTGCCCGAGCGGTCGATGAGCGAACAGCCGAGCGAGGTCTCGAGCGCTTTGAGCGAGTGGCTGACCGCCGACTGGGTGACGAACATCGCCTTCCCCGCCGCGGTGAAACTGCCGGTCTGAGCGAGCAACTGGAAGGCGCGCAGCTGTCTGGTGTCGATGATCTCCAAGCTTCGTGAGGGGCGATGAGGTTCGGTCATGCCCGCCATGACCGTTTCGAAAGCAAGAATCCGGCCAAGTTCCCGCCCGCTGGCACGGCGGAAGCTTCTTGGGGAGACGAATGACCCGTTCCGCCCCGAAGAACAAGCCATCCCGGTCGGCCATCCGGCTCGGCTTCGTGCCGCTTGTCGATGCCGCGCCGCTGATCGTCGCGCACGAGTACGGCTTCTTCCGGGAAGCGGGCTTGGAGGTCCGGCTGGCGCGCGAGCCGGGCTGGGCGACAGTGCGGGACAAGCTCGCCTACGGGCGGGAGCTGGACGGCGCCCACGCCCCGGCCGGCCTGGCCTTCGCGATGTCCTACGGCCTCGGCTGCGTCCCCCGCCATTGCGTCACCGGCTTCGTGATCAACCGCCACGGCAACGGGGTGACGATCTCCGGCGAGCTGCACGCCGCCGGGGTCGCGGCGCCCGCGGATCTGCCGGCGTTCGTCAAGGCCCCGAACGCGCGCCGGCTCCGCTTCGGGATCGTCCACCGCGCATCCTCACACCACTTCCTGCTCCACTCGCTGCTCGGCCGCGCCGGCCTGCGGATCGGCGAACACGCGGACATCGTCGTCCTGCCCCCGGAACTCATGCCGAAGATGCTCGCCGCCGGGGAGATCGATGGCTTCTGCTGCGGCGAACCGTGGAACTCGGCCGCGATCGCGCTGGCCGGAGGCTACTGCCTGGCCACGAGCGCCGACCTCTGCCGAGGCCACCCCGAAAAGGTGCTCCTCGTCCCCGCCGAGTTCGAAGCGGCGCGGCCCGCGGAGCACCGCGCGCTGATCGCGGCGCTGGCCAAGGCGGGCGCCGCCTGTGACGATCGCGCCAACCGGCCGGCGATCGTCGACCTCCTCGCCTCCAGCGCCTACCTCGACGCGCCCCCCGAGTGGATCGCCAACAGCTTGGTCGGCCCCTTCCACCGCGGGCACGGGAAGAGCCTCGCCGACGACGAGCTGCACACCTTCTCCGGTCGCGAGGTGAACCGCCCCTCGTCGGAGAAAGTCGATCTCGTCGTCGGCCAGCGCCGCGATTGCGGCCTCCTCCCAGGGTCGCCCAGGCGGTCGCCG
>JAUIGD010000406.1 GCA_030430255.1 Verrucomicrobiia bacterium
GCCGAGCGCTTCCTCGAACAGGGCAAACGCTTCAACGAGAAGCTCGACGAGGCCGGCGACGAACTCCGTGAGGCCTTCAGCCGCCAGGCGGACGAGCTGCGTGATCAGAAGGCGGACCGCTCGACCTTGGGGGACTTGCTGATGGACATGGCGATGCGCCTGCACGGCGAGAAGGGCGCGGCCGAAGAACCCAAGGAGCCGCGCGGCGAAACGCTGACCAGCTGACGACGCGCCGGCCGCGAGCGGAGGACGGAGAGCCGGCCCGAACACCATGGACACGGCGCCGCCACCCCCGCCGGAAGCCAGCCGCAGCGGCGACGCGGGCCCGGCGGATGAATTCCGCGTCCTCCGCGAACTCATCGCTGGCGCCGAACGGGCGGACCTCGAGGCTTTGCGGGAGCGCTTCGAGGCGCTCGACAGAGGCCTGGTCGAACGCGTCGGCGAGGGCTTGCCCGCAGCGCTCAGCGCCCACGCCGCACGGGGTCCGGATGCGGAGGCGACGATGGGCAAGGCGCTGCGCGGCGCGGTCGAGGAGGCGGTGCGCGCCAGCGTCGCCCACGACAAAGCCAAGCTCTCTGACTCGCTGTTCCCCATCATGGGCCCGGCGATCCGCTCCTACGTCGGCGAGCTTTTCAAAGGCATGGTGGAGAACCTCAACGAGGTGATCCGCAACACGACCTCGGTGAAACGCATCCGTTGGCGCGCTGAGGCGAAGCTGGCCGGCAAGCCGTTCTCCGAATACTTGCTGCTCAAAACCGCCCGCTACCGCGCCGAGGAAGTGTTCCTCATGGAGCGCGACACCGGCCTGCTGCTGATGCACCTCTCGCGCGATGGCAGGGATCGCGACGCCGACCTCGTCTCGGGGATGTTCAGCGCCATCCGCAGCTTCGTCGAGGACTCCTTCGCCAACCGCGGCGATGGAGAAGGGGGTGGCGCGCTGGGCCGCTTCGACTTCGGCGAACACGAGGTGATCATCGAAGACAGCCCGCAGGCGGTCCTGGCCGTCTCGGTGAACGGTTCGCCTCCGCCGGGCTTCCGCGAGACCCTGGAGGGCATCCTGGAGGAACTGCATGGCGACCAACCCCACCTGCTCGACAGCGGCGCACCCGACAGCGAGCCGCTGCGGCCCTATCTCGAGCGGGCGATGGTCGAGCACCAGCCGGAGGAGAAGCAGGGCAAGGCCTGGCCGGCGGTGCTGATCTTGACGCTGCTGGCCGCGGCCTCGATCGGCGCGTTCGGCTGGCGCTGGTGGGATGGGCGGCGGGCGGCGGCGCTGGCTTCCGCGTTGGAGGACACGAAGGGGATCGAGGCCGTCCGCCACCGACGCGCCGGCTGGACGGGCCTCCGGGGCTGGATCTTCTCCGGCCTCCGCGACCCCGCGGCGGACGAGCCTGGGCGGGTCGCTGCGGCCTCGGGTTTCCCTGCGGGGCGGGCGAGGTTCGACTTCGCCCCCTTCCACTCCGCCGAACCCGAGTTCGCCGCCGCGCGCGAAGAGGCGGCCCGGCAGCTCTGGGAGGCCCAGAGCTCAGGCCTGCGCGGCGAGTTCCAAGGCGGCATCGAATTGCTAGAAGAAACGCGGGGGCGCGTGGGGGAACTGGAGGCGAGGGAGCGCTCGCTCGCCCGGGCCCTCTTGGAGACCCGCGTCGGCTCCGCCCCGGGTGTCGAGCTACGGTTTTCGGCCGACGGACGCTCGGCGACGATCGCCGGCTCGGCGCCGGAGCCGCTGTTCTCGCAGATCAAAGCGGAGGCCTCGCGCTATGGCTCGGTCTTCGACCGCGTCGACCACGACGCCCTCACCAACGCCACCGAGGAGGCGCTCGACGCGGAACTGACCGCCCTGCGGGCCATCCGGATCCGCTATGGCTCGGGGACGGCGCGCATGCTCGAGGGGGAGGATGCCAAGGTCGCCGAGGCCGCCCGCCTCATCGGCGCGCTGCGGGGACAGGCCGCCAAACTCGGGCTGCGGGTGGCGGTTGAGCTACGCGCTCAGCCCATGCGCGGCGACAACGCCGAGTTCCTGGCCGAGACCGTACAGAGCCGGCTCGCCGATGTTCTCGCCCTGCTGAGGGATTCCGGTTTGCCCGCCGACGCCGTGCCGGGCGCCACCGTCGATGCGGGCCCCCAGGAGGAGGGCGAGTTCGGCGAGCTCTACTTCCGCGCCATGGTGGAGAGAGACCCCGGGCTGTAGCCGCCTTCTCAGCGCCTACTCAGCCTCAACGCACGGCGGCGCCTCGCCTGCGGATTTGGTGCTCGATCCGGGCTAGACACACGCCGAGCCGCCGCCAACTTGAACTCTCCGCAATGCCGCGCGCCATCGATACGCCGCCCTACATGGACCTGCTGCCCGACGCCGCAGGGCCGACCTTGCGGCGGCTGGAACTGTTCGCCCGCAGCAAGAAGCGCGGCTCGATCAACGGTCGCCACCAGAGCCCCCACAAGGGTTCCTCGGTCGAGTTCGCCGAGCATCGCGAATACACGCCGGGCGACGATTTGCGCAATCTGGACTGGCGGGTTTTCGCCAAGAACGACCGCCACTACATCCGCCAGTATGTCGAGGAGACCAACCTCCGCTGCACCGTGGTGCTCGACGCCTCGGGCTCGATGGCCTACGCCGGTGAGGAGGCCGCACCGATCCGGGGGAGGCGGGCCAGCAAATTCGAGTATGCCCGCCACCTCGCCGCCGCCCTCGCCTACCTCACCGTCGGCCAGCGCGATGCCTGCGGGTTGGTCACCTTCGACACCGCCGTGCGCGAACACATCCGCCCCGCCAGCAAGCCCGGCCAGATCCGCCTTTTGCTCGAGGCGCTGCACGGCACCGGCCCCGGCGGCGACACCGGCGTCGCCGACGCGCTCCACGAGGTCGCCGCACGCCTCCCGCCGCGCGGCCTCGTCGTCCTGGTCAGCGACCTGTTCGACGACCCCGAAGCCACCGCAGCCGCGCTGCATCACTTCGGCTTCCGCAAACACGAGCTGGTCGTGGTCCACGTCATGGCCGAGGAGGAACTGCGCTTCCCCTTCGCGAGATTCAGCGAGTTCCGCGACCTCGAACCCGCCGGCCCACCGATGCAGGTCGACCCGTCCACCGTCCGCGCCGAGTACCTCGAACGCGTCGGCCGATTCATCGACCGGATCGAGTCCACCTGCGGCCGGCTCCGCGCCGACTACCTCCCCGCGAACACCAGCGAACCGTACCTCGACGTGCTGAGCGAGTATCTGGCGCGGAGGCGGTAGCGGTGAATTCGCCACCCTCCCCCACGGCGCCCAATCCCCCGTGCTTTTCCTGAACTCAGCGCTCCTGTTCGGTCTCGCGGCCATCGCGGTGCCGATCGCCCTGCACTTCCTGAACCGCAGGTCGGCGAAGGCGATGCCTTGGGGCGCGATGCAGTTCCTCCGCGAGTCGGTGGCCAGCCGCACCCGCAACATCGAGCTCGAGGACGCCTTGCTCATGGCGGCACGCTGCCTGGCGGTCGCGCTACCGGTGCTCGCCATCGCCCGGCCGTTTTCGCCGCCGGGCTCACCGGTGCCGTGGGCGGTCGTCCTGCCGGCGATGTTGCTGGCGGTCGCCACCCTCGGCGCGGGCTGCGCCCTGTGGTCGAACCGGCGGCGGCGCTGGCTCCTGCTGGGCATCTCGGGGCTGCTGTTCGCAACGGTCACCGCCGCGGTCCTCTTCGAACACCGCTGGAACCTGCGGCGCCTCGGTGGCGGCGCGGAGCAGGACGTCGCGCTGATCATCGATGCCTCGACCTCCATGGGCGCCGATTTCGGACGCGGCTCACAGTTTGAGCGGGCGGTCGGCGAGGCGCGTGCGATCATCCACGGCGCATCGCCAGCGACCGCCTTCTCCCTGATCCTGGCCGGCCCGTCACCGCAGGTCCTGACCCCGCGCCCGACCCGCTCGCGCCCCGAACTCGATCGCCTGCTCGCCTCCGCCCAGGTCGCCGACGGTGGGGTTTCGGCGCCCGGGGCCCTGCGGGCGGCCGCGGGCGAGCTGGCCAAAGGCGAGCTCGCCGGCAAGCGGACGGTCTTCCTCACCGACGACCGCGGCTCCGGCTGGGACGCCGCGGACGAAGCCCGATGGGGCGCCGCCGCGGAGCCCCACACCGAGTTCGGCGGCGACAAGCCGCAGCTGGTGCTGCGCCGGCTCGACTCCCCCTCCTCCGTGCGCAACCTGACCGTGTCCGAGATTCGTTTCGGCCGCGACGCCGTCGGCACCGACCGCCCCGTCGAGATCGAGGTCACCCTCGCCAACACCGGCACCGAAGCGGTCACCCCAGGCGGGGTGCAACTCCGGGTCGGCGATGTGTTGCTAGAAGACGACACGCTCGGCCAGCTCGTCCCCGGCATGAAGCAGACCGTCCGCTTCTCACACCACTTCGAGACGCCCGGTGGCCACGCCGTCACCGCCCGCGCCCTCGTCGAAGACCACGTCGCCGACGACGACTCCGCCGCAGCCGCGCTGGTCGTGCGCGACGACCTCCGCGCCCTGATCATCGACGGCAACCCAGGCGGGCGCTATTTCGACCGCGCATCCGCCTTCCTCGAGCTCGCGCTCGCACCCGGCCTCGCCGATGGCGCGCCGGCCGCCATCGAACCGGTGGTGCTGCCGGCACCGGCGGTGCTCAGTCTGACCTCGCTCGACCGCTACGACGCCGTCGTCCTCGCCGATGTGCCGCGCCTCCCCGCATCGGTCGCCGCCCTGTTGGGCCAATGGGTCGAGGGCGGGGGCGGGCTGTTGATCGCCCCCGGTGGCCGCGCCGACCCGAGCTTTTACAACGCTTGGCAGACCGGCCCCAGCGCACGGCTGTGCCCCGCGACGCTCGACGCGTGGACCGAAGTCCCCGCCGACGCCGACGCGCCACCCACCATCGCGCCGGCCACATTCGACCACCGTGCCCTGCGCAAGGCGGCCGACCCCGAGCGCGGCGACCTCGCCACGGTCCGGGCATCAGCCTACTGGCGGCTCGGGGTGCCCGGCGGTGGCGATGTCCGGCTGGTGGCCAAGTGGAACACCGGCGAACCCGTGTTCGCACTCCGCCATCGCGGCGCCGGAACCGTCTGGATCTCCTCGATCCCCTTCGACACCAGCGCCAGCAACCTCCCGACCTGCACCTCGTTCCTCGTCCTCGTCCACGAGCTCCTCTCCGCGCTCGCCGCACCCGAAGGCGGTTCCCTCAACCTCCCTCCGAGCGCGGACCTCGCGCTCCGCCTGCCCGTCCCCCGGCCGCCCGAAGGGACCGCGTTCGGTGTCCTCGGACCGCGTGGCGACGCATCGACCGCGGAACCGATCTCCGGCACGGGCGGCGGCGGGACGCTGTTTCAAATCGGTGCCCCACCGCTCGCCGGGCTCTACGAAATGGAGATCCCCGCCACCGGTCGCGAGCCCTTCGCCCCGTTCCTCAGCCCCGCCGGAACCGTGCCGTTCACCGTGGCGCGCCCGATCGAGGAAGCCTCGCTCACGCCGCTGTCGAGAGCGGACCTCGCCAAGGTCGCGGTCCACCAGCCCCGCCGTCAGCTCGTCGGGCATCACGTCCTCGCCCAGCAGCCCGCGCGCCGCCTCGAGCAGCGCGTCCAGCCCGGGCGAGCCGCGGGCCGCGCCGGGAATCGCAGGCGAAGGGTGCGGGGCGGGCGCTTCTCTCCGTGGCGGTGCGGGGCGAGCGATCGGGTCGACATGCGTGTTCCTCGGGGGCAGCGGGGATCCATCCATCCGCACCCTAGGCGCCGACCGTTAACCACCGCGAAACCGGGGGCGACCGCTCCCGGG
>JAUIGD010000407.1 GCA_030430255.1 Verrucomicrobiia bacterium
CCGCCCCGTCCATCGAAGGGAGCCCCGCCCGGAGCGGGGCGGCGTGCAGAGGGGCTCGAAGCCTTCACCGGTGCCCCCTTCCGCGCCGTCTGGGTGCAGCAGCAAAACCCGAACTCGCTCGACCAGCACACCTCGGGGAAGAACCTGAAGCTGATGCGCTTCGACAGCCGTGGGGGCCTCGGCGAGCGCCCGCTCCTCCCCGACCGAGGCAGCTACTCGCGCCCCCTGCTGACGCCCGACGGCGAACGGGTCGTCTACTCGGTGAAGAACGCCGCCAAAGACGGATCCGGACTGCGCACCTATGCGCCGCGCTGCTACGTCGTCGGCTTCGACGGCCGCGGTGCGCGGGAGCTCGGCCCCGGATTCGCGGAATGCGTGTGGCGCGATCCAGGCAGCGATCGCGTGTGGGTCTATGTCAGCATCGACTTCCAAGACGACGAGCGGGTCATCCTCGAGGGTTCACACCTCGAACGCTTCCCCCTCGACGCCCCGGACCAGCGGGAGATCGTCTGGGACAAAACGCGCGTCGGCGGGGGGGCTTTCGGCCTCTCGCGGGACGGCTCGCTGATGGCCGGCCTGTTCCCGTGGCCGGAAGCGGGGATCGTCGAGACCGCATCCGGCAAGTTGCACCGCACCGGCACCGGCTGCTGGACCGCCATCGCCCCCGACAACAGCGGCGCGAACTGGGTGTTCGACGGCGCCCATCAGAAGGTGAGCCTGTTCCGCGGCGACGCCTCGCCCATCGGCGAGCTCCAGTTCCACGCCTGCCGCCCCGAACTGAAGGGGCATCGCGTCTACCATCCGCGCTGGACCAACCATCCGCGGTTCGCCGTCATCACCGGTCCCTACCTGCGGGACAAAAAGGCGGGCGCGACCGAAGTCGAAGCCTACTTGCTCCGCTTCGCCGCCGACCTCTCGGCGATCGAGGCGGCCGAAGCGCTCACCGTCAACGCCCTCGCCGACCTCGAGCCCGACGTCTGGATCGAGGGGGGCGAGCGGGCATCGCTCGACCTCCCGCGCTCCGCGGGGGCGGCAACGGTGCCGCCGATCGCCGCCGACTGGCCACCGGCCGCGGAGGGCCTGCGCTTCGCCTGGCGCGACGCCGCGTCCAACACCGAGGTCGGCGGCGCGATCTGCCGCGTCTTCCCCCGCGGAGCGGCCCGCTACGGACGCGGCTTCGAGATGGCCCCTGGCGAGGGCACCTTCGACGCCGAGGGGCTGGCGGGTTTCGACGCTGGCCCCGCTGCGAGCTGGGCCTTCGAGGCCGTGCTCGCGCCCGGTGCCGAAGACGGTGTGATCGCCCGCATCGGCGACGGGTTGCTGCGCAGCTCCGGGCGCCAGCTGGAGTGGCGGCAACGGGACAAAGCCCTGCGCTTCGGCTCCGTCGGAGCCGGCGAGCCGTTCCATCTCGCGATCCGTGCCGTTCCCGGCGCGCCCGCGACGGCGTCCATCGATGGGGAGATCCAGCAGCTGGTGGAGGTCCCCGCAGCAGAAGCGACCCCAACCGCCCCGCCTGCAGAGGGGCTGTCGTTCGGCCCGTGGTCGGGCACGATCGATCGGGTGGCCCTCTACTCCCCCGCCCCCGCGGCGGGTGACCTCGCCGCGAGCGCCGCCTCCGCCGACCTCGCTCCCGCGCCGCCGGCCGGGAGGGTGACGGTCCGCGCCAGACTGCTCGAGGTCACCCCCCGCCCCGAGGTCGAAGAGCTGGCGAGCTACCGGCGCGGCCTCATCCACTGCCTCTACGAGGTCGAGGAGGTCCTCGCCGGCCAGCTCGATGCCCCACGCGTCGTGGTGGCGCACTGGGCGTTGATGGACCGCCGACCGGTCGCCGGACTGCCGGCCGAGGTGGGTGCGTCGTACGACCTCCAGATCGAGGCTTGGTCGGCGCACCCGGAGCTGAGCGGCGAGCGCTTGTTCAGCGAGGTCTCCGATCTCGACGCCCCGGTGTACTTTGACATCGCCCAACCCGCGTTGGAAGAAACCCCATGAAGCCCCAGTTCCCCCAGTTCGCGCTCGCAGCCGCACTCGCGGTCAGCGCGCCCGTCTCGGAGTCACGCGCCCAGGACGGGGTGACGCCCGAGCAGTTCGCCGCGCGCTGCGCCGAGATCACCTCAGCCCCCGACCTCAACTATTCCGTCCCCGGTGACGACAGCGACTGGTTCTTCCTCAGCGCTGAACTGAGGCACCTCAGCACGGGCGCGTTCTGGGAGAAAGATCCAGCAGAAGTCACCCAATCGAAGACCGACGCGACCGAAGCCTTTCTCCACTTGAAGGGCCTCCTCGACCCGCTGGGCGTCGAGTTGATCTATGTCCCCGTGCCTGCGAAGGGGGCGATCTATCCGGAGAAACTGATGGGGGGAGCGAGCTTGGGCAGCACGGTTCCGGCCGCCCCGTTTTTCGAAAATCTGCGCGCCGCGGGCGTCACGGTGATCGATATCGAACCGCAGCTGCGCGCGGCGCGCGGTGGCGCTGACGAGGCCCTCAGCTACTGCATGACCGACGCCCACCCCACCCCTTCGACCTGCGAGCTGATCGCCGAACTGGTCGCCGAAGAGCTGAAGGGGCGCGACTGGGTGGCGTCCGCGGCCGCCGCCTCCGACATCGAGTTTGCCGAGGGCGAACCGGCAGAGCTCGAAATTCGCGGCGATCTCATCCCCGCTGATCAGCGTGGCACCTGGCCTGCCGAGACGATCACGGTGACCAAAGCAGGCGCCGCCGGAACGATCTCGACCGTCGAACCCAGCGAAGAATCCAGCCCGCTCATCGTTCTCGGCGATAGCCACACCATGATTTTTAGCAGTGGAGGCGAGATGCTCGCGACGGGCGCCGGTCTCGTCGACCACCTGCAAGCCGAACTCGGCTTCACCGCATACCTTGCCGCGTCACGCGGTTCATCCAGCCAAGCGCTGCGCCAGATTTACCAGCCCGCTGAATTCTGGGAAGGCAAGCGGGCGGTGGTTTGGATCGCCTCCGCCCGCGAACTCACCCAAGAGCGCCGCTGGCTCAAGCTCCCCCGCCTGCCCAAATAGCGGCGGCCACCACGCTGCCCGGATTCGCCCGAAACCCGCCCGGAGTGGGCGCCTCGACGGGAGGGGCTCTACTCGTAGCTGTCCTCGACCAGCCCGGCGAATGCGCTGTTGATCGCCTCGCCCTGCCCCTCGGCCTCGCGGGACATCGCCTCCGCCTGGCCCAACAAGCGCTCGTGCTCGCCGCGCATGATTGCGAGTTCCTCGTTCAGCACCCCGATCTCGCCGAGCAACTCGACCACCTGATCGTCATGCTTCCGCATCTCGTTGCGGAGCCGGTCGTTTTCCTGGCGAAGGAGCGAGTCCGAACGCGCGGCGACGATGGCGGCCGCGGCGAGCGCCTCGATCGACGGGTCGTTGCGTTCATCCTTCAATTTCGCCAAGCGGGTCTCGGCCGACTCCACCTCCTTCTCCAGAAGATCGATGATGCCGCGCAGTCCCTCCTCGCGCTCCAACAGCGTCGCCACGCGACCGGATAGATCCTCGACCTCGACCTCGAGACGCGTGCGCTCGCTGCTCTCCGCCCCCAACTGTGCCTGGGTGGCGGCCAATCGTTCCCTCAGCATCGTCGCGTTCGCCTCCACATCCGCCAACAATTCCGCGAACATGTCGCGCTCCCCCTCCAGCGCCGCGTTCTTCGACGTCAGCACGTCGTTGCGCCCCTCCAGATCCCCCACCTGCGACGCCAACACCTCACCCTCCACGCGGGCGGCAGCTTCCGCTTCCGCCAACTCCTCCTTCTCCGTGTGGTTGAGGTGGGTGAGCATCAGCGCGGGCACCGCCACCCCCGCAACCGCGCTGGCGCGAATCCATAGGGGTAGCTGAACATGGACGGGGCTCATTTTGGGTTGGTCTGAGGTCACGGTGACTTGATGGGCTACACTTTGTTCAAGTGGAAAGAAATATCAAGTCTTCTAAGAATTTAGTCAAAATTAAATAAACAATAATCTCTAGAACAATGCCCTGCGTCCGCTCTGCCGAGCTCACCAACTAGCCCGGATCGATCACCACATCCGCAGGCGAGGCGCCGCCGATCGTTGATGCTGAGTAGGCGGCGGCAGGGATCGGCGAAGTGGCTGGGTAGACACCCTGCCCGAGTCGTTCCCAACGGCAACACCCTCAGCGTCAACGAGGGCGAGCCACAGCCCGGAGCTTGGTGATCGATTCGGGCTAGAGCCGACGTGGCATCGGCGTCCCGCCGATGTCCGTGCCGGAGGCGTCCCGCCTCCGCGCCCTCCCTGAATTTCCCCGCCCGCGCCATCGTCCCCGCCCGAGCCGACCAAGCATCCGGGCCGTCCCGGGGGCTCGCCCGCGGGTTTCCTGGCGGGATCCTTCCGGCGCGGCGCACGTCAGGAGGACACGCCGGCTTCCCAACGGGGGCCGAAGCCCGCCACACGCCCCTCATTCCACGGCCCCGTCACCGAAGCCATTCGTGTCGAATGATCCCAGCGCCTCCCGGGTTGGGAACTCGACTCGTCCACGAGCGCAAGGCGCAGCCCGGAATGGGGTGAGCGATCCGGGTTCGGAGGCGAGGCGCCCATGCGGCCGATCAATAGACGTCTCGGCGATAGCGGTGGTCGGCTTTCATCTGCTCGACGTAGGCGGCCGCCTCCTCCTCGCTCTTGCCACCGTGCTCGGCGATGAGTGCGTGCAAGGCCCGATCGACATCAGGCGCCATGCGCGCCGCGTCGCCGCAGACATAGAAGATCGCCCCTCGCTCGAGCCACTCCCAGAGTTCAGCCCCCTCCTCGGCGATGCGGTGCTGGACGTAAACTTTTTCGCCTTGGTCGCGCGACCACGCGGTCGTGACCTTGCTCAGGGTCCCGTCGGCGAGGTAGCCCTCCCACTCATCGCGGTAGAAGTAGCAAGTCTCCTCGTGGATCTCGCCGAAGAACAGCCACGCGTCGCCCTTCGCGCCGGTCGCCTTCCGCTCCTGGAGGAAGGATCGGAACGGCGCGATTCCCGTGCCCGGCCCGCACATGATGACCGGCACCGCTTCTTCGGCCGGGGGGAGCCTGAAACCCTTCCCCGGAGTGATGAAGCACGGGATTGCGGTCTCCGCATCGACCCGCTGGGCGAGCCAGCTGGAGCAAACCCCCTGGCGTTTCCGGCCGTGAGATTCGTACTGCACGACCGCGACCGTCAAGTGCACCTCGTCCGGGACCGCGGCCAAGCTCGAGGCGATCGAGTAGAGCCGCACGTTGAGCTTCCGCAAGCAGGCCACGAACTCCTCCGCGGTGAACTTCGCGTCCGGGTGGCCGAGGAGGAAGTCGATCGTCTCCCTGCCCCAGAGGTAATCAGCCAGTTCGGATTTCTTGTCCGGCCCCAACAGGGGCGCCCATTCGCCAGCGGCATCCCCCACCTGCTCGGCGATCGCGGCGAGCAGCTTCTTGTCGGGCACGGTGATGACGAAAGACTCCGTCAAGGCCTGGCGTAAAGGCACCTCGACCTTGGCCGGGTTCTTGACGATCTCCTCCCCGGTGCAGCCGATCGCGGCGATGAGTTCCTCGACCAGCGCCGGGTCGTTTTGGGGGAGCACGGCCAGGGAGTCGCCCGGCAGATACTCCAACCCCGACCCGCGCAGATCGATCTCCAAGTGCCAGGTCTCCTTCTCGTCGCAGCCCTCGGTG
>JAUIGD010000020.1 GCA_030430255.1 Verrucomicrobiia bacterium
TTCCCAACCGGGGAGGCGGTGGGATCGTTCAACACGAATGGCTCCGGAGACGCGGACCGCGGTGAGAGGCCCTTCGCGTTGCTCAGGGTGACAGCTCGCGCACTTGAGGGCGGTCAGGGCGGTGTGAGGGGATGGCCACCAGCCCTCTCAAGGAAGTGCGGTGTCATCCTGACAAGCGCAGCGCAGGAAGGACCCCGCCATGAAACCCGCGGGTCGAGCCCCGGGGACGCCCCCGATGCCTTGACGGCTCCAAGCGAGCGGGCACCGGGACGCTGCCACCCATCGATGCCTTTCCTTAACCAAGCGCCATTCATTCTAGCCCGAATGGTTCAGCCGGATTCTCGGCGGTTGGGGTCGGGAACGGAACCGATGCCCGCTCCGGGAGATCCTCGTGGGTGCCGCCGCTTCGATCGCGCGCCGAAGTGTCCTGGGGAGTCGAGTTCCCAACCTCGGAGGGGCCCCCTTGGCTAGGAGGCTGTCGAACTTGGGACTTTCGAGCCCGAACGTTTTAGAATTTCGATCCCAATCGTCACGATGGCGAGGCGTTGATCGAGATCAGCGGCGAGACAGCTGGGTGATCGATGCGGGCTGGCACCGCCCCCAGACCTTGGCGCACCGAGGACGCGGCGCCTCCCCGATGGATTTGCGGTTCGATCCGCGCTAGCATGATGCCATGTGGCATGAGCGCCTCCGAAAATTCCTGCGCCATCCGGCGTCGCTGATCGTCTGGATCACCCTGTTCTGCTCCGCCGGGAAGGAGCAATACCCGTTCTCCCATTTCCCGATGTATTCGGGATTCGAAGACGAGACGTGGCTCCTCTACTTCAAGCGGGCGGACGGCGAACCCATCCAGGCCAAACGCGCCTTCCGCAATACCGTCGCCCGCGCCAAGAAACGCTACGGCAGCCTGCGCGATGACTACCTGGAGGAAACCGGCAAGGAGTTCGACGACCTCGCCGACGCCGACCACGAGATCATCGCCGGCCGCTTGATCGAGGAATACAAAGCGAACGCCCCCGCCAAGGTCAAAGCCAAGCCTGACCTCGACGATGTCTTCAACGGCCCGGTGACCCTCGTCCGCATCGATGTCGCCTACCGCGACGGCGAGTTCCGCTTCTCCGAGACCGAGCTCGCCACGCGCTAGGCGCTGCCGGATTACTCTGTCCCGCCGCGAACCGTCTTCCAATCGGTCACAGGAGGACGCCCCCAACCACCGCAACCACAACCATCGAAACCCTGAGATTCTGGCGCCGCGAGGCGTTCTCGAACACGCCCCAAGGTATCGTCCGCCCCCGATGTTCCGCCCCTACCCACACCAACCCCGCGAGGTCGCGGCAATGCGCGCGCTGTTCGCCGTCAGCCTTTGGCTGTCGGTGTTGGCGCTGCTCCCACCGCTGTTCGGCGAAAGCCCGAAGGGCTTCGTTTTCGCCAGCTACCCCGAGGCCAAGCAGCCCACCGGCATCGCCCACATCATCGATCTCAGCTGGCTCTCAAAGGCGGGTCCGGCGCGGACGCTCCACTGGGTTTTCGTCGTCTCCCTGCTGGCCTACGCCCTCGTGCCGTTCCGCCTCCTCCGCTTCGCGGTGCTGCCGGTCTTCGCCATCCACCTGATCGTCTTCACCTACAACAACTCGCAGGGCAGCACCCACCACGGCTACCAGATCCAAACCCAATGCCTGCTCGCGCAGACGCTGTTGCTCTGGTGGCCGTCGATCCACTGGTTGGCGGGGAGAGCGAGGCTGCGCCTGCCCAGCCTTCCCGGCTCGCCCGACCTGCGTTCGCTGTGGGTCTACTACACCCAGCTCACGATCGCCGCCGCCTACGTCATCGCCGGCTTCACGAAGATCGCCCGCTCGGGGCTCGGCTGGATCGCCGACTCGCCGCTCATCTGCGTGCAGGTCGTCAAGACGCACACCCAAAACTACTACAACTGGCTCGACCCGCAGTTCGCGGGCCGCGGCGTGCCGGTCGCCGAATGGATCGCCGCCCACCCTTGGCTGACGCGCGGGATGTTGACCTCCGGGCTGCTCCTCGAACTCTTCGCCTTCGTCTGTTTGCTCGGCCGCGGTTGGGCCGCCGCGCTCGGCGCGGCGATGATCGGCCTGCACGTCAGCATCTCGCTCGTGATGCACCTGCACTTCCCGCAGAACGAACAGGTCTGCCTCATCTTCCTCGTCAACCTGCCCTTCTGGTGCGCCCTGCTCGGGGCGAAGCTCAGAAAGGCGCGGCCCGGCGCCGCCCGGTGACCGGCGGCTGATCCAGTTCGCGAAATCTGCGCTTTCCCCGGGCGCGGATTTTCCGTAACAATAGCGATCCCACTCCGACAACCCCCGACCCAACAACACACCTATGGACCCAAAGCGGAAACTCCTTCTCCTCGGCGGCGGCGCCGCCCTCGTCATGATCGTCTGGTGGATCGCAGGCAACTGGGAGGCCTGGGGCGACGACGAGACCGGCAACCCCGGCCTGCAGTTCGCTTCGGTCCTCCTGCTCGGCCTGATCGCCGGCTTCCTCATCGTCTTCGTCGTGCTGCCTTCCCTCGGCGACAAGGTCGGCGAGATGGTCTATTCCGCGCCGGAGAAAGTCGAGCCGGACGCCTACAGCAAGGCGGCCGCGAAAGTCAGCCAAGGCGACTACCAAGGCGCGATCGCCGCCTACAAAGCGATCGCCGACGACGAGCCGGACAACCGCTTCCCGATCGTCGAGATCGCCAAGATCCAACACGATCACCTGCATGACATCGACGCCTCGATCGCCACCTTCGAGACCGCGATCGAGAGCAAAGATTGGGAGGTCAACGACGCGGCCTTCATGATCTTCCGCCTGCACGACCTCTACCTGAAGGACAAAGGCAACGAGACGCGCGCCCGCGAACTGCTGCAGTTGGTGATCGAGAAATTCCCCGACACCCGGCACTCCGCCAACGCCCACCACAAGCTCAACGAGATGAACGCCATCGGTTGAGCCGCCGCCAAGGCCCATGGCGGAGCCCGGACAGAACCTCGGCGGGGCGCCTCGCAGCCGCCTCCCTCCCGGCGCGAATCGGCTTTGGACTCGGCCCCGACTCCCGGTGACCCCATCGCGGGATCCGGTCGGTCGCCCACCCTCGTGACCACTTGGACGGAAGCTCCAAATCGTCCGGGCTCGAGGTTCCGAAGTCCGGCCGCCTCCCGGGCGGCGGGAGGCTGAGCGCGGCATTGGGGGAGCCGTTGGTCGGGGTGGCGGCCTGCTTCGCGGCGGGGATCGCCACCTGCCACTTCACCGGCCCCGGGCTGCTGCTCGCCTACGCCCCGGCGGGCGCCGCGCTGCTCCTCTGGTGCTGGCGCGACAGCACGGTGACCCTCTGGCTGTTCGCCTTCGCCGCCGGTTTCCTCCTCCACTTCTTCCAGGTCGGCGCCGACCGCTCCGCCCCCCACTTCGACCAGGCGGCCTCGCGGGCGCTGGCGGTCGTCGCGGACGGGGTGATCGTCTCGCCACCGCGGGAGCGCGGCTCGGGCCTCGCCTTCGACCTGCGCCTGGAGAGCCTCGCCCCACCGGGTCGCGAGCCGTCCCCCGTCCACGGCAACCGCGTCCACGTCTACCTGCGCGGAGCCGCTCCGGCGTTGACCTACGGCGACCGCTTGCGCATCCGCGGCACGCTGCGGGTGCCGGAGCCGGCGCGCAACCCCGACGAGTTCGACTTCGCGGGGTTCTTGCGCAGCCGCGGGATCCACTTCGAGCTCACCTCGACCCCCGGCCGCGTCGAGCGCCTCGGCCGCGGTGCGGGCAACCCGCTGGTCGCGCTGGGCCTGCGCGGCCGCGCCTGGGCCGGCGAACAGTTGACCGCGGGGCTGCCGCCCGGAGACGCCGACACGCGGGCGATCATCCTGGCGATGAGCCTCGGCGCACGCGAGGACACCCCGGAGGTGATCGAGGACAAATTCCGCTTCAGCGGTACGCTGCACGTCTTCGCCGTCAGCGGCCTGCACGTCGGCATCGTCGCCGCGGTGACCTGGTTCGTCGCCTCGATCGCCGCCTCCCTGCTGCGCGCCCCCCGGCGGATCGCCGCGCTCGTCTCCATCGCGGCGGTGCTCGCCTATGCGCTGGTCACCGGCCTGCGCCCCTCCGCCGTGCGGGCGGCGATCATGGCGACCCTCTTTTTCGGCGGCATGCTGTTCGATCGCGAGCCACAGATTTTCAACAGCACCGGCGCCGCCGCCCTGGTCATCCTCGGTTTCGACAGCGGCCAACTCTTCCGGCCGGGGTTCCAGCTCTCGTTTTGCGTCCTCCTCTGCATCGCCGCCTTCGCCATGCCGATCGGAGCCTGGCTCAACCGCCCGTTCCGGCGCGACCCCTTCTTCCCCAAGGCGCTGCTCAGCCCGGCGGCACGCTGGCGGCAAGGGGTGGCGCAGGGGGTGACCGGGATGATCGGCACCTCGGTGGCCGCCTGGGCGGGCTCGACGCCGCTGACCTGGGCCTACTTCGGCCTGGTGACCCCGATTTCGATCATCGCCAACCTCGCCCTCGTGCCGCTGGCGTTCCTCGTGATCGGCACCTCGGCGCTGTCGGTGATGTTGGCGCTGGTGCCGCACCCCCTCCCCGCCGAGCTCGCCAACAACGCCAACGCCGTCTGGGCGAAGACCGCGGCGGGCACAGCCGGGGCATGCTCGGAGATCCCGGGCGGCCACTTCGCGGTGCCCGACCCACAACACCTCCTGCGCGCGCCCTGCGAGATCAACGTCACCGATCTCCCCTACGGCGGTGCCGCGGTCCACCTCGCCTTCCGGGGCGGCGGCGACTGGTTGCTCGACACCGGCTCCGCGCGGTCGTTCCCACGCACGGTCCATCCCCTGTTGCGCAGCTACGGCAGCGGCCGGCTCGACGGCCTGCTGCTGTCCCACCCCGACACCGACCACGTCGGGGGAGCGATCTCAGCGATCGACGAATACCGGCCGCGGCGGATCTTGGCGCCGCCGGTCGAGAGCACCTCGGGCGCGTGGCGCGCCGCGCTCGCCGCCGCCGGGCGCAGCGGCCTCGAGGTCGAGCCGCTCAGCGCCGGGGGGCGGGTCGCCCTGCCGCGCGGTGCCGAACTCGCGGTGCTCTACCCACCCGCGGCCGACCCGCCCGGGAGGGTGGCCGACGACCGCTGCCTCGTGGCGCGGCTCGACCTCGCCGACGGCTGGCGGGTACTGATCTGCGGCGACATCGGCTACTACGCCGAGCGCTGGTTGGTCGAGCACGTCGCGCCCGGACAGCTGCGCTGCGACCTCATGCTGCGCGGGGCCCACAGCAGCGACGAATCGATGCTGGCCGGTCTCATCGCCGTGGCCCGCCCGCAGGTGGTGGTCGCCTCCCGCCAGTCCACGCGGGCGGCGGTCCAACGCGACCCGGCATGGGCCGCCGCCGCCCGCGCCGCCGGAGCGGCGGTGCTGGAACAGGCGGAGGGCGGCGCCGTGCGCGCGTGTTTCTACCCCGACCGTGTCGAGCTGCGCTCCCACCTCGACGGTCAGGAGCTGCGGCTGAACCGCGCCGAGTAGACCTCCCGCCCCTCGGCGCGCCAGAGCGCCTCGAAATCGGTGGTCGGGTAGAAGAAGGCGTCCGGCGCCCAGTCGAGGCGCTGCAGACCTGCGGCGGCCTCCAGCACCGGCAGCGCCTCGTCGAAATACTCGCGGTGGTCGGTCTTGAACAAGAACTCACCGCCCGCCACGAGGATGCGCTCGATCGCCGCACAGAAGTCGTCGGTCACGAGCCGGCGTTTGTGGTGCTTCTTCTTCGGCCAGGGGTCGGGGAAGAGGAAGTGCACGCGTGTTGCGCAGGCATCGGGGAGCAACCAGCCGACCGTGTAGGCCGTCTCGAGGCGCAGCACTCGGAGGTTGGTGAGCTCCGCGCGCTCGGCCTTGCGACACACCTTCCGCACCCGCCCCAGCAGGCGCTCCACCCCGAGAAAGTCCCGTTGGGGATACGCCTCCGCCAAGGCGACGAGAAACGAGCCGTCGCCGCAGCCGAGGTCGATCTCGAGCGGCCTGGAGGGGTCGGGGAACATCTCCTCGCGGGAGAGCTTCCGGAAGTAGTCGGGCGGGACGAACTGCATCGCGCCGCCCTCCCAACCACTTGCCCCCGCCGCTGTCAACCGCGCGCCCCTGCGGCCGCTCACCCCTCCCCCCCGCGCCGCACCTCATCCAGAAACGCCTCCATCGCCCGTCGCTGGCGTTTGCTGGGCTTCGCGCCGACCACCCGGTTCTCCCGGCGCCGCGCCGCCTCCTCGCGCGCCGCCCGCACCTCCTCCTCAGGCGTCAGGTCCTCCGCCGCCCCGGCGACGAGCTTCGCCCCGACGCGGTTGGCGATCGGCTCCAGCACCCTCAGCCGGTGGACCAGCAGATGGCGGTCGACCTCGACCAGATCGCCGGCGCGCACGAGGCGCGACGCTTTGACCTCCACCCCGCCGACGCGCACCTGCCCCAGCCGGCAGGCGGTCGCCGCGAGGGTGCGGGTTTTGAAGACGCGTACCGCCCACAGCCAGCGGTCGACCCGCGTCCCGTCCCCACCGCTGCTGTCGTCCGTCTTGCCGATGGCCTTGTGTTCTGGTTCGGTCGTTGCCCGCGGATGCCGCGCCGGCTCAATCGACCTTGGTGTATTTCGTCACCCGCCCGTGCACGTTCCACTCCTGCGCGTAGAGATCGCCCTCGGCGTCGAAGGTGCAACCGTGCACGGCGATGAGCCCGCCCTCGTGCCAGTCCTCGGGGCCGATGCCGTTGCCCGCCTTCTTGCGATCGGCCGGCTCGTCACCCAGGCGCGAGATCAACGCGTAGCCGGCGCCGTAGAGCGACACCCGCCCGTCGAGTTCGGCGACGGCCAGCAGTTCACCGTGGATGTCGGCCGCACAGGGGCGCCCGAGCTCGTCGTCGATCGTGCGCACGAAATCGCCGTCCGCGGTGTAGAGCTGCAGCCGGTTGTTCTGGCGGTCGCTGATCAGCAGCATCGAGTCCGCGCCGCGCGGGTCGACCAGGACGTTGTGGCAGACGTCGAACTGCCCGTCGCCGGCACCTTTGCCGCCGAACGACTTCACGTACTTGCGGTCTTTGTCGAAGATGTGCATCAGCGACATCCCGTAGCCGTCGGCGACGTAGATCCGGCCATCGGGGGCGATGTCGACATCGGTCGGGTTGTACTTGGAGATGTGCTCGTAGAGCTCGCCTTTCTTCGGCGGACCGAGGATCTGCCAGACGGCCGTGCCGTCCAAGGTGAGTTTCGAAACCGCCTTCTTGCCGTTCTGGGCGACGAACAAGAACTCCTCGCCGCCCTCCTCGCGCACCTTCATCCCGTGCACGCCGCCCCACTCTGGCCCGAGGTCGCGCACGAACTTCCCGTCCGGCCCGATGACCTGGATCGTCGCAGCGGTCGCGATGTAGACATTCCCCGACCGGTCGGCCGCCATGTCGCCGTGCAGGTTCCCCAGGGCCGTGCCCTCGGGGTACTGCGGCCAAGCGCGGACGACCTGATACACGCCGTCGCCCGAACCGGTCTTCGGCGGCTCCCCCTCCTGCGCGAAACTGGAGAGAGGCAAAACGAGGCAGGTGGCGGAGACGAGTCGGAGGGTGCTATTCATGGTCTTCACCGCGATCAAAACACGGTCGGCAGGGCTTTGTCCACCACCGGTTGGGCGCGGTCTCCACCGCCCCTGTAGCCACGGCATCCCTGCCGTGGTCGATCCTCCCCAAGCCTCCGCCGGCCCTCCGGTTCGGATCGAACGAGCCCCCTCCCCCTTCCACCCCCGGCGACAGGGATGTCGCCGCGCCTCATTTCACCCAGCCGGGTTGCGCACCACGCGATAGAGGCGGGTGGGCATGGCGGCGGAGTCCGGATCGGTGAAGGAGGTGTCGATCTCTGACGTTTCGGTCTTGGTCGAGTCGGGGAGATCGGACTTCCACGTCGCTCCGTCGTCGCTGTATTCCACCTGGTAGCTGAAGCCGGGTTGCGCCTTCCAGGTGAGCACGACGCAGTTTTGCGCGTCGCGCTCGACGCCGCGCAGCACGAAGGGATCCTCGGGGATCACCGCCTTGACCGTATCGGCGGTGACCGTCCAGTCGTCGAACAGCATCCAGTTGTTCCCCCAGGTCAGGCCGCCACGCTGCCAGACGATGCCCGCCGCGCCGAGCGTCATCGCCACGTCGGCCCTGGCCGTGAACTCGGCATCGCGAAAGATCGGGAAGCCGTCGAGTTCGACCGTCCAGGTGTTGTTCTCGAAGTCGATCTCGGCGACGAGGAGCTGCACCTCGCCGCGGATGAACTCCTCGGTGGTGTCGTGGGTCTCGACGCCATCGTCGCGCCACAGGCCGAAGGCGACCTCGGTGTTGTTGAAGTCGAGCGAGGCCAAACGTTGCCCCGCCCCGTCGAAGAAGCTGACGAAAAACTGGTCGCGCAGCGGCTCCGCCCCAGGGATCGGGGCGTTGCTGGAGTCGTTCACCCCGAGGGCGGCGATCAGGCGGACGATCGGCTCCCCGGTGCCGGTCGGATCGTGGGACACCGGCCGCAGCACGGTCACCGACGTCGCGGCGAAGCCGGGGTTGCCAAAACCGATGAACGCGCTCTGCCCGAGTCCCTGAACCGCTTCCGCATCAATCCCGTGCGCACCCCGGCCGGTTGAGTTTCCGTTCCAACTGTCGAAGCCGACGAGTTGGTCATCGCCGACAGGCGCTTCTTCAAAGTCGGTGAAATAGAGCTCCCGTTCGACGGCGGGGGCCTGGGAGGGGCCAGCCACGGCGGCGGCGAAGCCAAAAACCGCTGCCAGGACTCGGTGGGGGCGAGGTTCCATGTTTCGGGGGAGGAACCGACGATAGCACCGAAAGTCGCGGAAAACGTACGAAAAATGGGGCGGCTCCGGTCGCGGAGCCGCCCCAATCCTCTGCCGAGGAAGGACTCATTCCATTGGGCTGACCACTAGCCTTCGCCACCTTCGCCACCTTCGCCACCTTCGCCACCTTCGCCACCTTCGCCGCCTTCGCCCTCACCGCCGTCGTCACCATGTCCCGGGCGCCCATGGTGGCGGCGGTGCCGCAGGTGGCCGGTGAATTCCTCGAGTTCGATCTCGCCGCTCTCGTCGGCGTCGAGGTGGTTGAAGATGCGCTCGACGGCTTCGGGGTGGCGTTCGGCCAAACGGGCGACAGCGCCGATGGCACTGAACTCCTCGAGGCTCAAGCCGCCGCTACCGTCCGTATCGGCCTCGTTGAATCGCTCGGCGCGGCGCTCCTCGATCCGGGCGCGCAATTCGTCGCGGGCCGCTTCGCGCTCCTCTTGAGAGATCTCGCCGTCCCCATCGGTGTCCCATGATTCGCGGCGGTCACGGGCGCGCTCCTTGCGGTCGTCCCTGGCCGCCTGGCGCTCCTCGTCGTTGAGCACGCCGTCGCCATCGAGATCGTATTTGGCGAGAAACTCGGGGAGGCTGCCGTCACCGAAAGTCTTGTCGCCACCTTCGGCTTCTTCACCGGCTTCACCGTCCCCTGGGCCGGGGCGGTCCGGGCCGGGACGGTCGCGATGATCGGCGAGGGCAAACGACGCGCCGGCGGAAACGGCAGCGAGTGTCAAAAGGGGTTTCTTCAATTTCATGGTCGTGGGTTTCTTGGGTTCTGGAGGATTCATCGGCTCCAGTTTCGGAGCCACTTCCAATCAAGACGCAGCAGGGTGCGCCCGGTTACAACTTTTCCCCTCTCCTTGGGCGAGGCCTCACCGCGCGGCAAACGGGGACGTTTGCCCTCCGGCCCCGCTTCAGACGGATCCCGGCGCCCCGACCGGGAAAATCTCACCGCGCGGCAAACGGGGACGTTTGCCCTCCCGCTCCGCTCCTGACCGATCCCGGCGCCCCGGCCGGGAAAATCTCACCGCGCGGCAAACGAGGACGTTTGCCCTCCGACCCCGCTCCAGACCGATCCCGGCGACCCGACCGTGAAAATTTCACCGCGCGGCAAACGAGGACGTTTGCCCTCCGGCCCCGCTCCAGACCGATCCCGGCGACCCGGCCGGGAAAATCTCACCGCGCGGCAAACGGGGACGTTTGCCCTCCGGCCCTGCTCCAGCCGGATCCCGGCGACCCGACCGTGAAAATTTCACCGCGCGGCAAACGAGGACGTTTGCCCTCCGGCCTCGCTCCAGACGGATCCCGACCACTCCACCGGGGAAATGCCGATCAGTTCCCAAACAGGAGCCCGGAAACATCGTCGACCTCGTTGCCGGCGCTGGCTTCCTCGCGCTCCTCCTCGCTGTAGGCATCGGCGCTGCCGTTCTCTCCCGCGCCCGAACCCGCGACCTCGCCGCCGGTCGAGTCCTCGAGATCACTCTCGAGCAAGCCGACGATGTCCTCCCACCAGGCCTCGCGATCCATCGCCTCCTCCTCGAGCGAGGCCTGCTGCGCGGTGTCGAGGACATCGTAGATGCCAGACTCCACTTCAGCGATCGGCGCGCCGGGGGTGACGCTCGTGCCGTCGCCGTACACCGGCCCGGCGTCCGCACCCACCGCGCCCGAGCCAGCGGTCGTTCCAGCCTCCGGCGCCGCCCCCTCGGGGATCAGCAAGGGGTGGAACGCCGGGTGGGCGGCCGCCAGCACAGGGAAAATCCGGTCTTGCTGTTCCTCCGTGAGGCCGAGCCGATCGGTGAGCGCCAGCAACTGGTCATTCGCGCGCTGCTCGATCTGCACCGCCCTCGCGGCCAACTCCGCGCGGGTCGGCTCCCGATCCCGCCCCGTCGGCGCGCTCGCACCGGCCGCTCCCCGCCCGGTGCCACGCACGAAGTCCACCGTCGAGCGCACCGCTTCCTCGCTGAGTTCAGGCGGCGCCGCGAACGTGTCACGCGAACGTTCTCCCGACAGGTCGCCCAAAACGGACACAGCGCCCTCTCGCCCCCCGCCGGCGCGACTCTCCACCGCAGCGGCGACGTCGCCACTGGACGGTGCGCCGCCCGGGCGGTCGGCACGATTCGAGTTCGAAGAGAGGAACCAGAGGCCTCCGGTGACGAGGGCACCGGCGAGAGCTCCAACGAGCGCGGGTTGGGGTCGCATCAAATTGGGGGGCGGGGGGTTGGCTCTGGGTGAAACTCGCTGCGACGCGATTGGTTGCGCCGAATTTCGCCTAGCGGAAAAGTTTGTCTTCGATCTCAGCGTCCAGCAAGGCGGAAAACCGCCGCTGCACCTCGCCGACCAACGTCGCCCGCGAACGCCGCAGTTCGGCGAGCTGCGCCTCGTCGGCCAACAGCGGTTCGATCTCGTCGTGCAGATTCAGCAGCAACACATGGTAGTCCAAGAGCGCTCTCTCGCGCGTCTCGCGGACTTTGCCAGCCGCCCGCTCCACCGCCGGACGCAGCGATTCGAGCTGCTCGGGTTCGAGGGCCAGGGACTCCCGCAACCGGTCGAGGGTCGACTCCGACCACCCGTCTTGAGCCACCTCGGCCACCGGCGGGCGCGGCTGGGGCGATCCGCGCCCCTTGCCCAAAACGAAGCCGAAAGCGTTCCCGGCGACGAAGATCACCAACAGCGCGGCACCGATGTGCCAGTAGTCTTTGAGGCGGTCCGTCACGGCGCGAATTGCCTAGAAATTGCCTAGAAACGGGGCAGTTGAAATTCCGGCACCGGGAGAATGACCTCGGCGCGCTCACCCCGCTCGACACCCTCGACACCGTCGACAGCGACCGCATAGAAAACGGCCACCGCACACAGGCAGGCGGATCCCAGCGCCGCGCGCAGCGACCAGCGGCGCCAGAGCGCCAAGGTTCGCTCCCGCCGCAATTCTGCGCCGCGTGCCGCCACGCGGGTGACGAACCCGTGCGGCGGCGCGAGATCGGCCTCCGCATCGACGCGGCAGGCATCGGCCGCGGCGCGCGCCACGCGCTGCCAGCGGTCGTCCATGTCGGGTCGGGTGCTCATCGTTGGGAAAGAGGGTCGGGGTCGCCGCGCCGTCTGACGGGCGCCGCGAGGTCGCCTCGCCGTCCGGCCTCCAGCCGCTCGAGCGCAGCCTTCAGCTTGCGGCGTCCGCGCAGGGCGGTCACCTTCACCTTAGACGCGCTCCAACCGGTCTGGTTACAACATTCTTGCACCGAAAGTTGGTCGATGTCGAGCAGCCGGACGGCGATCTGCTCACGCGGGTTGAGGCTTTCAAAAAGGCGCTCCAGCAAGCCCGACGCTGCCTCTCGCCCCGCATCGCCCGCCGGTTCGGGGTCGCCGGAGAGCGCCCGCTCGAGGAATTCGGCCTCGTCGAGCCCCAATTCGGCGAAGTTGAATTCCGGGCGCACCCGCTGGCGCCGCAGCCGGTCGTAACAGGTGTGGGTGGCGATGCGTTTCGCCCAGTGGTCGATCGGCTGCGCGCCCGCATAGGTGTCGAGCTTGGCGAACAGCTTCATGAACACCTCTTGGCACAGATCTTCATGTTCGTCCCGACGCGGCAGATGCCGAGCAACGACCCGCGCCACGCCCGCGTAGAGCGCCTCGACCAGTTCCCGGCAGGCCCCCTCGTCACCGGCCCGCGCTCGGGCGATGGTCTCGGGGCCGGGGGGCGGATCGGGCATCTGGCAAAGTCTAACCCTGCCCCGCAGCGGAGGTCGCGGTGGAATTCAGACGCCGATTTGCCTTTGCCAGCTCCCGACCGGCAGCTAATTTCGAGGCATGAAAAAGCAACTCTTGGCGACCATCATCTCCGCCGCCGCACTTGCCGCGGCCGATGCCCGGCTCGGCGAGAGCGCTTCGCAGTGCGACGAACGCTACGGCGAACCGACCGGCGAGTTGCCCGCGCGCCTCAAGCTCAGCGACAACGCCAAAGCCGTCCGCTACTTCGTCGAATCGCTCGAGATCGAGGTGACGGTTGAGTTTCGGTCAGGCAAAGCGTGGATGGTCACCTACGCCGCCAAGCACCTCGGCAAGGCCAAGGCCAAGGAGCTGCTCACCGAAGTCGCGCCGGGCGTGAAGTGGGGCGAGGACGAATTCCTCGGCACCGACCACTTCCACGCCGAGGACGATAGCGTCCACGCCATCTACTACAGCAGCCCGGAGGTGAAACTGGTGCTCTTGGACAAAGCCGCCCAGGTCGCCGAATACCACCCCCCGGTGCGCATCGCCGACCGGGCCGAAGCTCCCGGCGAGGGCGAGGGCACCGCCGACGCCGAGACCGAAGGTGACGCGGGAGAAGGCGACCAAGGCGACGAACCCCGCAGTGCGTTCGACGGCCTGTAGCGCAGACCCTAGCCTCGTTTCAGTTTTGACAACCAGTGCCGGCTAGGAGGAATGGCGCTCGGTTAAGCCGGGTTCCCGGCGGTTTGGGTCGAGGACGGAACCGGTGCTCGCTCCGGGAGATCCTCGTGGGTGCCGCCGTTTTCGCCGTGCGCGGAACAGCCCCTCGGAGTCGAGTTCCCCACCCAGGGAGGCGGTGGGATCGTTGAACACAAACGGCTCCGGAGACGCGGACCGCGGGGAGAGGCCCTTCGCGTGGCTCAGGGTGACCGCTCCGCGGACTTGAGGGCGGGCAGGGCAGTGTGAGGGGATGGCCACCAGCCCTCTCAGGGGAGTGCGGTGTCATCCTGACGAGCGTAGCGACAGAAGGATCCCTCGCTGAAACTGGCGCGCCGAGCCACCGCGACGTCCCAGATGGCCGGCCGGGTGCGAAGCGGGCAGCCAAGGAGACGCCTCCCCGTCGATGCCCAACCTTGAATTAGCGCCATTCGCCCTCAGATCGCCGCCAGACACTTCACAACATGTTATAATAATTATAATAATTATATTGCATCAAGCTAGATATTTTGCCATGGTTGGCGCTTGTCCCGCTTTCACCAGACGCCCCCTACCCTGCGACGCAGCGCCCTCGGAGCGCTGATCTGGAGTCTTTGGGCGCTCCCTGTCGAGGGACAGACCGTGCAGCGGCGGCTCTCCGACATCGAAGGGCTGCGGGCGCGACCCCACTTGGTCTTTCGCGAGACCTCTCACCCACCGCGGGCGCTCCCCGTGACGCCGCGTGCCCACGCGCGCTCCGCCGCTCCCAGCGCGCAACGCCGGAACCCCCTCACCAGAAAGGCGCGGGAACTCGCACGCCACGGATACCCCTATCGCTTTGGCGGCGAGAGCCCGAGCGAGGGCGGTTTCGACTGCTCGGGAGTCGTTCATTTCCTGCTGAAGTCGCTCGGCGTTCGCGACGTCCCCCGGGTCGCGTACGAGCAGTATCGCTGGCTGGAGCAACGCGGAGGGCTGCGGCGTTGGCGCCCGGACACCCCTCGCGACGAGCTTCTCACCGCCCTCCGCCCCGGCGACCTTCTGTTCTGGACCGGCACCTACCAGACCGGCCGGGTGCCCAACATCTCGCATGTCATGGTCTACATGGGGACCGATCTCGCCAGTGGGGAGCCGCTGATGTTCGGCGCCCGCAGCGGGCGGCTGCGCGGGCGGAACGGGCACGCCGTCGACCTCTACCCCTTCATCTATCCGAAGCACGGCGGGCGCGGCCAGTTCGTCGCCTCGGGGCGGGTGGGCGAGTTCGGCGCGCCACTGAAGGGCGCGCCGATCGGGGATGGAGAGCGTGCGAGCGCAGTCGAGTAGATTGCGAAAGATTCATCAAAAATTTCTGGTGTATCAAATTCGTTCTTGAGACAAACGGGGGTTTCCTAACAAATCGAAGTGGACGAACGACCCGACAGCACAGACGGCAGCGACCCGGCGAAGCGTCGCCGACAGCGCCTGTTGCGGGACTTCTTCCGCAACGCGCTGTCGCTCGCACTGCTCAAGCAGACGGCCAACGCGAGCGCACCGCCGCCCCTCCACCGGCGGCGAGACTACGACCGGGACAACGGCATTCCTCCCTATCTCCTCGGCTGACCCACACCGCGTCGATCAGTCGGCGCATCGATGGGATCGAGATCAGCGAAGAGACAGCGGGGCGGCCAGGGCAGATTCGGATACGATTCGCGCCGGAACGGGCAAGTCCGACGGGCTCGCCGATGGATTTGCCGCCCGATCCGGGCTAGCTTGGCGACGATGCCCGGAAGCGAAGACCGCTACGCGATCTCGAGGATCGACCTCCCTGCCAGCGGCACCCACGGCTGGCAGGTGCGGCTGGCGCGTGGCGGTCGCCGCTTCACCAAGTTCTTTTCCGACGCCCGCTACGCAGGTCCGGCCAGCGCCCTCGAGGCCGCCAAGGCGTACCGCGACCGGCTCATCGAACGCCTGCCCGAACCCGAACGCTCAGGCGCTGCCGGCAAACTCACCCGCCGCAATGTCTCCGGTGTCGTCGGCGTCTCGCGCATCGTCGTGCGCATGGCCAGCGGCGCGCGCTACGAGTTCTGGCAAGCGACCTGGTCCTCCGAACCGGGCGTCCGCAAGCGGGTCAAATTTTCCATCGCCCGCTACGGCGAAGAGCAGGCCTTCGAGCTCGCCTGCGAGGCCCGCCGCGAGGCGGAGGACGCCTGAGCGCCAAGTTGCCAGTGGCGCGACCCCGAACTACCGTCGTCCCATGTACGAAGCGATCCAGTGGCTCAGCGCCCATCACGCCTTCGAGATCCTGCTCGCCCTCGGGGTCGTCCTGCTGCTGGTCGATTACTTCTTCCGCACCGATGTCCCGGCCCATTTCGGCTACCTCTGCTTCGCTGGCGCATTGTTCTTCGCCCTGCCGCTGACGGTGACCTCCAGCCTGATCGCCGGCATCGGTGCCTTCGCCCTCCTCGAAATTCTGCATCGCGTTTGCTTCAGCCGCTTCCTCACCAACGCCCCGGGCACCGAGCGCCCGGCGGCAGACGAAGCGTGACCTTCCCGGACTGGATCAGCGACGAGACTGCGGGGTGGTTTGGGCAGATTCGCATCCGTTCCGCGCCGGAACGGGAAAGTCCGACAGGCTCCAGCCCGGATCGATCACCACATCCGCAGGCGAGGCGCCGCCAGTCGTTGAGGCTGAGTAGGCGGCGGCAGGGATCGGCGCTGCGGCTGGGTGAACACCCTGCCCGAGCCGATCCCAACGCCAACACCCTCAGCATCAACGAGGGCAAGCCGCAGCCCGGAGCTTGGTGATCGATCCGGGCTAGCCCAAGGGGCGCTGAGCCCATTGAACCGCGGAGGGCTCCGGAGACGCGGACCGCGGTGGGAGGCCCTTCGCGTTGCTCAGGGTGACAAGTCCGGGGAGTTGAAGGCGGTCAAGGCGGTGTGTGGGGATGGCCACCAGCCCTCCCAAGGAAGTGCTGTGCCATCCTGCCGAGCGCGGCGACAGAGGGATCCCGCGCTGAAACCGGCGGCCAGGCCACCGGGACGCCCGAGTGGCCTGCCGGATGCGAGGCGGGCGGGCGATATTGGAGGGAGGAAGAAGTGGCGGCTCCGCCGGGATGGGGTCGCCGCTCAGCGGATCGTATCACCGCACACTGCGTTGCGGCTCGGCCGCGGGGGTGGCACCCGCTGCCACGCCTTGACCGCGGCAAAAGCCACCCGCTGTGGCACTCACGATTCGTTTCCAATCACACCCGAGCGCCGTTCGGCCTACGAGCGGCAGGGTGCCCTCAGCGGTGCGTCGCCTCCGCGGCGAGCCAGTCTCCGAGCGCGTCGCCGGGCTCGCCGTTCGCACATCGGCTGCAATAGTTCAGGAAGGCGGCGACCTGGATCGCTCCCTCCCCATGCGTTTCGCTCGGGGCGACCTGGGCCGCGACCGACTTGCTCGCCTTCGGCTTCGCGGTTGCTTTCTTCCTCGGCTTCGCAGCCTGTTTTTTCTTCGCCTCCGTAGCCGCCTTCGGCTTTGCCGCCTTCTTGGCTACGGACTTCTTCTTCGGCGCCGGGTTGGCGGAAGACGTCTTTTTCTTCGCCGCTTTCTTCTTTGCCATGGTGGTCGGGTGGGTTGTTGGTTCCCGACCACACGACGCAACTTCCGCACCAACCGGCGCCAGATTCTCCCGCAAAATGCCCTCCGCCCCCCCGACCCTCCATCACCTCGCCCTCGGCGCCGACGACGTCGAGTCCCTGGCGGCGTTCTACCGCGATGCCCTCGGGCTGCCTGAGATCGACCGGCACCACTTCCCGGGAGGGGCACTGCGCTCGATCTGGCTTTCGCTCGGCCCGGGCTGCGTGCTGATGGTCGAGCCCTACGAACAGCGCCGCGAAGAGGTCGCGCACCACAGCAGCGGCCTGTTCCTGCTCGCACTGCAGATGGACTCCGGGAGCCGGGCGAGGGTGGAGGCGGCGCTTGAGGTCGAGTCCCGCACCGACCACACCTGCTACTTCCGCGACCCGGAGGGCAACCGCTTCGCCATCTCCGACTACCCGCTGCCCGCGGGCGGATGCGCGGGCGGATGAGCGGGCGGGCGCGGTGCGCCGCAGGCTCGCCCGCTGCGGTCGGCGAACAACTTCAAAAGCGCCGGGAGCACGACCAGGTCGGCGAGCAACGCTGCCGCCAAGGCCGAGCAGGTGATCATCGCGAAATTGCGAAACATGGGCAACTCGCTGAACAGGATGCTCCCCATCCCCGCGACCATGATCACGGTGGTCACCAGCAGGACGTGGCCGACGCGCACGAAGGCGCCGACCAGAGCATCGGCGACCGTCATCCCCGATTCGAGCCCCGCGCGATAGCGGCTGAGAAAGTGGATCGAATCGTCGGCCGCGATGCCGAGGCAGATCGAGAAAGCACAGACGATCTCCATCGACAGCGGCTTGCCGAGCGCCGCGAGCCCTGCGGCGCAGGCGAACAGCGGGAAGAGGTTCGGCAACACCGCGATCAACCCCACCCGCAGCGAGCGGTATGCGACCGTGATGACCAACAGGATCGCCAGCGCCGCCACGCTGAGGCTGAGCGCCATGTCCGTCACCATCCGGTGCAGATACCGGTTCAGGTCCACCCCCTCCCCGGTCAGGCGGAACGCGAATCCCGGGTGCGCCTCGGCCAACTCCGCGAGCCGCGCCTCGAGTCGATCGTAGGCCGGGGCGTAGGTCGCCACCCCGAGGTCCTGCGCGCGCGAAACCACCAGGGCGCGCCGCAGGTCCGGGCGGTAGAGTTTGCCCACTTGCTCTGGCGGGAACTCCTTCAGGATGCGGTCCGGATCCGTGAACCACTGGCTGAACGACGATGCCATCGCCACGAGATTGCTCACCGACAAGGGCGGCGCGAGCAAGGGCTCGCGCTCGACGGCCTTCTCCACCTCCCGGATCACCTCGAAGGGATCGCCCCCCACGCCCTCCCCCCAGCTGACCGCGATCCGCACCGGTTGGATGCCCCCGAAGGCGCCGTCGGCCGCGACCATCCCCGCCGCGACCTCGCTGCCGTCGGGCAACTGCGACCGGACGTTGATGTCGGGCCGCAACGACGACGCCAGCCACACGCAGCCCGCGGTGCCCAACACCGCGATGCCGACCACGGCCCCCGCCCGGTCGAGGATCGCCGCCGCCGCGCGCTCCGCGAGATTCTGCAACAGCGGCTCCCGACCGGCGTCGCCGGCCGGGCGCGGCTCCTCACAGAGGCGCCTGCCCAGCCGCGTCAGCGCGAGCTGCGGCACCAGCAGCATCACCGAGGCGAAGGTCAAGAGCGTGCCCAGGGCGCAGTCGCGACCGAAATCGCGGATGATGCTTGCCTCGGCGATCAACAACGAACCGAAGCCCGCCGCCGTGGTGACCGCCGAGAGGAAACAGGGAGCCGCGAGCTTCCGCTGTGCCGCCCACACGGCCTCCCGCCGAGCCAGCCCCATCGAACACTCGCGGCGGATGCCGAGCGCGAGATGCGCGGCGTTGGTGAAGCCGATCAACATCAACAACACGGGCATCACCACCTGCGACAGCCCACCCATCTCGACCCGCGTGAACCCGAGCAGGCCGAGCGTCAAAAACACCCCGAAGGCGACCGGGGTCACCACGAGCAGCATCGGCCCGATCCCGCGGAACAAAATCCAGGCCAGCACGATCGAGAGCGTGATGCCGATGATCAGAAAGCGCACCTGCTCGCTGTTCAGGGTCGCCTCCCGCGAGAGGTCGACCGGGACCTTCCCGAGCAGCCGCGCCCGCAGCGGCGAACCCTCGGTCGCAACCCGCGCCGCCGCCTCGATCGCCGCGGCGGCAGCCTGCTTCGACCCCGGCGACGCCTCCGCCGGCACCACGAACACCAGCGCCTTGCGCGCGTCCGTCGACACCAGGTGCCCGGTCACGAGGGGGTGGTCGGCGACCCTGCGGCGCGCCGCGCGCAAACCGTCCTCATCCGCCTCTTCGCCGGGCAGCAGGCCCTTGCCCACCAAGCCGGCGAAACCGACCGCAGGGACCTGGTCGAAGGCGAGCGCGGCGCGGACCTCAGCGAGATCCCGTACGGCGGCCAACACCCCCCGCAAGGCACGCGCGGCCTCGCGGTCGAAGAGGTCGCCGCGGCCGGCGTTCTCCACCATCAAAACGAGGTCGGCACCGTCGGTGCCGAAGTCGCGCGCCACCGCCGCCGAGGCCTCGCGGTCGGCCTGCGCCCGGGCGCTCAGCGGCGGGCGCGGCCCACGCTCGAGACCCAGCCCCCAGAATGCCAACGCCGCGAGCACGGCGGTGTAGGCGGCGGCGAATTTGGCGGATCGGTACATCGATCAATCGGGCGCCAACGCTACCCACCCCGCTCTCGCGGGCGAGCGATTTGTCGCCCGAGCGTGCATCGAGGGGCAGCGGCGCAAGCGCCCCCCCACGCGCCGAGAGACCGGTCGAACAATTTGCCCTTGGCCTGAGGCCTGCGCTTCTGATAAAAGCAGCTAATTCGTTCAACCCACGAGCCAAACCTCCACACGACATGAAAAACCCTCTCGTTTCACCGCTCGCGTGCGCGGCGGTCGCCGCGCTGCTTTGCCCGAACACCAGCCGCGCCGAAAACATCCGCTTCATCCAGATCGTCAAGAACGAGGTGCCGGGCACCCGGCTCCACATCTCCGAGGTCGAGGCCTTCGAGGCTGGCACCCTCCCCGACGATTTGGGCGGCGGTACCTTCGGCGGCCTCTCCACCAGTACCAATGACATCGGTGACGGCACGCTGACCACCTACGGCAGCGGCAACCTCCACCCCACCGTCGGCACCACCAGCAGCATCCAGCACGGCGCCGCCAACGAGAACCCCGACAACATCCTCCAGAACGCCGGCGCGGTCTGGTCGACCAATGACGCGCAGGGGACCAATTCTCAATACACGCTCGACCTCGGTGGCACCTTCGACGTCACGACCGTCCGCATGTGGCCGCGGGCAGACACCTGCTGCACGGAGCGCTGGCGCAACCTCGAGGTCCACCTCTACGCCGACGACGGCACCGGCAACCCCGGCGCGTTGGTCGCCACCAGCACCGACGCCCGTCTTACGGCACCCGGCGGCAACGTGCCCCTCGAGCTGACCTTCCTCTCCGGCTCGACCGCCATCGACGAAATCGTCTTTAACCCCGCGTTCACCTTCCCAACCGCCTCCGACCCAGCCGTGCTGTCCAGCGCCGCCCCGGGGCACGTGATCGGCACCGCCGTCGCGCTCGATGAGTTCGGTGGCCCGATCCCCAGCGCCACCTTCTCGCTCGCCGCCGGCGCGGGTGACGACAACAACGCCTCTTACGAGTTCGACGGCACCGCCGAACTCCAACTCACCGGCGACCTCAGCGGACTCGCCGACGGCACCGCGCAGTCGGTGCTCGTCCGGGCGACCACCGACGAGGGCACCTTCGACGTCCCCGTCACCTTCACGGTCATCCTCGACTCCGACAGCGACAATCTAGTCGATAGCTGGGAGCTGATGTTCGGCGCGCTGGCTGACTTCATGACCGGCGGCGACGCGGACGGCGACGGCGACCTCGACGAGGAGGAGTTCGCGCTGGGCACCGACCCCAGCGTCTCGCACGGCGCGATCTTCTTGGAGACCTTCGCCATCGACGACGGCGGCTTCACGCAGGAAGCGCTCGGCAACAGCCCGATCGACGCCCTCTACAACCCCGGTCCCGGCACCTGGTCGATCGAGGGCGACGACTCTGGCCCGGCCACGAATTACCTCACCAGCCCGGCGATCACCATCCCGACCACCGGCGGCATCCAGGTCTCCTTCGACCACCGCTACAGCATCGAGCCCGACCTCTGGGACGGCGCCGCGCTGCAGGTCTCGATCGACGGCGGACCGTTCAGGACCGTGCCGAACAGCGCGTTCGTCATCAATGGCTACACCGCCATGGGATTGATCGGCAACCACGCCCTGCGCGGCGGCGAGGGCTTCGGCGGCGACTCCCCGGGCTACGGCGACCCCGCCTTCATCACCAGCGTCGCCGAGATCGGCGGCGTCGCCGCGGGCAGCACGCTGACCCTCCGCTTCCTCGGCGCCTTCGACGAAGGCGCCCGCGGCGCCGGCATCCCCAACTGGGAGATCGACTCCGTCCGTGTCGACCTGCTCGACGACAGCGACGGCGACGGCATGTCTGACAACTTCGAGGACAACACCCCGGGTCTCGACCCCGGCGTGAACGACGCCGCCGGCAACCTCGACGGAGACACCCTCACCAACCTCGAGGAGTTCCTCATCGGCACCGACCCGAACAACGAAGACACCGACGGCGACGACCTGCTCGACAGCGCCGAAACGGACACCGGCATGTTCGGTGACGCCGGCGACACCGGCAGCAGCCCGCTGCTGGTCGATACCGACGGCGACGGCCGCGGCGACGGCGACGAGGTGCAGGGCTCCGGCGGTTTCACCTCCGACCCGACCAAGTTCGACACCGACGGCGACGGCGTCGATGATCTGACCGAGGTCGAACGCATGACGGACCCGAACGACCCGAACGACACCCCCATGCTCTGGACGGTGCGCAACGCCACCTCCAGCGTCGCCCTCAACAATATCCAGGGCGTGCGCGACCTGTTCGCTGCGGGCGGCCCGATCATCGCCGAGACCACCACCCAGGAGGTGACGATCAACTTCCGCCAAAACGCCTTCGGCCCGTTCCCGGACCAGCGCCCGTTCCCCGTCATCGGCAGCCAGAACGACCCGTTCACCACACCGATGGACGCCAACGACTTCGCGATCCTCGCGACGGGCAACATCATCATCGACGAGGCCGGCATCTACACCTTCGGCTTCAATTCCGACGACGGCGGCGGCATCTGGATCGACGGTGAACCCGTCGAGGTCTTCGACGCCAACCGCGGCTCGGCCACCAGCCTCGGCGCCATCGAGCTCGGCCTCGGCCAGCACGAGGTCGAGTTCCTCTACTGGGAACGCGGCGGCGGCGCCCAGGTGCAGCTCTTCGTCGCCAACGAGATCGGCGACCAGTCCGGCCTCGCGACCGACAACGACACCATCGCTGCCAACTTCCACCTGCTCAAAACCTCGTCCTTCCCGACCGACGACAGCGATGGCGACATGATCCCCGACGCCTACGAGGAATCGCTCTTCCCCGGCGACCTGACCCAGCTCGGCCCCGGCGACTTCGACGGCGACACCGTGAGCGACCTCGACGAGTTCATCAACGGAACCGACCCGACCGAGCGCGACACCGACGGCGACGGGCTCGACGACAACGTCGAGGACAACGGCGGCGCATTCGTCAACGCAGGCATGACCGGCACCGACCCGAACAACCCCGACACCGACGGCGACGGGCTCAGCGACGGCGTCGAAGACAACGGCGGCGTCTACGTCAGCGAGAACATGACCGGCACCGACCCGAACGACCCGGACAGCGACGGCGACGGCTTCGGCGACGGCATCGAAGTCCGTACCGGCAGCGACCCGAACGACGCAGGCAGCCTGCCGCCGTTGACCCTGTTGGCCTACTACGACTTCAACGGCCACCTCACCGACCTGACCGGCAACTGCCCCGACCTCGGGCTGGGCGGGGCCGCCGCCCTGACCACGGCCGGCATGGGGGTCAGCGGCTCCGGTGGCGACGAGTCGCTGGACCTGGTCGCGCTGAACGACGGCTCCTTCGCCAGCACCGTCGGCGGCGACCACCTCGACCTCGCGTTCTTGAGCAACTCCATGTCGGTCGCCTTCTGGCAGTACAACAACGGCATCGGCAGTAGCAGCGCCTTCTGGATCCATTCGCCGGGCGCCTCCAACAACCAGCGCGGCTTCCAGGCCCACACCCCGTGGGGCGACGGCATCTTCTACTTCGACCAAGCCGGTTGCTGCGATGCGCCTCAGCGCCTCACCGTCCCGGCCGGGGCCGCCATCGAGAACCAATGGCAGCACCTGGTCTTCCAGCGCGACAGCGCCGGCAACCGCGAGATCTGGATCGACGGCGTGCTCGCCGCCAGCGCCGGGGGCGCCGCCGACCTCCTGCCCTTCGACGGCATCATCACCGTCGGCGCCGAGGGCCCGAACAAGGCCAACAGCTTCAACGGCCGCATCGATGACTTCGCCATCTTCTCCGACGCGCTCGCGCCGGAGCAGATCGCCGAACTCGCAGCCGGCACGGCCCCGATCGACCTCGTCGAGTCGCCGACGCCATTCGCGATCACATCGATCACGCACAACCCCCTCACCGGCGAAACCGCCCTGCAGTGGAACTCCCGCCCGAACGAGATCTATGCGGTCTGGACATCCGGAGACCTCATCCTCTGGGAGGAGATCGACGACGGGGTCGCCAGCCAGGGTGAGACGACCTCCTACATCGACACCACCCCGGTCGGCCACCCGGAGCAGTACTACCAGATCCGCGAGGTCGAGTAGCCGCCCGGGTCTCCACCCCAAAACCCATAGCCCGATCACGCAGCGCCACACCGCAACCGGTGTGGCGCTGTTCGCGTACGCGGCGGAGCCGACGCGGACCCACCGCCGGAGCCGGCCCGGTCCCCACCGCCGATTTTATGGAAAATGTCCGGGACAATTCCGACACATTGAGCCATACTTCAGCAGCCCCGCCGGGGGTTCTGAGAGAGACTACACTACTCCATGCGGGATGAACCCCGTTCGAGGCTCTTGATTGAGCCAAGGATCATCCTGAGGTCAACAAGATCGGTCGCTCCAGCCCTGGTGGGGCTCTCTCGTTTTCCCCCCCCAAGCGCCCCTTCCCCGCTTGCCTTCCGCGCCCGGCGCCGCTTGAGTCGCGGTTCTGGGCGCCCGCCAACCGGCCGGCGCCCACGGACACCCAACCCACTTGACGACACAATGCGCAGCATGACCGGATTCGGACGCGGCGAGGCCTCCGGGGCGGGCTTCGGCTTCCGCGCCGAAGTGGCGACCGTGAACCGCAAGCAGGCGGATTTCGTGATCGCCATGCCGCGTGAACTGGCTGAACTGGAGCCGCGGGTGCGCGAGCGGCTCGCCGGCATGGTGTCCCGCGGGCGGGTGAACCTGACCATCGCCGTGACCCCTGACGCCGGCGCTTCAGCCCAGGAGGTGCGGGTCGACGAAGCGCTCGCGGCAGGCTACTTCGCCGCGCTGCGCCGGCTCGGGGAGAAGCTGGGGATCGCCGAAATGGAGCGTGCGCTCGACCCCCTGCGGGCGCCGGGTGTGGTGTCGCTGGCGGAATCGCTGCCGGACCCAGAACAGGCGTGGCCACCGCTGCGCGACGCCTTGACCGCCGCCCTGGAGCAGATGGTGGCCATGCGTGAGGCCGAGGGAGCACACCTGCTCGATGACCTGCAAGCCCGCATCGGCCGGCTCCGCGAACTGGTGGCGGCGATCTCCGAGCGGGCGCCCGGCGTGGCGGCGCGCTATCGCGAGCTGCTGTTCAAGCGGCTCGCAGCCGCCGGCCTGGAGCTCGACCTCGACGACGAGCGCGTGCAGCGTGAGATCGGCCTGTTCGCCGACCGGTGTGACATCAGCGAGGAGCTGACACGCCTGGAGAGCCATTTCGCGCAGTGCGAGCGCTACTTCGCCGGCAGCGATGCGGCCGGGCGGCCGCTCGACTTCCTCGCCCAGGAGATGAACCGCGAACTCAACACGATCGGCAGCAAGGCGAACGACGCCGAGATCGCGCAGCGCGTGGTCGAGGCGAAAACCGAACTCGAGAAACTGCGCGAGCAAGTGCAGAACGTGGAGTGAAGGCGGCGGGCTCCCAACCCGGGCGCTCGGGCGCCCTGATCGTCCTCTCCGGCCCCGCCGGCTCAGGCAAGTCGACGATCCTCCGCCGGGCGGTCGAGCGCGACCCCGGCGTCCGCTTCTCGACTTCGTGCACCACGCGCCCGCCGCGCGAGGGCGAGATCGACGGCCGCGACTACCACTTCCTGTCGGGCGAGGAGTTCGCCCGCCGCGCCGAGGCCGGCGACTTTCTCGAGCACGCCGGCGTCCACAAGTGGCGCTACGGCACGCTGCGCGCGCCGGTGGTGGATTTGTTAGGGCGCGGGCTGGACGTCGTCATGGACATCGACGTGCAGGGCGCGGAGCAGATCCGCTCGTGCGGGGATCCGGCGATCGCCGCCGCGCGGGTGGACGTCTTCGTGAAGCCCGTCGACCCGGCCGAGCTCGAGCGCCGGCTCCGCGAACGCGGCAGCGAGAGCGAGGAGACTTTCCAGCTGCGGATGCGCAACGCCCTCGCCGAGATGGGGCATTGGCGGGAGTATGGCTACCGCATCCTCAGCGGGACGAAGGAGGAGGACTACGCGGCCTTCGCCAGCATCCTCGCCGCCGAACGGATGCGCGTGTCCCGGCTGGGCGACAGCTGAGACACCTCGTTCCGGACTCCGCCCACCTCCGCAGGACGACCATGCCCTCCCCCCACACCCCGCCTCCCGTCCGCCTCCGCCTGGCGGCACGTGCGGAGTCCGCCGTCCGCTCGGGGCACCCGTGGGTGTTCGCCGACTCGGTCCGCTCGGCGAGCCGGGAGGGGGCGGTCGGCGACATCGCGGTCATCTACGACCGGCGGGACAAGTTCCTCGCCGCAGGTCTCTACGACCCGGGTTCACCGCTCCGTGTCCGGCTGGTACAATGGCGCTCCCCGGCCAAGATCGACGGCGCATTCTGGCGCCAGCGCGCCAGCGAGTGTTCGGGCCGGAGGGGCGCGCCGGGCGCCCTGCCGCCCGAGACCGACGGCTACCGCTGCATCAACGGCGAGAGCGAGCGCTTCCCCGGTTTGGTCGCCGACCGCTACGGGCCGGTCCTGGTGGTCAAGATCTACACCCTCGCCTGGTTGCCGCGCTGGGATGAGGTCGAGGCCGCGCTGCGCGAGACCTTCGCGCCGCAGCACCTGGTCCTCCGCTTCAGCCGCAACATCGCCCCGGCCGCGCGCCGCGACTTCGGGCTCGCCGAAGGCTTCGCCGGCCCGCCCGGCCCCCCGGTCGTCGTGTTCCGGGAAGCGGGGCTGAGGTTCGAGGCCGAGGTCCTGCACGGTCAGAAGACGGGGTTCTTCCTCGACCAGCGCGAGAACCGCCTGCGCGCCGCGGGGCTCGCCGGCGGCGGCGAGGTGCTGAACGCCTTCAGCTTTTCGGGCGGATTCTCGCTGCACGCCGCGGCCGCCGGCGCCCGGGCGGTGACCGACCTCGACATCAGCCGCCACGCGCTCGCCGCGGCAGAGCGCAACTTCGACCTCAACCGGGGCCTTCCCGACGTGGCGGCGGCGCGCCACGAAACCGTGCAGGCCGACGCCTTCGCCTGGCTCGAGGAGGGCGGCGCAGGGCGCCGGTTCGACCTCGTCATCGTCGATCCGCCGTCCCTCGCCAGACGCGCGCGAGACCGCGACGCCGCCCTCGCCGGCTACCGGCGGCTCGCCCGCGCCGCGGTCCGCCGGGTGCGCCCCGGCGGGCACCTCCTGCTCGCCTCGTGTTCCGCACATGTCGACCGCGACGCGTTCTTCTCGCTCGCCCGCGCCGAGGTCCGCGGGGCCGAATGTTGGACGGCAGGGCACGCCGCCGATCATCCCGCGGCCTTCCGGGAAGCCGACTACTTGAAGGCGATCTGTTTCAAGGTGGCGCGGGCCGGGGCGTGACCGTGGGTTGCCGCTCCGGAGGAGACAGACTTCGACCTCCAGCCAGCGGTGCGGAACGTGGCATCGGCGTCCCGCCGCTGTCCATGCCGGAGGCGTCCCGCCTCCAGACCCGGGTGCTGACTACGCCGGGCAGAGCCGTGCGGCGCGCGCCCTCACGCCACGCCCATCAGCATGGCCACGAACAGCACCATCAATCCACCGGAGAGGGCGATCTGGAGCTTCGGGACAAGCCGGTTGAGCAAGGGCTCTCCTGCCCCCCCCACCTCACCGGCACGACGGCGCGCGTCCCACTTCTGCCGGTGGAGATGGAACAGGGTATCGACTTTGACCGCGCTGCCGACCCACTGCGTGTAGAGCACCATCGGGATGTCCCACAGCGAGAGCCGATGCCCTTCGATGCTGAGCAACAACAGGTAGAGCATGCGCACACCGATCACGATGATCGCGTAGAGGACGAGCGCGTAGGGGCTGATGAAAACAGCCGCCCAGATCGCGCTGGCGGGACCGATGAGGCTCGTCCACATGGAGATGCGCTGATCGACCAGGCACCACCAGTTGAAGAGTCGCTGCGGCCCGAGCCCGAGCCGGATCGCGCGGCCGTTGTTGCGCAGCATGTTGCCGAACCAGCGACCCTCAGCGCCGCCCCGGCGTCCGCTTCCGCTCCTGGGCGAGGAACCGCGGCAGCAGTTCGCTCTCGATGTGGGAGTACGCCGCTGCCAGCCCGCCGGTCTCATAGCTGCGACCGATCGCCGCCTCGATGGCCGTCGGGTTGCCGATGGTCGCGAGGAAGCCGTTCGAGGTCATGCGCGCGAACATCTCGGCGTCCATCTTGCCGCGCTCCCGCAGGATCCATTCGCGGGCGAACAGCCCGAGCGCGGCGTCGCCCACCCAGGCCTGCTCGCGCTCGATCTGTACCGGGTCGGCTTTGGCCATCGCCCGATCAGTCGCGCCGGCCCGGCTTGCAGGCGGCGATCTTCTCCACCGCGGCGCGGAGTTTCTCGGCCTTCCGGAGCCGCTTCTCCGCCGCTTTCTCCTCCAGCCTCCGGCGCGCGCGCACCTGCAGGTCGGACAGCGCGTTCATGAAATAGACGTAGGCGTCGTACGGGCTGTCGTAGGGGCGGAAGGAGGCGTGGACTTCACCCTCCGCGCCGCCCTTGGTGCTCATGTAGTAGAAGTGGTCGCTGGTCTGCATCTTCGACCATTGGTGCAGGAGCTCCGGGTCGTTGCACTTCTTCACCACCTTGCGCAGGTCGAGGATCTTCTTCTTCGCCTCGAACTGCATCGGGTTCGCCTTCCACGGTGAGAGGTCCTTGCTGGCGTCCGCCCAGGTGGTGATCTCGTGGCAATCGTAGATGCCCGCCGCCTTGTGCGCCTTCAGGGCCTCGCGCGGGGTAGTGAAACGCGCGCCCGCCGCCAACACCGCCTCGGGGAGGCCGCGCCAGAACTCGAAGATCCCGCTCCCGGCGGGCTGATGTTCCCCGATCGTCTCGTAGTCGAGGAAGAGGTTCACCACGTCACCCGGTTCGGCGGCCAGCCATGCGGCGAACTTCTCCGGGGTCAAGGGGTGCTCGCTCCAGCCGGGGTCAGCGAATCGGAACCCGAGGTCGTCCGAGAGCCGCCCGTTGCGGGTCAGCACCTTCATCCGCTTCACGTTCGGGCTGCGGTAGGCGTGGTTGGGCGAACGCCCGGCCAACACCCGGTCGACGCCCTCGGCGAGCATGCCCTTGTAGCCGAGCTTCTCGACGAACGCGGCCAGCTCGTTGAAATAGACCAGCTCGGTGTGGCGCAGGACCTTCGGCTTCGCGCCGAAAACCTCCTTGAGCTTCTCGCCGTGCAGCTCCACCTGGCGCCTGAATTCACGGCCGGAGGAGCGGAAGCAGAGCGAGTGGTAATAGGTCTCAGCCAGCAGCTCGACGCAGCCGGTGGCGTGCAGGTCGACGAAGCTCTGCAGCGCGTCCGGGCGGTGGTGCTCGAGTTGCTCGACCAACACCCCGCTGAGCGACAGGCCCATCTTGAAGCGCCCGCCGAGGCGGTCGGCCAATTCTTTGAACATCGCGTTCGCCGGCAGGTAACACCGGTCCGCGACCCTGGAGACGATCTCGCCGTTCAGTGCGTCGTCCTCGTAGAACGGGTCGGTGCCGATCTGGAAGAAGCTGTACGGCTTCAGCCGGTTCGGCTGGTGCGCTTCGAAATAGAGGCAGACGTCTGGCGGCGAAGTTGGCATCATTTTGTTAGGCAACCCCCAAGCGCTCCCCGTAGAGCGCGGCGATGCGCCCGGCGGCGGCCTCCCAAGTACAGTTGAGCTGGTCTTCGCGGGAGGCCTCGACCGCCGCGGCGTGCGCCTCCGGCTCGGTGAGCAGCTCGTTGATGTGCTTCGCCATCAGCTCGACGTCCCAATAGTCGGCGGCGCGGGCATGGGTGAGCACCTCGGCCACCCCGGACTGCTTCGAGATCACCGCCGGGATGTCGAACTGGGCGGCCTCGAGCGCCGACAGCCCGAACGGCTCGGAGACCGAGGGCATGACGTAGACGTCGGTCATCGACAGGAGGTGGTTGACCCGCTCCTTGTTGAGGAAGCCGGTGAAGTGCAGCCGGTCGCCGACGTCGCGAAACGCGCCGGCCTCGATGAGGCCCTTCAGCCGCTCGCCGGTCCCCGCCATCACGAAACGGACGTCGCGGTTCGTCTCGAGCACCTTGGCCGCGATCTCGAGGAAGAACTCCGGCCCCTTCTGGCCGGTGATGCGGCCGAGGAAGAGCACCAGCTTCTCCGGGAACGGCTTCTCGGTGCGGAACACCTCGACCGGCTCGGCACCGTTGTGGACGAAGTGCACCTTGGCCGGGTCGATCCCGTAATGGCCTGTGCAGATCGTCCCGGTATAGCGGCTCACGGGGATGACGAGGTCCGCCTCCTCCATCGCCGCGCGCTCGATGTCGTAGACCCAGCCACGCGCGTCCGGCCCGCCGCGGTCGTAACTGAGCGAGTGGACGTGCAGGACCAGCGGCTTGCCCGTGCGGCGCTTGATCTCCACCCCGGCCGGGAAGGTCATCCAGTCGTGGGCGTGCACGAGGTCGAAGTCGCGCCCCTCGGCCATCCCGGCGGCGACGCGGGCGTATCGCATCACCTTCTCGCCGACGTCTTCGCCGTAGAGGGCGTCGCCTTGGAAGATCGCCAAGTCTTCGCGCCCGAACGGTGCCACCGGCTCCGGCGCACGATCTGCCGTTGCGCCTCCCTCCGCCGCAGCGGCTGCCCCGCCCGATTCGGCCATCGCCTCCGCCACGCGGAAACCTTCGCCGTCCGGTTCCGCGTACGGCAGCAGGTCGGCCGGGATCAACTCGACCGAGGCGAAGCGGCGGAACGGGGCATCCCCGCCGGCGAGCGCCGCCGCCACCGACTGTGGCAGCGGGGCACCAGGGTCAGCTAAGTGGTTGAAACCCAACAACTCCACGCCGCGCACAGCGAATTCGGGGTCGGTCTTCGGCAGGAAGAAAGTCAGGTCGACGTGTTCCGCCATCGCCTTGCCCATGCCGAGACAGGCGATGCCGAGACCACCGTTGATTAGGGGCGGGAACTCCCACCCGAGCATGAGGACGTTGGGTCGATGCACTCGATTCAAATACATCGCATTTAATCCGCAAAACCCGTGCCATGTCGAGCGCGCGGTCGCCGGCGGCTCAAAATAGCTGCCGCGATCAAAGCCCGCGCGCCCTCTCGATGCCGCGGATCAAGCCCATCGCCTTGTTGACGGTCTCGTTGTATTCGTACTCGGGATCGGAGTCCGCGACGACGCCCGCACCCGCTTGGACATAGGCCTTCCCGCCTTTCAGCACCGCCGTCCGCAGGGCGATGCAGGAGTCGTGGTTGCCGTCGAAGCCGAAGTATCCGACCGCGCCCGAGTAGGCGCAGCGCTTGCTCTTCTCGAGCTCGTTGATGATCTGCATCGCCCGCACCTTGGGCGCGCCGCTGACGGTCCCGGCGGGGAAGGTCGCGCGCATCACATCGTAGGCGCTTGCCCCGGGGCGCAGGCGGCCGCTGACGTTGGAGACGATGTGCATGACGTGCGAGTAGCGCTCGACGATCATGAAGTCGTCCACGCGGACGCTGTCGAACTCAGCCGCGCGGCCGACGTCGTTGCGCGCGAGGTCGACGAGCATGATGTGCTCGGCTCGCTCCTTCGGGTCCTCCAGCAACTCTTCGGCCAGCCGGTCGTCCTCCTCCGGGGTCGCGCCCCGCCAGCGGGTGCCGGCGATGGGGCGGATGTCGATGCGCCCGTCGATGGCGCGCACGTGCACCTCGGGCGAACAGCCGACCAACGCGAGTTCGCCGAACTGTAGGCAGAACATGTACGGCGAGGGGTTGACGAACCGCAGCGCCCGATAGAGATCGACCGGCGCCCCGTCGAAATCGACCTCGAACCGTTGCGAGGGCACCACCTGGAAGGCGTCGCCCGCGCGGATGTATTCCTTGGCCTTCTCGACCATCGCGCAATACTCCGCCTCCGACGTATTGCTGCGCGGCTCGGCGGGGACGGTGGCGGCGCCGGCCATGAGCGGCTGGAAGGCGGCGCCGCTGGTGAGGCGGGCGACCGCCCGGTGGATGGTGTCGCGGGCGCGGGCGTAGGCGGCGGCGAGATCCGTTTCGCCCTCCGTGAGGACGTTGGCGACGATGCTGAGTTTGCGCAGGCGGTGGTCGAAGATGACCACGGTGTCGGTGACCATGAAGGCCATGTCCGGCAGGCCCAGCTGGTCGGGCGGCGGCGCCGGGACGCTCGGTTCGAAGTAGCGCACCGCGTCGTAGGCGAGGTAGCCGACGGCGCCCCCGTAGAAAACCGGCAGCTCGCCGGGCTCGGTGACCGGCTTGAAGCGCGCCATGAAGGCCTCCAGGTCGGCGAGCGGATCGCCCGACTCGCTGTCGAACTCGCGCCGCTCACCGTCCTCGGTGATCTCCACCCGCGTGCCGCGCGCCACGATCAACGCCCTGGGCGCCGAGCCGACGAAGGAGTAGCGCCCGCCGTGGTCAGTGCTTTCGGCCGACTCCAACAAGAACCCGTGGCGCCCGTCGGCGAGCTTGTGGAACGCCGACAGCGGCGTCTCGTAGTCGGCCGTCATCTCCGCCCACACCGGCACGAGGTTGCCGCGCCCGGCGCGGGCGGTGAACTCGTCGAAACTCGGTTGCAATGGGATCTCTGGCACGAGCGCCGTTACATGGGAATGGCCGAGAAAACAAGCGGCGAGGAGAAAAAAGGGGTCAGTCAAAGAATTTCAATTTTTCCCGGCGCCAGTCCCGGAGCTCTCTCGGCAGTTCCGCGTCCGGCAAGGCCGCGAAACGCCTCGCCTGCTGGCTCACGTTCCCTGCGCTGCGCAGCCCGAGCCGCTCCGCGATCCACGACTGCGAGGCTCCGGACACCCTCCACACGAACCAGGCCGCGGCCCCGCGCCTGGGGTCGCCGTGCCCGAAGATCGGCCGCCCCGAACTGTCGCACGCCAGCCCAAGCTCGCCGACGACCTGCATAGTCACCCCCTCGGCCCGCACCATCGCCTCGTCGCGGCCGAGCGGGCTGCTCCGGTAGCTCGCGTTCGAAGCCGTCTTCCCGCTCGGCAGCAACTTCGCGACCTTCTCCCTGAACGCCTGCGACCCCCAATACCACCCTCTCCGCATCGTGCTCTGCAGGGTCTGCCCCTCGACTTCGACCCATCCCGCACGTTCCGCCTCTTCCCCCGCGGCGATCCGGTCGAGGCGCTCGACGTAGCGCCGCCTCCCCGCCGTCGTGTCGGGAAAGTCAGCCAGCCAAAACCCACTCGCCGCATCCAGCCAGGGCGGCCGCCTCGACGGGGGCAAGGCATAGCCCGCCGCCAAACTGCTGTGCGGATAGGACAAAACTCCCCCTCTCCCCGTCGCCGAGAGCCCCGCCCGTGCGGGGTTGAGGTGGATGTAGTCGATCAGCTGGCGCTGGTAGCCGCCATCGGGGTCGACCAGCACCGACTTGTAGCGCCCCCCGAAGACGTGCCCCCAGAGGCCGTGCCGGGTGTTGAAGTACCGCGTGTAGGCGTTCTGGAGCCATGCCATCCCCTCGACCAGATTCCCGGCCGGCGTGT
>JAUIGD010000408.1 GCA_030430255.1 Verrucomicrobiia bacterium
CACCCCGGCGCGGTCGGGGTTGGGCCGCAGCAGGTCGATCCACTTGATCGCCCAGTGGTCCGCCCAGCGCGGGTCTAGCAATAATTTGTCGACCAACGCCGCGCGCTTGCCGGGGTCCGGGTCGGCGAGGAAAGCGCGGGCGGCTTCGGGCGCCGGCAGCGTGCCGGTCAGCGACAGCGAGGCGCGCCGCAGGAACTCGGCGTCGCCGCAGCCCGCCGAGGGGACGAGCCCGAGCTCCCGCCAGCGCGCGAGGGCGTGGGCGTCGATGAAGTTGCGCACCTCGAACCCGGCGTAGTCGGCCTCCGGCCGCGCCTCCTCGGGCGGCACGGTGACCGTCGCGACCGCGACCCTCCCCATGTAGCGGGCGACGGCGACCGCGCCGCCGCGCGCGTCGGCGACCCGGTAGGCGCCGTCCTCGGCCAGCTCCAGCAGCTCGCCCTCGGTGCTGAAGTGCGCGAGGTGCGTCACGTCGCGCGCGCTCCCGTCGGAGAAGTGGGCCGTCGCGCGCAGGGCGCCGCCCTGCCCCGGTTGCGCGCGCACCGCGTCCGGCTCCAGGCTCAGGCCTTCGAGCTCGGGGTCGGCATCATTTTGATAGACCATGCCGGCACCGATCCAGCGGGCGAGGGTCTCGTACTCCGGCGAGCCGACCTCGAAGCGCCGGCCGCCCTCGTGCGGCAGCTCGCCGGTCGCCTTGCGCAGCAGCAGGCTGTGCTCCGGCGCGGCGGGGAAGACGCGGCGGGCACCGGCGTCGCTGACGATCTCCTCGTAGTCCGAGCGCGGGTCCGAGGAGAAGACCGACAGCTTGAAGTTGTTCTGGCCCTCCGGCTTCGAGTGGCAGCCGCTGCTGCTGCAGCCGGCCTTCGAGAGCACGGGCAGGACATCGCCGACGAAGCTCGGGGGGCGCTCCGGCCCTTCGGCGTGGGCGGCCGCAGCCAAGGCGATGGCGAACCCCAAAACGAGGCGGGTGAGATGTCGATGCAGAACGATGTGCCACCCTACCCCAGCGGGCTCGCCATCCGCAACGCCGCGCTCGCGGTGACCCAGGGCCTCAATCCGGCCTTCGGAACAGGTGGAAGCAATGCCGGTAGCCCGTGTCTGTCTCGATCACCGGCCCGCCGAACTCGGGGATCGCATACGGCTCCAGCCATGGGGCGTCGGAGATGGCGTCGATCGGCTCGGGGCGCCGCTCCGGGATGTCGTTCCAACCGACGATGAGGAACCCGCCCGGCCGGAGCACACGCCCGATCTCACCCATCGCCCGCCCGATGTCTTCGCTCCCGTTCACCCCCCAGCCGAACACACCGTTCGCCATCACGAGGTCGAAGGTCAACGGTTCGAAAGTGTCCCGCAGATCCAACAACGAAGCCGTGAGGTGCCGCCCCTTCGCGAAGCGCGCCTGCTCAGGGCGGATATCGATGGAGACATAGTCCTGGTCCGGGAACAGCGCCGGGTAGCGCGCCGTGTACCAATCGCATCCCACATCCAGCACGCTGCGCACGGATCCCATCCCTGCGAAATGGGGGATGATGCGGTCTTCGAGCAAGATCCGATCCTCCGTCTTGAGGCGCCAACTCCCACCCTCCCGCCGCGCTCGCAACAGCGGCTTGAGCCGATCAGGAATCAGTCGTTTCGCCAGCAGGATCGGAGTCGAAAGCATCGTTTTGTCTCATTTTTATTTAATTTACAATAATTCAACTCAACGTGAGTTCAACCAGCGGGGTCAAAATGGCGCCCCTTCGTTCCACCTCCCCCGGCTTCGACGGCCGTGCAGCCCATCGCGTTGATCTCCCTGCAAAGATCGAAGGATTCCGCCCAGTTCGCTTTTCCTACTTTACCGATAGGAATACGGGTATAATATCGATCCTCTTGCAATCTGCATGGCATTTTCCCTCGACAGTCAACCCGATCTCGATCTCCCCTCGCTCGCCGATGAGCTCGAAGGCGAGCCCCTCACCGGTGTTTTGAAATGGTGTTGGGAACGGTTCGGCAGGCAGGCTGCGATCGGCACCAGTTTTCAGGGCTCCGGCCTGGTCATCATCGACCACGCCCGCCAGGCAGGTTTCGACTTCCCGATCTTCACGATCGATACCGGCCTCCTGTTCCCCGAAACGCTGGAACTCAAAGGTCGCCTCGAGGCCTTCTGGGACGTCCGGATCGAGTCGATCCATCCCGAACAGACGGTCGGCGAGCAGGCGCGAACCATGGGTGCGGAGCTGTGGAAATCGCGCCCCGACTCGTGCTGCCAGATGCGGAAGGTGCTCCCGTTGCAAAACAAGCTGGCGGGGCTGGATGTGTGGATCACCGGGCTGCGGCGCGGGCAAAGCGAGACCCGCGCCGCGACCAAAGTCATCGAACTCTATCAGTTCGACCCGCTCCGCGGCAGCCACCTATTCAAATTGAACCCCATGGCCGCTTGGAGCCGCGAGGAGGTGTGGGCTGCGATCCGTGAACGCGGCATCCCCTACAACCCGCTCCACGACCGCGGCTACCGATCGATCGGCTGCTGGCCCTGCACCCGGGCCAGCGGCGCCGCCGGCGACGAACGCGCCGGGCGCTGGGAAGGCTTCGAGAAAACGGAGTGCGGCATCCACACTTTCCTCGGGCAGGGGATCTAGCAGGGTGTTGAAGAACACCGCACCCCTTCGTTCCGCATGAAAGACGCACTTCAGATCAGCGGCTTCGCCGGTTTCGCAAGAGCTCAGCCCTCCGGGCACAAGCCTCTGACACCGACGGCGTTGTTCCGCCTCAGTCGAGGACTAGCCCGAATCGACCACCAAGCTCCGGGCTGCGGCTTGCCCTCGTTGATGCTGAGGGTGTTGGCGTTGGGATCGGCTCGGGCAGGGTGTTCACCCAGCCGCTTCGCCTGTCCCTGCCGCCGCCTACTCAGCGTCACCGAATGGCGGCGCCTCGCCTGCGAATGTGGTGATCGATCCGGGCTAGCCGCCCACCGCCGCCATTGCCAGTTGGCATCCCGCGATTTCTGTCCAAATTGACCGCCCCCAAATTCGCAGCGTCCCCCCGCCCCCCCCCGCTCGCCACCCATTCCCGCCATCATGCACTCCTACCGCGTCAGCCACCTCCAACAGCTCGAGAGCGAGGCGATCTTCATCCTCCGCGAAACCGCCGCCCAGTTCGAAAAGCCGGTCCTCCTGTTCTCCGGCGGCAAGGACTCGATCGTGATGGCGCACCTCGCCTACAAGGCCTTCCACCCGGCCAAACTCCCGTTCCCCCTGCTCCACGTCGACACCGGGCACAACTTCCCGGAAACCATCGAGTATCGTGACCGCTTCGTGGAGAAGATCGGCGCCCGCCTCGAGGTCGCCCTCGTCCAAGACTCGATCGACCAGGGGCGCGCCGTCGAGGAGAAGGGTCCCAACGCCAGCCGCAACGCCCTCCAGACCGTCACTCTGCTCGACGCGCTCGAGGCCGGCGAATACGACGCCGCGCTCGGCGGCGGTCGCCGCGACGAGGAGAAGGCGCGCGCCAAAGAACGCTTCTTCAGCCACCGCGACGAGTTCGGCCAATGGGACCCCAAGAACCAGCGCCCCGAACTTTGGAACCTGTTCAACGGCCGCAAGAGCCACGGTGAGCACTTCCGCGTCTTCCCGCTCTCCAACTGGACCGAGATGGATATCTGGCAATACATCAAGGAAGAGGAGATCGACCTGCCGAACCTCTACTTCGCCCACGAACGGGACGTCTTCGCGCGCGGCGGGTCCCTGCTGGCGGTCACCGATTTCGTCACCGTCTCGGAGAACGAGACCGTGGAGACCAAAACCGTGCGCTTCCGCACCATCGGCGACGCCACCTGCACCGGCGCCGTCGAGAGCGGGGCGGCCACCCTCGACCACATCATCGCCGAGGTCGCCGCCGCCCGGCAGACCGAACGCGGCACCCGCGCCGACGACAAGCGCTCCGAAACCGCCATGGAAGACCGCAAAAAGGAGGGGTATTTCTAAGCGGCTCCGCCGCGGAAATGGGATATGGAAGCGAGAAGTTGGGGTTCGGATCCGAAGACCTTGAGGCTTGGCGAGAGGCGCGGGAACCCGTGCGCGCGATCAACGCCATCCGCGGAGGTTTCGAACGCTGGCGCACCGGTGAAAAGCGGCAGCTCTACAAGGTCGCCAGAGCCTCGTGCGGTGGAGTCCGATCGCTGCTCTACGTCGTCGCACATGCGGGCTCCCTCCCAAATGAGGCTATCGACCCCATCCGCAACCGCACGATCCGAGCCGGCCACCTGATCATCGGCCTCATCAAATCCCTGGATTCCCGCCCCTCGCAAACCCCTTTCACCCATCTCCCATCTCCGCGCCCGAAGGGCGCAATAACCCATGGACCTCCTCCGCTTCACCACCGCCGGCTCCGTCGATGACGGCAAATCCACCCTCATCGGCCGCCTCCTCTACGATTCGAAGAACATCTTCGAAGACCAGCTCGAGGCCGTCGAGACCTCGTCGAAGAAACGCGGCGATGAGAACGTCAACCTCGCCCTCCTGACCGATGGGTTGCGCGCCGAGCGTGAGCAGGGCATCACCATCGACGTCGCCTACCGCTACTTCGCCACCCCGAAGCGCAAGTTCATCATCGCCGACACACCCGGCCACATCCAGTACACCCGCAACATGGTGACCGGGGCCTCGACGGCGAACCTCGCGATCATCCTCGTCGACGCCCGCAAGGGCGTGATCGAGCAAACCTGCCGGCACTCCTTCATCGCCAATCTCCTCCGCATCCAGCACGTGGTCGTCGCGGTGAACAAGATGGACCTCGTCGATTACGCGGAGGAGACCTACAACACCATCGTCGCCGGATTCAAAGAGTTCGCCTCGCGCCTCGACAACCTCATCGACGTCACCTTCATCCCGATCTCCGCCCTGCACGGGGACAACGTCGTCGACAAGTCGGCCGCGATGCCCTGGTATTCCGGGCCGACCCTCCTCTACCACCTCGAGAGCGTCTACATCGGCGCCGACCACAACCACGTCGATGCGCGCTTCCCGGTGCAGTGGGTCATCCGCCCCCACTCCGACGAACACCACGACTTCCGCGGCTACGCCGGTCGCGTCGCTGGCGGGGTCTTCAAACCGGGCGACGAGGTGCAGGTGCAGCCCTCCGGGTTCACCTCCCGCATCAAGGCGATCCACACGGCCGAGGGCGATCTCGGCGAAGCCTTCGCCCCGCTGTCGTGCAGCGTTTTGCTGGAGGACGAGATCGACATCAGCCGCGGCGACATGATCACCAAGGTGAACAACCCGCCGGACAAGGGGCAGGACATCGACGCCATGGTCTGCTGGTTCTCCGACCGCAAGATGGCACCGCGCGGCAAGTACGCCCTACGCCATACGACGAAGGAGGTGAAGGCGATCGTCAAGGAACTGAAATACAAGGTGAACATCAACACGCTGCACAAGATCGAGGACGACCCCGAGTTCGGCATGAACGAGATCGGCCGCGTGCAGCTCCGAACCTCAGCGCCCCTCTTCTACGACAGCTATCGGAAGAACCGCATCACCGGCAGCTTCATCCTCATCGACGAAGGCACCAACGAAACGGTAGCCGCCGGCATGATCGTCTAGCCCGGATCGATCACCACATCCGCAGGCGAGGCGCCGCCGATCGTTGATGCTGAGTAGGC
>JAUIGD010000409.1 GCA_030430255.1 Verrucomicrobiia bacterium
TCATCGCCACCTACCTGAACAACAGGGCCTCCTCGGTCCTCGTCCTCGGCAAGCCCGGCGCACCGCAGGAAGGTGGCGGCGAGATCGTCGTCACCCAGGACGGCGGCTCGTAGTCCATCTCGGACGGATACACACATCCCATCCCTTCACGGGCCGGGGGCGTCTTCGCCCCCGGCCTTTTTTTTGCTCGCTTGAGTTTACGACACCGCCGCGACGTCTAAGCTCGCCCAGTGCCTCCCGTCCCCGACGCCAGCGAATCTCCACGCCCCCGCGCGGCGGGGAAGTTCCTGCGCGCCGGCGCATCGAAGCTCACGGTCAGAGGCGTCTCCTACGGGCCCTTCGAACCGGGCGCGCCGGGCGCGCCCGGCCTGAAGGAAGGCGCCGCCTTGGCCGCCGACCTCGACGCCATCGCCGGGCTCGGGGCGAACACCGTCCGGGTCTACGAAGTCCCGCCGCGACCGTTTTTAGACGCCTGTGGAGAGCGCGGGCTGCGGGTTTTGGTCGGCGTCCCGTGGCCGCAACACGTCGATTTCACAGGCGGGCACGCGCTTTGGGAAGGTTGCGTGGCGGCGGTGCGTGAAGCGGCCCGCGCGCTCGCCGGGCACCCCGCGCTGCTGGCGTTCCTCGTCGGCAACGAGATCGAGGCGACGCTCGTCCGCTGGCTCGGACCGACACGTGTCAAACGGCTGCTGGAGGAGCTGATCGAGGCCGGGCGGGACGAGGACCCGGGCGCGCTGTTCGCCTACGCCAACTACCCCTCGACGGAGTACCTGAACCCGGACAACGCGGACTTCCTCGCCTACAACATCTACCTGGAGCGGCGCTGCGACTACGCCCGCTACCTGCGGCGCCTGCAGAACATCGCCGGTGACCGCCCGTTGTTGGTCACCGAGTTCGGGGCCGACTCGCTGGCGCTGGGGCGCGCGGTGCAAGCGGAGGTGCTGGACTGGGGCGTGGCCGAGACCTTCGCCGGCGGCGCGGCGGGCATCGTGGTGTTCGCCTTCACCGACGAGTGGTTCCGCGGCGGGGCGCACGTGCGCGGCTGGGACTTCGGCTTGGTGACCCGGGACCGCCAACCCAAACCGGCGCGCGACGCGGTCGCGAGGCGCTTCGCCGGGACGGGCACCGCCGCGGGCGCGCTCCCCCTGGATCGGGCGCCGGGGATTTCCGTGATCGTCTGCACCCACAACGGCGCGCGCACCCTGGGCGCCTGTTTGGAATCCCTGGCGAAGCTCGACTACCCCGACTTCGAGGTGATCGTGGTCGACGACGGCAGCACCGACGCGACCCCGGAGATCGCCGCGGCGGCGGCCGGCGCCCGCTACCTGCGCACCGAGCACATCGGCCTCAGCGCCGCGCGCAACCTCGGGGCCGGCGCGGCCGAAGGGGAGATCTTCGCCTACACCGACGACGACTGCATCGCCGACGAAGGCTGGTTGCGCCACCTCGCCGCGGCGTTCGCGGCGGGCCGCTACGCGGCGGCCGGCGGCCCGAACATCGCGCCTCCTCCGACCGACCTCGGCGAGGCCTGCGTCGCCGCCGCCCCGGGCGCCCCGGCCCACGTGCTGCTCGACGATGAGCTCGCAGAACACCTGCCGGGCTGCAACCTCGCCGTGACGCGAGACGCGTTCGAAGCGGTCGGCGGCTTCCGCGACGAGTTCCGCACCGCCGGCGACGACGTCGATTTCTGCTGGCGGCTGATCGACGCCGGGCACCGGGTCGGCTTCGTCCCGGGGGCGATGGTCTGGCACCACCGGCGCTCGACGGTCAAAGCCTACCTCAAGCAACAGATCGGCTATGGCCGCGCCGAGGCGCTGCTCATCGGCCGCCACCCGGCGCGTTTCGGGCAGCTCGGCGGCGCCCGTTGGCGGGGCGCGGTCTACTCCGGCCAAAGGGGGGCGCTGGGCCTGCGGTCGCGCATCTACCGCGGGGTGTTCGGCTACGCCCCCTTCGGCGCCGTGTACGCGGAACCGGACTCGGATTTCTTCCACATCGCCACCTCCGTCCAGTGGGCATTGATCTCCTTCGCCCTGCTGGCGGCCGGCGCGATCCTGTCGCCGCCGTTGCTGGCGCTCGGCGGGGCCATGGCCCTGGGCACCCTGTTCTTTGCCGCGCGCGAGGCCGGACGGGCCGGGGTCGACCGGCGCTTCGACGGGTTCCGGGCGCGCGCCCTGCTCGTCTTCCTGTGCCTCGCCCAGCCGTTGCTGCGCGGCGGGGTGCGGACTTGGGGCGCGTTCCGGGCGGGCAAGGTCCCGCGCGGCCCGATCTGGGGCCAGGCCTTCGCCCGCCCGCGGCGCGCCGGCGTCTGGAAGCGGGTCGGCCGCCTCGAGCTATGGAGCGAGCGCGCCCTGGGGCGAGACCTGCTCCTCGAGAAAACCGCCAACACCCTGCGCCGGCTCGGCTGGGCGCACACGGTCGACAACGGCTGGAACGACTGGGACCTCGAGCTCCGGCGCGGGCTGCTGTGGCGCGTGCGGCTGGCGACGGTCACCGAATACCACGGCGACGGGCGCTGCCTGACGCGGGCCCGGTTCAGCTCGAAGCCGACCGTCTGGGCGCTGCTGGCGATGGTCGCGATCTCGCTGGCTTGCGTGTGGATCGCCTGGGGCCACCCGGCGCGGGCGCTGCCCTGCGCGCTGGGTTTCGCAGCCGCTTGGTCGGCCTTCGAACTGCGCCACCGCGCCGCCGTCGCCGGGATGTTGAGGCTGGTGGAGAACGTCGCCGAGGAGCTCGGCTTCGATCGTCCATGAGGGGCCCCCAACGCCCCCGAGCGCGCTCCCCGGGGCCGCGAATCGGCTTGCGTTTCGCGGCCGCCTGTCGTTGAGATTGCCCCCCCTTCTTTGGGTGTTCCGCATCCAAGCCCGCCACCCCGCCGCCGATGCCAGTCACCTCCCCCACCCCTCCCCCGGTGCGCGCCGGCCGGCGCGGTCCAGCGGCCGCCGACGACCACCCTCCGCACACCTGCCGATGATCCCACCGCCCGACAGCAACCCCGCAGGAGGCGCATGGCACTCCGAGGACGCTCTCAGAACGTACCACATCGACCGCTGGGGCGGCGGCTTGCTGGGGGTGAGCGAGAGCGGCGAACTGACGATCACGCCCGCCCCGGACAGCGGCGTCGGCGCCATCTCGATGATGGAGGTGATCGCCGAAGTCGCGCGCGAGGGGATCTCGCTACCGGTGGTCGTCCGCTTCCAGGACCTGCTGCGGCGCCAGGTGCTCAAGCTCTGCGGGGCCTTCGCGGCAGCGATCGAGGCGGAGGGCTACCGCGGCCGATTCACCGGCGTTTTCCCGATCAAAGTCAACCAGATGCGGGAGGTGGTGGAGGACATCGTCGAGGCGGGTGAGGGCTACCACTTCGGCCTCGAGTCGGGCTCCAAAGCGGAGCTGCTCGCCGCCCTGGTGATGAACTCCGACCCGGAGGCGCTGACGATCGTCAACGGCTACAAAGACCGCAGCTACCTGAAGCTGGCGATGATGGGCCGCAAACTGGGCCGCAAGGTGGTGGTCGTCATCGAGAAGTTCAGCGAACTGGGCGCGGTGCTGGACGCCGCGGAGGAGATCGGCGTCCGGCCGCTGATCGGGTTCCGGGCGAAACTCGCCACCCGCGGCAGCGGCAAGTGGGCGGACTCCGGCGGCGACAAGGCGAAGTTCGGCCTCACCGTCGCCGAGATCCTCAAGTGCGCGGCGCTCCTCCGCGACCGCGGCGCCACCGACTGCGCCAAGCTCTTCCACTTCCACATCGGCAGCCAGGTCACCGACATCCGCACCGTCAAAGACGCGCTCACCGAGGGGGCGCGCATCTTCGCGGGCATGGTGGCGGAGGGGATGCCGCTGGAGTATTTCGACGTCGGCGGCGGGCTCGGGGTGGACTACATCGGCGCCAAGTCGGACAACGAATCCTCGATCAACTACACCCTCAAAGACTACGTCGAGGATGTCATCGGCATCCTCAAAGAGGTGTGCGACGCCGGCGGCGTCCCGCACCCGAACATCGTCTCCGAGAGCGGCCGCATGCTCACCGCCTGCCACTCCTGCGTGGTGCTGGAGGTGTTCGACAAACGCAAGACCGTCCAGACGGACTACCCGACCACCGAGGTCGATGGCGAACACCAGCTGGTGAAGAACATGCGCGCCATCCTCGGGCGCATCGGCCCGGGCTACTACCAGGAGGCCTACCACGACGCGCTACAGACCAAGGCCGACGCCGTGCAGGCCTTCAAGCTCGGCGTCCTGAGCCTCGACGAACGCGCCCGCGCCGAGACGCTGTTCTGGAACGTCTGCCTGCGGCTGCGCGAGCAGGAGCACGACGTCGAGTTCGTCCCCGAGGAGATGCACGAGCTAGAGGCTGCGATGTCGGAGCAATACTTCTGCAACTTCTCGATCTTCCAATCCGTCCCCGACACCTGGGCGATCGGGCAGGTCCTCCCGGTCGTGCCCCTGCACCGGCTCGACGAACGCCCGACCGTGTTGTCCACCCTCGCCGACATCACCTGCGATTCCGATGGCAAGATCGACAAGTTCGCCGCCGTGCCGCAGCCGGCCGACGTGCTGCCGCTGCACGAGCTGGACGGCGAACGCTACTTCCTCGGCATCTTCCTCACCGGCGCCTACCAGGATGTCATGGGCGATCTGCACAACCTCTTCGGCCAACTCAACGAGGTCCACATCTACACCGACGAGGCGGAAGAGGGCGGTTTCTACATCGAGGAATCGCTGCCGGGTTCCAGCGCCGGGGAGGTGCTGTCGATGATGCAGTACAACCCGAAGGCGATGGCCGCCGACATCAAGAAGCGCCTCGCCCAGCTCGTCCGCGGCGGCGCGATGACCCCGAGGCAGAGCGTCGCCCTGGCCGACTTCTACGAGGACTGCCTGAAGAGCTACACCTACCTCGACCTCGACCGCGGCGCCGATGGGACTTGAGCGCCCCGGGTTCTCATCGGAGGATGGGCGCTTGGACACGCAGCCCGACCCCTCCCACCTCCGGCTCCTCTTCCTCGGCGACGTCGTCGGCGAGCCGGGCCGCAAGGCCGTCGCCGGGCGGCTGCCCCAGCTCAAAGTGGAGCGCGGCATCGACTTCATCGTCGTCAACGGCGAGAACTCCGCCGGCGGGCGCGGCATCACCCCGAAGATCGCCATCGGCCTGCTGCGCGCCGGCGCCACCGTGATCACCACCGGCGACCACATCTGGGACCAGAAGGAGATCATCGAATACCTCCCCACCGAACCGCGGCTGCTGCGCCCGCTCAACTACCCACCGGGCACGCCGGGCGCCGGGAGCATCGTCCTGGGCACCCCGAAGGGGGATGTCGCCGTGCTCAACGCCCAGGGCCGCACCTTCATGAACCCGCCGCTGGAGAACCCGCTACTGGCGCTCGACGCCGAAATCGCCCGGCTGCGGGGCGAGAACCCCGATCTCAAGATGTGCTTCGTCGACTTCCACGCCGAGGCGACCAGCGAGAAGATCGTCACCGGGCGCCACCTCGACGGCCGCGTGTCGGCGGTGGTCGGCACCCACACCCACGTCCAGACCGCCGACGAGCGCATCTTCCCTGGCGGCACCGCCTTCCTCTGCGACGCCGGCATGTGCGGACCGCTCGAATCGGTCATCGGCCGCCGCATCG
>JAUIGD010000021.1 GCA_030430255.1 Verrucomicrobiia bacterium
GAGCCGGCCCCGCCCGCGGGGAGAAAACGCGTCACCCTCCGGCCAGAACCCGCGCGCGGTGGCCCCCGCAAACTAAGTCCGACAGGCTCCTAGCCCGGATCGATCACCACATCCGCAGGCGAGGCGCCGCCAGTCGTTGATGCTGAGTAGGCGGCGGCAGGGACCGGCGAAGCGGCTGGGTGGACACCCTGCCCGAGCCGTTCCCAACGGCGACACCCTCAGCTTCAACGAGGGCAAGCCGCAGCCCGGAGCTTGGTGATCGATTCGGGCTAGCCCATCGCCGCCTCGAACTCCGCCCGCAGCTGCGCGTAGTCCCGCGTCACCGGGAACTGCGGGAACTCCTCCACCACATTGTCCGGAGGGCAGAACAGCACCCCTTTGTCCGCCGCCGCCAGCATCGTCGTGTCGTTGTAGGAGTCGCCCGCCGCGACCACACGGAAATTCAAGGCACGGAACGCCTCCACCGCGCGGCGCTTCTGGTCGTCCATCCTCAGCTTGAAATCGGCGATGCGGCCGCCGCCCTCGATCTCCAGCGAGTGGCAGAACAGAGTCGGCCACGCCAGCTGCCGCATCAGCGGCTGCGCGAACTCGTAGAACGTGTCGGAGAGGATCACCACCTCGCAGCGCTCGCGCAGCCAGTCGAGGAACGCACGCGCCCCGTCCAGCGGGGCCAGACCGCCGATCACCTCCTGGATGTCACCGATCTTCAGCCCGTGTTCGTCGCACACCCGCAACCGCTGCCGCATCAAGTCCGCATACACCGGCACGTCCCGCGTCGTCGCCAACAGGGCATCGATGCCCGTGCGCTCGGCGACGTTGATCCAGATCTCCGGGACGAGGACGCCCTCGAGGTCGAGGCAGGCGATGGTGCGGTTCATCATTCCGGCGGCTAGGGCGTGATCGGGGACGCCTCGCGGCGCATTTGTTCGAGGGTGGGAGAGAGACGGTGCGTTTTCAAACCCGCCCTAACCCGGATCGACAGGTTTTCAAAGGGAAGGTCAAAAACGGAACCAGGCCAGCCACTCGCGGTTGCCGTCGGTGCCCGCGACGGGACAGGGCATCGTCGCCGCGACCGCCCAACCCAGCTCCGCCTCCGCGAAGCCGGCCACCCTCGCCAGGGCCTTCTCGCGAAGGGCGTCGTCGCGCACGATCCCGCCCTTGCCGACCTCCCCGCGCGCCAGCTCGAACTGCGGTTTCACCAGCGCGACCACCTCGCCCGGCACGGCCAGCGTCGCCGCCATCGCCGGCAGGATCTTCTCCAGCGAGATGAACGAGACGTCGACCACCCCCAGGTCGGGCCGCGCCTCGCCCTCGCCGAGCTCGGAGGCCGTCAGGTGGCGGCAGTTGAACCGCTCCCGGGCGGCCACCCGCGCGTCGCTGCGGATCTTCCACGCCAGCTGGTTCGTGCCCACATCGAACGCAAACACCCTCGCCGCCCCGCGCTGCAACAGGCAGTCGGTGAAGCCGCCCGTCGACGCGCCGACATCGAGGCAAACCCTGGCCGCGGGATCGATCCCCCACGCGTCCAGCGCCGCCTCCAGCTTCAGCCCCGCCCGCGACACGTAGCGCGGCCGCTCCGCGACCGTGATCTCGGCATCGACGGCCACAGCGGTCGCCGCCTTGTCCACCGTCCGGCCCGCCACCTTGACCTCGCCCGCCAACACCAGCCGCTTCGCCATCTCCCGCGAATCGCACAGGCCGCGCTCGACCAGCAACCGGTCCAGGCGGCGGCGTTCGGGTTTCGACATGCGCCACCATAGACCAGCTCGGCCGCCAAGGCGAAAGCGCGCAGCGCAAGCGGGCGGCGTGACAGCGGCGGGCCTGGTTGGGTGCAGATCTCCGCTCCACGAGGGCAGGCGGTCGGTCTGCATGCGCTTGCCAGCCCGGATCGATCACCAAGCTCCGGGCTGCGGCTCGCCCTCGTTGATGCGGGTGTTGCCGCTAGGAACGGCTCGGGCAGGGTGTCTTCCCAGCCGCTTCGCCGATCCCTGCCGCCGCCGGGCTAGGAACCGCCGGATGCACGCGGGCGCTCGAAGACCCCGATCGACCGACTCCACATGGAGACCTTGGGAGATTTCCACTTTGGACAAGCCCGGAGACGATGCACGCCGGAGCGGGGAACCCGGGCAGCCCCCTACGCGAACTCCCGCCACTCGCGCCGCAGGAGCCGGTCGGCCTCGGCGTCGTTGGTGACCTCGAGGGCGGCGGCGTCGAAGTTCAGTTCGACCCCGCGGCGACGGTTGGCGACGTTGCCGAGCAGGACCGCTTCCGCGAGCGGCGCGGCGAAGCCGAAGTGCGAGGTCGTCTCGCCGCGGCCGAGGCAGGCATCGACGTAGGAGTGGTAGTGGCTGCGGCCCTCGAGCTTCGGCCGCTCGAGGCCGGCGTTCTTCGAGTAGGGCACGAGCTGCGGCCCACCGACGTGCGGCAACAGGAGGTTGCCGCCCTCGCCGACGAACAGGCTGCCGCCGCCCGGGTAGTTGCGCTCCGCTTTCTCGAAGCCGGCGATCTCGCGGGGAGGCTGCTTGCCGCCATCGTACCAGGTCACCGGCAAGGTGTCGCCCGTCGTCCACTTGGTGCCGGGGAACCGGTAGTCGTAGATCGCCCACGCCGGCCAGTTCTCCGCCGCGGCGGCGCCGGTCCAGTCGTCGGGGACGGAGCGCGCCTTGACCGATGTCGGCGCGGTGAGCTCGAGCGCCTTGAAGGGGGTGTCGAGGATATGGCAGCCGAAGTCGCCGATCGGGCCGGTGCCGAAATCCTGCCAGGCGCGCCAGTTGAACGGGTGGTAGGCGCCCGCCTTGAACGGCCGCTCGGGGGCGCTGCCGAGCCACTTGTCCCAGTCGAGCGTCGCCGGCACCGGGTCCTCGCCAGCCGGCCGCCCTTCGCCGGGGAAGCTGGCGCCGCTCCAGGCGTGCACCTCTTTGATCTTGCCGATGACCCCCCGCTGGATCAGGACGACCGCCGAGCGATACTCGATCGCCGACTGGATCTGGTTGCCCATCTGGGTGACGACGCCCGCCTTCTCGGCAGCGAGCCGCATCGCGCGCGCCTCGGCCACCTCGTGCGCCAGCGGCTTCTCGCAGTAGACGTGCTTCCCCGCCTCCAAGGCCGCGATCGAGATCGGCGCGTGCATGTGGTCCGGGACGCTGACCTGCACGGAGTCGATCCTGTCGCCCTCGGCGGCGAGCATCTCGCGCCAGTCCTGGTAGCGCCGCGCGTCCGGGAACCTCTCGGCCGCCTTCGCCATGCGGGCCGTATCGACGTCGCACAGCGCGACGATCTGGGCGTCGGGGTGCGAGGCGATGTTGCTCAGGTCGCTCCAGCCCTGGCCGTCGCAGCCGACCACCGCATGGGCGAGCTTGCCGTTCGGCGAAGGGGCGGCGCGGAGGCCGGGGACCACCAGCGGGGCGGCCGCGGCCGCGGCGGTCGATTGCAGAAAACGGCGGCGGGTCGTGGGGTGCGTGATCGTCTCGGGCATGGACTTGGTTTGTTTCAGATCAACGCCCGGCTGGCGAGCGAAATCACGCGCGGCGTGCGGCGCGGCTCCGGTTGCCCCGGCCCGCGGCGCGGTTACACTGCGCGCCCATGTCCGACAAGCTCGCCGAGATCATCGCCCACAAGCGCCAGGAGATCGAACCGCTGGTCGCCCGCGCCGACAAGCTGCGCTACGCGGCGGTGGAGCGGAACGACTTCCGCTCGCTGGCGGCGGGGATCGATGTCGGCGAGGGGCGGCTGGGGCTGATCGCCGAGGTGAAGAAGGCCTCGCCATCGGCGGGGGTGATCGCGGCGGACTTCGACCCGCTCAAGCAAGCCAAGAAATACGCCGCGGCCGGTGCGGGGGCGATCTCGGTGCTGACGGACGAGAAGTATTTCAAGGGCAAGCTCGAGTACCTCAGCCGCATCCGCGCCGAGGTCGAGGTGCCGGTGCTGCGCAAGGACTTCATCGTCCACGAGGCGCAGATCTACGAGGCCTCGGTGGCGGGCGCCGACGCCGTGCTGCTGATCGTCGCGGCGCTGGACGACGACGAACTCAAGCGCCTGCTGGAATGCGCCGCCACCTACCAGCTGGAGGTGCTGATGGAGGTGCACGACCTCGCCGAACTCGAGCGGGCGCTGGCGACCGACGCCAGGATCATCGGCGTCAACAACCGCAACCTGAAGACCTTCGAAGTCGATCTCCGCAACACCGAACGCGTCTCGGAACAGGTCCCCGACGACCTGCTGCTGGTCAGCGAGAGCGGCATCAAAACCCCCGCCGACGCGGCGCAGGTCGCGGCCTGGGGGGCGGACGCGGTGCTGGTCGGCGAGACCCTGATGCGCGCCGAAGACGTCGCGGCGACCGCCCAGGCGATCATGGCGGCGGGGGGGTAGCCCGAATCGATCACCAAGCTCCGGACTGTGGCTCGCCCTCGTTGACGCTGAGGGTGTTGGCGTGGTGACCGGCTCGGGCAGGGTGTTCACCCAGCCGCTTCGCCTGTCCCTGCCGCCGCCTACTCAGCGTCAACGAATGGCGGTGCCTCGCCTGCGGATGTGGTGATCGATCCGGGGTAGGGGCCGCGAACACGAACCACCGCGACCGCTGACCCGGATCGATCACCGCGGCAGCGACGGCGGACTGAAGCTCGGGGTCGTCGGGCCGCCCGGGATCGCCGGTCCGCTGGGAAAGCTCGGCCTGCCCGGGATCGGTCGGTCGCTCGGGACATCGGGGCGCGAGATCGTCGCCCCGGGGGGATTCGCACCGGGCGCCATGGATGGGATCCCGCCCGGCCGCGCCTCGGGGGTCGGGGCGATCCGGGGCGAGGGGCCGAAGCCCCCCGCGGGAATGGAGATCTCGTAGGAGGGCGCGCGCGGCGTCGCGAACTGCGCGGGCGTCGACCTCCGCCGCGGCTCGTCTTTGCCCAGCTGCTTGAGGCAGCCCTTGATCGGGCCCAGGCTGAAGCCGATGAGGAGGCAGGCGAGGATGATCCAAACCCGGCTGATCCCGCCCCCCGCCGGGATGCCGAACCCGAGGCTGGAGGCGACTTCCTCGAGCTTCTCCATATATGGCTTGAACTCGTCGGCGGGGACGATGTCGGCTTTGTTTTGATAGGAGTATTCCAACACGATCTCCCCCCTGCTCTGGGAACTCCCGAAATCGAAGCGGAAGCTCGGCGAATCCACCGCCACCTTCTCGGGGTTGATCTGGACGTTCTTGGGGGGGACGACGCGGATGGTCTGGCGGACGTAGTTCGGGAAGGGCAGCCCGAGGGGCTTGTCCCGCTCTTCCTCCGGGCTGCCGACGAGCCGCCCTCCCACCGTGTGGGCGGAGACCCCGTAGAAGCGCCGGCCGCCAGGCGCCTTGCGGGCAAACTCGGGGATGAGGTATTCCTCGCGCAGGGTGAGCACGTTCTGCTCCCGCTCGTCTTCGCGCTGTAGGTCGCCGGTGCGCGTCGCACCCGGGTAGAGCTCCTTGTAGATGTCGCCGAAGTGCTTCTCCGCGCCGCTGCGGCCTTCGGCACCGATGGCGTGGCGGAGGATGTCGGCCTCGATCCCGCTGGCGACGAACTCGACCTCGAGGCGGGTCTGCTCGCCCTTGCTGCCGATGACGAACCGCTCCACCACCGCGACATCGCCCGCGGCGCCGTGGAGCGCGGGCAGCTCGACGAGGCCGCCCCCGCCCGCGTCGATGGGCAGCCCCATGCCGAAGTTCGGCACCAGCCGGCGCCCCTCGCTCCCCCCCTGCCCCGAGATCGTGGCATCGACGAAGCGGTGCTCGCCGTCGAGTTCGTAGCGGGCGATGACGTGGTTGAAGACCTTGGGAGAGGGCAACAGCTCCGGCAGCGAGCGGCCGATCTCCTCGTTGACCAGCACGGGGTCGGCGCTGATGCCGAGCCGGCGGAGCAGGTGGCAGAGCAGCAGCGCCTTGTCTTTGCAGTCGCCGAAGCGCCTGCCGAAGACCCGCGCCGGCGACTCCGGGATGAAGGAGTGGATCCCCTCCTCCAACCCGAGGTAGCGGATCTCGTTCTGCACGAAGCGGATCGCCGCCTCGGCGCGGTCCGCGGCGCCGGGCAGCTGTCTGATCTCGTCGAGGAGCTGGTCGAACTCCGGCGTCTCGCCACCGGAAGCGAGGGCCTCCTCCCAGCGGGCGGCGGTCATCGAGGCCACCTCATCCCAGCCCGAAAACTCGGAGACCTGCAGCAGCGTGACCTGCAACACCCACGGGGGCGCGCCGGGGTCGGGCTCGAGCGGTGCGAGGTCGGTCCGCGACCACCGCCAGACGGCCGTGCCGTCCCCGGCATCCGCCTTCTGCAGTTGCTCCGCACCGTCCGTGACGGCGACCTTCGCGGCCGCCGAGGCGCGCACCGTCACGTGGCGGGCGCCGACGTGAAACGGGTGGCCGAGGGGGATGACCATGGCCTGCCTCCCGGGGAAGGCGCTGTCGTGCTCTTCGATCGTGTAGCTGACGTCGAGGACGTCTCCGACCCGGACGTCCTCCACCAGCAAGACCGCGGAGATGGCGCCATCGTAGATCTGCTTCTCCAAACTCGTCTCGCGCTGGAGCATGCGGAACTGGCCGCGGTCGGTCGCGGCCTCGCGCCGTTCCCCGCCGCGGAGCACCGCGATGCTGTGCACGGTCAGGCGCTGGGTCGCCGGGTCGAAGGGCAACTCGACCTGCGAGCAGGCCTGCACGCCCTGCGGCGAGTTGAGCCGCTGAACGCCGCGCCGGTAGGCACAGCCGGACGCGGTGTCGATCTGGTCGTCGGACAACAGCACGCTCGCGGGCTCGTCGGACGACGTGGACTCCGGGAGTTCACCCCGGTCTTCGACCCACTCCGGCACCGCGGGGTCGATCGCGAAATGCTCCTCTGAATTCGGCAGACTCATCGGTGGATTCTCTCACCGCCGCCCCCCCTCCGGCAAGCGCGGTGCGCAGGGGAGGCCCCCGGCCCCGAGGTTCCGGTGAACATGTGGTATAGTATGCGGTTTCCCGATGTCCCGCCGATTCGCGCCCGCCGCCGCCGCCCTCGCCGCCCTGATCGCCCTCTGCAGCGTCCCCATCCGCCTCCCGGATCGGTCGGGCCGCCCGGAGGACGAGCGGTCGGCGGACCCGGCCGCGGCCGCGCTCCCGGGGGGCAGCGACGCCTTCCAGGCCTTCGCCGCGGCGCGGGCGGCGGCCCGCACGACGGGCGGCACCCCCGGATCGGAAGCGTCGCCCGAACTCGTCGCCCTGGCCGAAGCGCGCGGCGCGGCGATGCGGGAACTGATCCGCCGCGACCCGCAGGAGGCGCTCCGGCGGGCGGTGAGCTGGGCGGAGTTCGAGGCGCTCCCGCCGGTGCTGCGCCCCCACGTCGAGCGCCCCTTCAACGCGCTCGGCCACCTGCACGCGCTACCGCTCTGCGGCGCGCCGGCCGGCACGCCGGACACCGTCTACCAGCTCGAACTCGACGGGCGGGCCTTCGAGGCTTTCGTGTTCGGGCGCCGCCTGGCGGTCGGCAGCAAAGAGGACACCCCGCTGGCAGGCATCGTTTTGGACGGGGTCGCAGCCGTGCGCGAGGAGGCGTTCGAAGTGCTGTCGGCGGCGGACGCAGAGGCGCTGGCCGACTTCCCCTCGGCAGGCGGTGACGGCGTGCGCTGTTTCGCGAGCGGCGCCGAGTTGGGCGCCGATCGCTGCGTCGCGATCGCGGCCGGGAAGCGCTTCCACTTCGCGGACGCGGGGACGGCAGCGGCGTTCAACGCGCGCCTGGCCGAATTCGATCTCGCACCGGGGCCCCACGCCGGGGCGGCTGCGGTGCTCTATCTGGCCGACGGGGCCGACGGGGCCGACGGGGGCTTCGATTGGGGCGCGGCTGGCGAGGTGGTCGAGAACGAGGCCAGCGCTTGGACCGAGACGGTGAAATCGGTGTTTTTCATCCGCGTCGATTTCGCCGACGTACCGGGCGAGGTCGTGAGCCAAGCGGCGCTCGCCGAAGCCCTCAACGTCGCGACTTCGGACAGCATCCTCGATCAGTCGTACGGCAAGACCTGGATCGAGGCGGAGGTCAGCGCGACGACGGTGCGGCTGCCGCAGCCGAGCACCGGCTACCTGCCGAACAGCACGACCGACCTCTACAACGACGCCATCGACGCCTACGAGGCGATCGCCGGCGCGGGCGCGCTGTCGGGCTACGACATCATCGGGGTCCACTTCCCGTGGATCAGCATGCAGAGCGGCACCGTGACCTTCAGCGGCCTCGCCGGAGGCTCGCGGCAATGGCTGCAGGGGACCTCGAACCCGAACACGATCATCCACGAGTTCGGGCACAACTACGGGATCGGCCACGCCAGCTTCTGGGACACGGCGGGCGCCTCGCCGCCGACCGGCGCTGGCTCGAGCTCCGAGTATGGCGACAGTTTCGATATCATGGGCAGCGGCCCCGACCCCGAGGGGCACTTCCACATGCAGGCGAAGGAGCGGCTCGACTGGCTCGAGGGCGGCCAGTGGGCGGACATCGACAAAGCGGGGTCCGGCAGCTTCCGGGTCTACCGTTTCGACCACCCGGACACGACCGGCGTGCCGCGCGGCCTGCGGGCGAGCAAGTCGGCGGCCGCGGATGAATTCTACTGGCTCGGCTACCGCCCCGGCATCCCGGGCAACCCCTACCTCGCGGGCGGCGCCTACCTGCTCTGGCAGCGCCCCGGATACACGCGCTGCTGGCTGCTCGACACCACCCCCGCCTCGGCGGCCGGCAAGGACGATGCCGCGCTCGCCCTCGGCACCACCTACTCGGACGCTGCGGCGGACATCCACTTCACGCCGGTGACGACCGGCGGCGCGGGCGCCGAGGCGTGGCTGGAGGTCAACGTCCAGGTCGGCCCCTTCCCGGGCAACGTCGCGCCGGTCGCGTCGATCGTCGCCCCGGGCGCGGCGGCGGCGAGATCCACCGTGACCCTCTCGGCGGACGCCAGCGACGCGAACGGCGACACCCTGGCCTACTCGTGGGATTTCGGCGACGGGTCGGCGTCCCCCAACAGCGCCTCCCTGGACAAGACCTGGACGGTCGGGGGGACCTACCCCGTGACGGTGACGGTGAGCGACATGAAGGGCGGCACCGCCACGGCGGCGACGACGGTGACCGTCACCGACCCGCTGGACACCTGGAGCGCGGGGACGGTGGACGCCGGGGAGTCCGTCGACGATGTGGCCTACGCCGACGGCCGCTTCGTCGCCGCCGGACCGAGCTACGCCTACCTGTCGTTCGACGGCGAGTCGTGGAGCGGGTCCTACCTCTCGTTGAACTACCGCAGCGGTGGCGTCGCGGGCGACGGCGAGACCTTCGTGCTGGCGGGTTACGACTGGAACGGTTCAGCCTGGTACGGCGTGGCGTATTGGTCGTACGACGGGCTCACCTGGACGGCGGCGACGATGCCCCCGGGCCTGCCCGAGCTGCGCGCGGTGGCTGCCGGCGGCGCCGGCAACTTCGTCGCCGTGGGGGACGACGGCCTGATCGTCCGGTCGGTGGACGGCGGGCAGAGCTGGTCGCCGCAGAGCGCCCCGGGGACGGCGGACCTGAAGTCAGTGGCGTATGGCGGCGGGCTGTTCATGGCCGTCGGCGGCACGTCGGTCTACACCTCCCCCGACGGCGTCACCTGGACCGACCGCTCGGCGGGGACGGGGATGGCCTCGTGGCACACGCTCAATTCGGTGATCCACGTCGACGGCACCTTCTACGCCGGCGGCTGGTACAGCGGCATGCTCTCCAGCGCCGATGGCGGGGCCAGTTGGAACGCCGGGGCCATGCCCGCCGGGGCGAGCTACGACATCGCCGCGATCCGCTATGGCGCCGGGCTGTGGAGCGCCTTGGGCGAGCGGCGCTCAGACCCGGTGGGGGCGGTGCTGCTGGTCTCGGCGGACGGACAGAACTGGGTCGAGAGCAGCGCCGGCGTGCCCGACGCCAGCACCCTGACCTTCGGCGACGGCGTGTTCCTCACCGTGTTCGGCACCGGCGAGTCCTCGCAGAGCGGCAACCTCGACCCCTCCAACGGCGCGCCGAGCGCGGCCATCGATGGCGCGGCCACCGCAGACGCGAGGACCTCGGTGCTGTTCGAAGCCATCACCTCGGACCCCGATGGCGACCCCTTGATCCTCGTGTGGGATTTCGGCGACGGGACGCCGCTGGTCGAGGGGAGCTCGGCGGCACACACCTTCGCGACCGGCGGGGGCTTCACCGTGACGCTGACGGCGACCGACAGCCGCGGCGGGGTGGTGGTCGACACCCACGCGGTGACCGTGACGGACCCGCTCGACACCTGGACGGAAAAGGGTTCGGGGACGACCGCCGACCTGCACGACATCGCCTCGGGCGGCGGGCGGCTGGTCGCGGTCGGCGACTCGTCGGGGACCTACCGGCATTCGGCCGACGGCGATTCCTGGGCCGGTGGCACCATCGGCATCAACATCCGCCTGCGGGGCGTCGTGCACGACGGAGCGAAATTTGTTGCCGCCGGCTACGACTACGACTTCGGCGCTGGTGCCTGGACGGGGGCGATCTACACCTCGGCCGATGGGACGGGGGCTTGGACGCGGCGCCATTTCGCCGGGGAGGAGCTCAACGACGTCGCCGCCGCCGGCGGCAACTACGTCGCCTGCGGGGACGCGGGCGCGCTGTGGCATTCCCCGGACGGCATCAACTGGACCGCCGTGGCGTCGGGCACCGCCCTGAACTTGGAAGGGGTGAGCTACGGCGGCGGTGTGTTCGTGGTCGTCGGCTCCGAGGCCGACGGCGGACCCGCGGTGGTGTTGGCTTCGGCGGACGGCCTCGGCTGGACCGACCGGTCGGGGGGTGCGGGGACGGCCAGCTGGCAGGGCTTCTACGACGTGCAGTTCTGCGGCGACCGCTTCCTCGCCAGCGGCTGGTATTCGAAGCTGCGCCACTCGACCGACGGCGGGGAGAGCTTCGCCACCACGCGCTCCGCGAGCGAGGAGATCCCCGCCTTCGCCTTCGGCAACGGGATCTACCTCGCGGCGGGCATCGACCGTTCCGACTCGAACGCCGACGTGACGCTCCTCTCCACGGACGGTGAGATCTGGTCGGCGTTGGCGACGCCGGCGCTCGACGACCGCAACGCGGCGATCTTCTTCGAGGACACCTTCATCACGGTCGGCGACGCGGGGTCGATCCGCCGCTCGTCCAGCTTCAGCGCGCCCGCGGCGGGCGGCTTCCTCGAATGGCTGGCGGCGAACTTCCCCGCGGGTTCCGGCGCCACCGACGACCCGGACGGCGACGGCGCCTCCAACCTCGCCGAATACATCAACGGCACCGACCCGAACGATGCGGACGACTTCTACCGCCCGAGCTACGCGGAATCCGGCGGCTACCTGACGATCGAGATCCCGAGGTCGCCCGCGGCGGCCGACGCCTCGGTCGCGGTGCTGTTCTCCGCCGACCTCGAGACCTGGAGCACCGCGGGGACGGTGGTCGTCTCCGACACGCCGGAGCTGCTCGTCGTGCGGACAGCCGAGGCGGTGGGCGCTGCCGCCCCGGCCCGCGGGTTCCTGCGGCCGGTGTACTCGTGGGCGGAGTGAGCGGGCCCTGCTCGACCAACCCGTCCGCCACAGGCCGGAGCCCGGTGCTTGGTGAACGATTCTGGGGAGCTGTTCACCGGATCTTCGCCTCGAGGAACACGAGGTGAAGCGTTCCGTCCTCGGCAGGAGACGCGAGCAGCAGCGCCTGGCCGCTGGCGAGGGTGGCGTCGAAGTCGACCTGTTCGGTCGCGCTGCTGGGCGGAGGCGAGCCGGGATCGAGGGAGGACAGGGTAGCGGCCAAACCGCCGTCCCAGTCGCCGGGCTGCGGGGTTACGACCCCCCAGTCATCGGCAGCGGGCCAGCCCCAGTGCATGGATTGCGCGTAGGCGGGGACGGCGGCGGACGCACCGGCCGAACCGAAGCGGACGGAGCCCTCGACGCGGACGGATTCACCCTCGCGGTGAGCCGTGATGGTGAGGTCTTGGGACGGGGCCATCGCGGCGATCAAGGCGTTCGCGTCCGCGACGTCCCGCAGACTGAAGCCGACCGTGAGTAAATCGTCGGCGGCGATCTCCCCCACCATGAGCGGTTGGTGCGCGACCATCGGGCCGGCGGCGGGCGGGGTTTGGTGACAAGCGGTGCAGTTACCGGCCTGGGGGCTCGTCGAGGCATGGCTGTCGGCCGCGGGGCAGGATTGCCCGATCAAGAACCGTGAGAGAGCAGGTGGCTCTGCGTGGACCCCGGCCAAATCGAGCGAGACGCGGCGGACGAACTCCTCCCGGCTCGCGGCGGCGGCCGCGAGGGACTTGCCCACCTCGCGGCTGCGGTACTCGACGCTCTCAGGGCGCCAATCGGGATGGCTCGCGGCGAGGTCGGAGAGCATCTCCGAGGCCTCGCTTAGCTTGCCGCGCGCCTCAGCGTAATTCTTTGCGCCGAGGAGTTCGTCGCCTTCCTGGGCGATCAAATAGGCGCTCAAATAGAGGGCGCCGGGTTCAATCTGGGGGGCCGCCCTACCCCCGTCCCCGTTGCTGTCGGTCGCGACGAGATCGAGTGCGACCGAAGCTTTATCGGTCAGGTAGGACTGAGTGCCCAGGTCGGCCCAGGCGATGGGGCGGTTGATCGGAGGCCCTGCGCCGCCGACCGACACGACCGCCTCCTCGCCCACCGTCGAACGGACGGCCGGGCTGCTGACCAGCTGCACACCCTGGGTGCCGCCGAGGACGGCGATCAGCCGCTGCGCGGTCTTCGCGTCGGGGATGATCTGGTCGGCGATGAACCCGGTGGCGAGGGCACCGAGGTAGTCGGCCAGTTCCAGATGCTCGGCGGTGGCAGCAGCCAGGGACGGCGCAGCCTCGGCGGGCGAGAGCTGGAGGATCTTGGCGGTGATGGTGACGTGGTGCGGTGGGACCTCGGCGAACAGCGAGGCGAGGGTGGCGATCGCGGGGAGGTCGTCGGCGGCGGCGCGGACGTGCAGCGTGGCGCGGCCGTCGCCGTCGTGGGTCAACCAACTCGCCGCACCGGGGGCGGGGGAATAGGCGACGGCGGCGGCGGGGTTGGACGGCGCGGCGTCGATCGCGGCGGCGCCGAGGGCGTCGCGGGCGCGGTCGAGGAAGTCTGCCGCGACCGGGTAGCGGCGTTGACGCAGGGTGCGGGAGTCGGGGGCGAGGTCCGCCGCGCGCGGGCGGAGTTCGGCGCGCCCGTCGGCGAAGGCCAAATCGAGCCCGGCTTGGCCGGCCAAGAGCACCAGGGCATCGCGGGCGCTGATGTCGTCGACGCCCAACCGCACGGGCGCGGCCCGGCGCGGGTCGCCGTCGGGGAGGGCATCGCCGAACCCCAGCGCGATCCCCGGCAGCGCGGGGTCGCGGTGGCGGTCGGCGAGGTCCGCGAGATCCGCCGCCAGCGTGTCGAGGGCGGCGCTCAGAGGCACCTCGCCGCCAGTGTCGAAGCGCCGCAGGTAGAACCCGGAGAGCTTGCGGCGCACTTCGGCTCGCACCAATGGATTGTTAGACGCACTCGACCCCGACACGCCCAATTCCGGCCCGCCGGCACCCACGGCGGCCGGACCGGCAACCGGCGCGGCGGCGGCGCGGTGGGCGAGGGCTTGCCCGCGATCGGCACCGGGGCGCCACCAGAGCGCGACCGCGCTCCCGAGCAACGCCACGGCGGCGGCGGCGGCGATGGCCCTCGCCCGGCCGCCCCGCCAGAACGGTGTCGCGACCGGGGCGGCTTCGACTTTGCCCCGCTGCCGCTGCTCACGGGCGGCGAGCAGGGCGGTGAGGCCTTCGGTCGCGGCCTCGCGGGCGCAGGATTCGGCAAAGTGCGCCCCGAGCGCGAAGTGGATCCGGCTGGCGGCGGCGAAGGCGCGCGCGGCCTCGGCATCGGTCGCGAGGATCTCGCCCAGCTCGGCGAGCTCGACCTTCGAGGCGCGCCCGTCGAGGTAGCGGTCGACCAGGCGTGCGGCATGGCTTTGGGATCCGTCGGTTGTGTTCATCGGTTCGGGTGGACGTCGGCGGGTTTTCCGAGGCGGCCGCGGATGCACTCTTCGAGGCCGCGGCGGATGCGCGAGAGAGACTGGTAGACGGCGTCGATGCTGCGCCCGAGATGCCCGGCGAGCTGGCGCCCGCTGAGGCCCTCTTCGTAGCGCAGCTCGACGAGCTTCCGCGAGCGTTCCGGGAGGCGGCGCAGGCAATCGCGCAGGGCTTCGGCGCGGGCGCCGCCGAGTTCCTCGTCGGGGTCGGCACCGAAGGCCTCGGCGATCTGCGCGATCGCCTCCGGCGGGAACGAGACCGGGAGGCGCCCCGAGCGGCGCCGCGCGTGGAGGACCTTGTTCGCCGCTACGCCCCGCGCCCAAGCACCGAAGGCGCCGCGCTCGGGGTCGAAGCGCTCGAAGCACTCCCAGAGGGTGACGGCGACCTCCTGGAAGAGATCCTCGCGTGCGGCCGGCTCGGCGACCAGCGACCCGACGAAGGCGCGCAGGTCGGGCTCGGCGGCGAGGAACAGGGGCAAAAAGGCGCCCGGGCTGAGATCGGGAGGCCGTCCGCCGGGGGGCGGTTCGGCAGGTAAGGGGTCGGTGGCGGGCATCGCGGAGGACGGGTTCCTCTCTCTTTTCCAGCCGGAGCGCGAAACCTGACAAGAAAAGTATCGGGCTGCTACAGGTTGCGATCCAACCGGACAACGTCCGCAGCCCGATCCCCTGCGCATGGCGCGAGGATGGGTAAGCCTGATCGATCCCTCCCAAGGAAGTGCGGTGTCATCCTGACGAACGCAGCGGCGGGCGGGCGAGGAGACGCCTCCCCGTCGATGCCCCACCTTCACCTAGCGCCATCCGGGCTAAGCCGAATGGCGCTCGGAAAAGCCGGGTTCTCGGCGGTTTGAGTCGAGAACGGAGCCGATGCTCGCTCCGGGAGATCCTCGTGGGTGCCGCCGTTTCGATCGTGTGCCGAAGGGCCCTGCGGAGTCGAACTCCCAACCTGGGAAGCGCTGGGATCGTTCAACACGAATGGCTCCGGAGACGCGGATCGTGGTGGGAGGCCCTTCGCTTCGCTCGGGGTGACAGTGCGGGAGTGGAATGTGGGGCGGGTGGCGGGTTTCGACTCCCGCGGGGAAGCCGGCTTGTCATCCCGACAAGGGGCTTCACCACATTCGCAGGCGAGGCGCTGCCATTCGGTGACGCTGAGTAGGCGGCGGCAGGGACAGGCGAAGCGGCTGGGTGAACACCCTGCCCGAGCCGGTCACCACGCCAACACCCTCAGCGTCACCGAGGGCGAGCCACAGCCCGGAGCTTGGTGATCGATTCGGGCTAAGCCTCAGCGGGCCGGCGGATCCAGTCCTTCAGCTCCGGGTGCTCGAAGATCATCTTCTCCTGAACCTTCAACTCCCGACCCGCCCCCGATTCGCAGGCGCGCTGGAACATCGCGTAGGCGATCCCCACATCGACGTAGGCCAAGCCGACCGCGTTGAAGTAGGTCTTCTCCTCCTCGCTCTCGCGACCGGGCACGTTCCCGGCGAGGATGTCGATGAGGTTGCCGTGGATGTCCGAGTCGGCGAGTTCGCCGTCCTTGTACATGCGGCTCAGGGTCTGTGTCCGGTGCTTCACCGTCTCCCAGTCGTCGCAGACGATCTTATCGCAGGCCTTGGCGACCGCGTATTCGTCCTCCCAACCACCGACGTGGCTGTAGAACGCGCCGGGCTTCATCCACGCCGCCTTCAGCAGCGGCGCCTGCGCGCTGGTCGCCGTGACGATGATGTCGGCATGCGTCGTCGCGGCCTCCAAGCTCGTCCCGGTGCCGACCACATCCATGTCGGGGAAGATCGGAGCCATCTCGGCGATGAACTGCGCCTCCTCCTCGACCGTCTTGGCGCCGACCTTGCAGCGCTTCAGGCCCGGGAACGCCGTCTTCATCGCGATGAGGTGCATCTTGGCCTGCTCCCCCGCCCCGACGAACCCGATCTCCTCGGAGTCCCGGCGCGCGAGATGTTTGGCCGCCAGGGCGCCCATGGCACCGACCCGCATGTTCGAGCAGAGCGTGCCCTCCATGAAGGCGATCGGGAAGCCGTGCTCGATCTCGGAGAGGATGATCACCGCCGACAGGTTCTGCAGCCCAAACTTCACCGGGTTCGGCGGGAACACGGAAACCCACTTCACCCCACAGACCTTCTTCCCGCGGAAGGTCGCGGGCAGGCAATTGATGCGCTCCTGGGTCTCGTCGTTGAAGATCTGCACGATCTTCTCAGGGAACAGGACGTCGCCGCTCGCGAACAGCTTCATCGACTCCTCAGCGGCGTCCATCGCCAGCTGCAGGTCGAGCGTGCCGGCGGCGAGAAGGTCTTCTTGGGAGAGGTATCGGCAGCGGATTTCGTGGTCGGCATGGGACATGGGGAAAGAGAAGTCCATCGCGCGCGCGACCGCCACGCGCGGGGTGCTAACCTTTGCGCAGATCGTGCGCGCCGACCCGTAACCGGGGGGGTATCGTTGCGTAGAACCACGTGAGACCCGTCCCCATGCCCACCGCCCAGACCCCGTCCGCCCGCTGCCGCTGGTTCGCCTTCGCCCTCGCCACCTGCTCCCCGCACGCGGCCTGCGGCGCCGACGACATCGCCCCCCTCAGCGACGAATTCGACGCCGCCGCGACGATCGCCGAGTGGCAGGACCTGGCGGCGGTCGAAGGCTGGGGCATCGCCGCCCACGAGCTGGCCGACATCGACACCACCGAGCCCGGCCGGTTCCACATCGTGCCCGCCGCCAACACCTGGTTCGGCCACCTGCGCGGCCTGCTCTTCTTCAAGGAGATCACCGGCGACTTCGTGGCCACCGCCCGCGTGCGCGTGCTCAGCCGCCACAACCCGCTCGACCCCACCGAGCCACCAGACCGCAGCTTCTCGCTGACCGGGATCTTCATCCACGGGCCGCGGCCGATCACCCAGGCGGCGCCCTCGCCCTACACGACCGACGCGGTCTGGCCGCCAGGCGACTTCGGCTCCGACTACCTCCCCAATACGGAGAACTACATCTTCCTCAGCTACGGCAGCGCCGGGGACCCGGGCACCCGCCAGTTCGAGATCAAAGCCACGCGCGACAGCGACTCGCGCCTCTACTACAGCGCCAACGGCATCGACCAATCCGAGACCGAAGCGTGGCTGCAGCTCGTCCGCGTCGGCGACACCGTCGTCTGCCTCCGGAAGCATTCCGCAGCCGGCCCGTGGATCGTCGAGAACCGCTACCCGAACCCGCGCCACCCGTTCCCGGACTTCGGCGCGACCCTCCAGGTCGGCATCACCGCCTACACCGACTGGCCCGCCGCCGCCCCCTTCAACTCGGGCGGCCTCGAGAGCAGCTACCACTTCAACTACGCCCCGCCCGACAACTCCGCCACACGCGACCTCGTCTCGCAGGTCGACTACTTCCGCCTCCGGCGGCCGGACCCGGCGCTCTCCGAAGCCGTGCTCCAAGGCATGACCACCAGCTTCGACCCCGCCGGCAACTTCACCGCCGATCCCCCGGTCGAACTCGCCGCCTCCCCGGCCGCCGCGCCCTTCCTCGGCGAGAACGCGGACCTCAGCTACGACCCCTACCGCGACTGGCGCGACGCAACCTTCGGGGCCGACGCCGCCCTCCCGCTCGCCGCACCGGACGCCGACCCCGACGGCGATGGCCTCACCAACGCTGAGGAGTTCGTCCTCGGCGGCTCCCCGATGCAGAGCAGCACCGCCCCCGAGCCGGTCTCCGAAGCCGCGGGCGACACGTTCACCTTCCGCTTCACCCCGGCGGTCGCCGACGGCGCCGAACTCACCGTGCAGAGGGCGTCCGACCTCGCATCGGACGATTGGACCACGGTCGCGCAGCGCCCCCTCCGCGGCGGCCCGTGGCAGGTCCCCGACGGCACCGCCGGGCTGAGCGTCGACCCGGAGACCGGCGCCGTCGCGGTGACGATCCCGGCGACCGCGGCGCGCACCTTCGTCCGCTTGCGAGTGCGGCTTTGAGCAGAGGGGCGGGCGGCTCCCCACCCTGCTCCGCGCCTCAGTGCCGGGTCGGGGCGATGGGGCATCGGCGCCCCGCTACTCCACGAAGCGGATCTTCCCTGCGGCCGCCTGCTCCATCGCCGCGTGCTGCTCGTCGGTGCAGGCCGAGTCGGTCGGGGCGTCGGCCTGGGCATCGCTCTGCTGCACCAAGCCCTGTTCGAGCAAGTAGGCCTCCACCTCGTCGCCCGAAACGTCGGCGAGCATGACATCGTTGACGACCACGCAGGGAGACAGCGGCTGGCCGCTCTTCTGCTCCATCTCCCAACGGAAGGCCGGGTTCTTGATGATGTCCTTCTCCTCGTAGTCGAGCTCGTGCTTGCGCATGATGGCACGCACGCCCTCGCTCCAGCCACAGTAGGTTTTCAGGTAGGCGGTGATGTTGAGATCGGTGTCGGACATGGTGGTTGTTCTGGTCGAAGGTGCGCGAAGCTAGCCCGGCTCACCCGGGGCGCAAGCGAACCCAGCACCCCATTTGATGACCCGCGCGCTCGCCTTATTCCTCAGCACTTCGCTCGCCGCAAGCTCGCCCGCGGACGAGTTCTTCGCCGCGGAGGTCGAGCCGATCCTGCGCACCCGCTGCTACGAATGCCATTCGCATGCCTCGGGGGAGATGAGAGGCGGGCTCACGCTCGACTCGCGCGCCGGTTGGCAGACCGGAGGCGACAGCGGCCCGGCGATCGTCCCCGGCCAACCCGGGGCCAGCCTGCTCCTCACCGCCGTCCGATACGCCGACCCCGACTACGAGATGCCGCCCGACGGGAAACTCGCCGAGGCCGAGATCGCGGTGCTCAGCGACTGGGTCGAACGCGGCGCCCCCGACCCGCGCGAATCCCGGCTTCCGGACGAGGCCGATACCGATTGGTGGTCGCTGCGCCCCTTGGTGGCGCCAGCGATCCCCGGCGATCCCGGCGACCACCCCATCGATGCCTTCGTGCGCGCGAGGTGGGGGGAGGCCGCCCCCGGACCCTCCCCGCCCGCCGGCCGCGCGACCCTGGCGCGCCGGCTGCACCTCGATCTCCACGGCCTCCAGCCGACACCCGAAGCACTCGCAACCTTCACCGCCGACCCCGATCCGCGCGCCTACGACCGCATGGTCGACCGCCTGCTCGCCTCGCCGCGCTACGGCGAACGCTGGGCCCGGCACTGGCTCGACGTCATCCACTTCGCCGACTCGCACGGCTGCGAGCACGACGTGAAGCGCCCGAACGCCTGGCGCTACCGCGACTATGTGATCGACCGCCTGAACGCCGACGTCCCCTGGGCGCGCTTCATCCGCGAACAGCTCGCCCCGGATGCCTTCTTCCCTGACGAGCCTCAGCTCGCCGCCGGCCTCGGCTTTATCGCCGCCGGCCCCTTGGAGCTCAGCCGCGCCGGCACCGCGCCGGTCACCTTCGACTATCTCGACCGCGACGACATCGTCGCCCAGACGATGGCCGCCCTCGTCAGCACCACCGCCAACTGCGCCAGGTGCCACACCCACAAATTCGACCCGATCAGCCAGGACGACTACTACGCCCTCCAAGCCGTGTTCGCCGGCGTCGGCAAGGGCGACATCGAGTTCGACACCTCCGCCGAGATCAAGCGCGAGCGCGAGCGGGCGGAAGCCCTCCGGGCGGCGGTGTCCGCGCGCGACGCCAGCGTTCTGCTGCAGCCAAAGTATGCGCCGGTGGTGGCGCGGTGGGTCGAAGCCCGGCGGGGGCAGCCGGCCGGGTGGACGCCCCTCCACCTCGACACCTTCGTGTCCTCGGGCGGGGCGACCCTGACCCGGCAGGGCGACGGATCGGTCTTCGCCGAAGGGACCGTCGCCGATCAAGAGGTCTACACGGTCACCGCCGACGCGCCGGAGATCGAGTCGATCACCGCCCTGCGCGTCGAGGCGCTGCGCGATGACCGCCTGCCGATGGGCGGCCCGGGGCGCGCCGACAACGGCAATTTCCACCTCGCCGAAGTCGATCTGCAGTGGTTCCCCTCCGGCGCCGACTCGCCGGCCAAGCTCGCGATCGCGGCGGCCTCCGCCGACTTCGACCAGGAGGGCTGGACCTCCGCGCAGGCCATCGACGGCGACCTCCAAACCGGCTGGGCGATCTTCCCGGACATCGACCGGTCCCACCACATCGTCTTCGCACTCGCGGCACCGGTCGAGGTCGCCGGCGGCGGCAAGCTGGTCGTCGCGCTGAAGCAGCTGCATCCACCGAAGCACCTCATCGGCCGCTTCCGCCTCTCGGTCACAGATGCCGACCCCGCCGCCGCTAGGGCGCTGCCAGACGACGCCGCCGAAGGACTGCTGCGCCCCGCCGACAGGAGAACCGCCGAGCAAGCGCTGGCGGTCGCCGCCGCCGCACTCGGCGACCATGCCCGGGAACGCTTGGCGTCCCTGCCGCCGAAGGCGGTCGTCTACGGCGCCTCCCCCTCTTGGTCGCACGCCAAGAAGCTCTCCGCACCCGCAGCGCCGAAGACGGTGCACGTGCTGCGCCGCGGCGAAATCGACAAACCGATGCGCGAGGCCAGCCCCGGCGCGCTCTCCGCCATCGGCGCCCTGCCCGGCCGGTTCGAACTCGCCGACCCCGGCGACGAAGCCGCCCGTCGCGCGGCCTTGGCCGATTGGATCGCCCACCGCGACAACCCCCTGACCTGGCGCAGCATCGTCAATCGCGTGTGGGGCTTCCACTTCGGCCGCGGCCTTTGCCACACGCCGAACGACTTCGGCCGCATGGGCGCGGCACCGACCCACCCCGAACTCTTGGACTGGTTGGCCGTCTGGTTCCGCGACGAGGCCGGCGGCTCGCTCAAAGCGCTGCACCGCCTGATCCTCACCAGCGAGACCTGGCAGCGGTCGAGCCGCCCCTCCGCGGCTGCCACCCACCTGCTCGCCCACCGCCAGCGCCGCCGCATCGATGCCGAGACCTACCGCGACTCGGTGCTCGCCATGTCCGGCCGCCTCGACCTGACCATGGGCGGCGAGGGCATCGAGCAGTTCGTCAAAACCAAGGGGCCGCAGGCGACCCCCGCCCTCGACTACGGCGCCTACGATTGGGCCTCGCCCGGCTCCCATCGCCGCAGCATCTACCGGGTCGTCTGGCGCGGGATCCCGGACCCGTTCATGGAGGCGATGGATTTCCCGGACCTCGGCCTGCTCGCCCCGGAGCGCGGCACCTCCGTCTCCTCCCTGCAGGCGCTGGCGATGTTCAACAACGACTTCGTCCTGCACGGCAGCGAATGGCTCGCCCGCCGCGCGGAGTCCGAAGGTCCCGGCCTCCGGCGCCGCGTCGAGCGCGCCGTCCAGCTGGTCTGGCTCCGCGCCCCGACCGCGGCGGAAGCCGCCGAATTCGAATCCTACGCGCACACCCACGGCCTCGCCGCCCTCTGCCGGGTGCTCCTCAACAGCAACGAGTTCCTCTTCGTCGAATGAACCGCCGATCCTTTCTCTGGGGGGCCGGCGGCGGCCTCGGCGGCGTCGCCATGGCGCAGATGCTGACCCGCGACGCCCTCGGCGCCCCGCACCCCGAATTCGACGGCGGCCTCGATCACCCCGCCCGGGCCAGGCGCGTCATCCAGCTCTTCATGACCGGTGGCGCCAGCCCGATGGACACCTTCGACTACAAACCCGAACTCGGGCGCCTGCACGGGCAGAAGCTCGGGCCGACCGAGAAACCCGAAGGCTTCACCGCGGCGCCCGGCGCGCTCCTCAAAAGCCCCTTCGAGTTCAAGCAGCACGGCGAGTCCGGCCGCTGGGTCAGCAGCGTCTTCCCCCACCAGGCGCGATGGGTCGACGAGATGGCCTTCCTCATGGCCATGGCCTCCAAGACCAACGTCCACGGGCCGGGCACCTACATGATGAACTCCGGCTTCCTGCTGCCGGGCTTCCCCTGCCTCGGCGCCTGGACCTCATACGCGCTCGGCAACCTGACCGACAACCTGCCGACCTTCGTCGTGCTGCCGGACTCGAAAGGCCTCCCCTACAACCAGCGCGGCCCCTTCTCCGCAGGGTTCCTCCCCGCCGTGCACCAGGGCACGGTCATCGACGCGGCCAGCCCGAGGCCCGTCCCCGACCTGTTCGCCGACGGGCGGTTCGGCTTCGCCACCCCGTCCGCGGAACGCGCAGGCCTCGCGCTCCTGCACCGCGTGAACCAGGACCACGCCCGGATCCGCCCCGACGACACCCACCTGGAATCGCGCATCCGCTCCTACGAACTCGCCGCCAAGATGCAGCTCTCCGCCCCGGAGGCCTTCGACCTCGCCGCGGAGAGCAAGGCCACCCGCGCGGCCTACGGCCTCGACGACGCCGTGACCGAGGACTTCGGGCGCCGCTGCCTGCTCGCCCGCCGCCTCTGCGAACGCGGCACCCGCTTCATCCAAGTCTGGAGCGGCCCCCAAGGCGCCACCGGCAACTGGGACAACCACGGCAGCATCTCGAACGAACTGCCGCCCATCGCCGCCAGCGTCGACCGCCCCATCGCCGCCCTCCTCGGCGACCTCAAGGCACGTGGTCTCCTCGACGACACCCTGCTCATCTGGACCACCGAGTTCGGCCGCACCCCCTTCGCCCAAGGCGGCGACGGCCGCGACCACAACGGCGGCACCTTCGTCACCTGGATGGCCGGCGCCGGGATCAAAGCGGGCACCGCCTACGGCCGCAGCGATGACTGGGGCTACCGCACCGCCGAAGGCGAAACCTACTGCTACGATCTCCACGCCACCATCCTCCATCTGCTCGGCATCGATCACGAACGCCTCACCTTCCGCCAGAACGGCATCGACCGCCGCCTCACCGACGTCCACGGCCACGTCATCCACGACATCCTCTCCTGACGCGGGGGGCGCGGGCGCGCCGGCCTCGGGGCCCGCTCCGAAACCGCCTTGCCGCACCCCGGCTCGGGCCTAGCTTACCCCTCACGAGCCCAACCCCGGGCGACCGCCCCCACCCGACCATGACCCGAAACCTCCGCCTCCCCCCCGCGCTCTGCGGCGCCCTGCTCCTCGCCACCACCGGCGCGCTGCGCGCCGGCGACACCTTCACCCGCGCCCCCTACGTCCAGCTCGCCACCGACACCTCCGTCCAGATCCTCTGGCGCACCGGCGGCGCGATCCTCCCCGAGGTGCGCTACGGGACGAAGCTCGAAGCGCTCGACGGCGAGGTCGCCGACGAGGCCATCGCCGTCCGCCGGCCCGGCATCGGCTCGGAGGCCGCGCCCGCCCTGCACAGCGCCCCGAAGGGCACCCTCCAGTTCGAGGCACAGCTGAGCGGGCTCGAGCCGGACACCACCTACTACTACGCGATCTTCAACGGCGACCAACGCCTCACCCCAGCCGACCCGAGCTACCGCTTCAAGACCCACCCCGTCCCGGGCACCGGGCGGCCCGTGTATTTCTGGGTGGTCGGCGACAGCGGCACCGGAGGGCTCGCGCAGAAGAAGGTGCACGACGCCATGCGTTCCTATAACGATGAGATGGAGCGCGAACTCGACCTCTACGTCCACGTCGGCGACATGGCCTACGGCAGCGGCACCGACAAGGAGTTCAGCGACCGCTTCTTCGCCATGTACGAGGAGACGCTGCGCAACACCGTCTGCTGGGCGGCCATGGGCAACCACGAGGGGCGCACCTCGAAGGGCGAGGACGGCACCGGCCCCTACTACGACGCCTACGCCTGCCCGACCCGCGGCGAGGCCGGCGGCCTGCCCTCGGGCAAAGAGGCCTACTACAGCTTCGACTTCGGCAAGACCCACTTCGTCGTGCTCGACTCCCACGACCTCGACCGCCGCCCCACCGGCGCCATGGCGCAGTGGCTGAAGGCCGACCTCGAGCAGGCCGACGCCGAATGGCTGGTCGCCTACTTCCACCACCCCCCCTACACCAAGGGCACCCACGACAGCGACCGCGAACACCAGCTCATCGAGATGCGCGAGCTCATCATGCCCATCCTCGAGGGCGGCGGCGTCGACATCGTCTTCACCGGCCACTCGCACATCTACGAGCGCTCGATGCTCGTCGACGGCGCCTACCAGACCCCGACCACCGCCGAGGGCGTGATCCTCGACGACGGCGACGGCAAACCCGACGGCGACGGCCCCTACCGCAAGAGCGCCGGCCTCGTCCCCCACAACGGCACCGTCCAGGTGGTCGCAGGCCACGGCGGCACCGGCGTCGGCCGCAAGGGCACCATGCCCATCATGCGCGAGATCTGGGTCGAGAACGGCTCGGTGTTGATCTCGATCGACGGCGATACGCTGACCGGCACCATGCTGAACCTCGACGGCGTCGTGCGCGACACCTTCGCCATCGTCAAGGGCGGCACCGTCGAACACGCGCCGATCGCCGACCCCTGGCAGCCCCCCGGCGCGCGCCCCGCGGCGAAGCCCCGCGCGCAGTCCCCCGAGATCGCCGCGGCCCTGATCGACAAGGGCGCGCCGTGGAGCTACCTCGCCGGCGAGGATCCGGGCAAAGGCTGGACCGGCGCCGGCTTCGACGCCTCCACCTGGCGCACGGGCGCCGCGGGCTTCGGCTACGGTGACAGCGACGACGCCACCGAGCTCGGCGACATGCGCGGCAACTACCGCTCCATCTCCATCCGCCGCGAGTTCGAGATCCCGGAGGGCGCCGACCTCTCGAAACTCGGGCTCAACATCTCCTACGACGACGCCTTCATCGTCCACCTCAACGGCGCCGAGGTCCTGCGCGTCGGGGTCGACTTCGGCAACGGCTCGACCGCCCAGGGCTTCCACTCGCACGAGGCGGACGGCAAGTTCGAATACTTCAGCCTCGAGAAGGCCGCCGAACACCTCGCCCCGGGCGCGAACATCATCGCCATCGAGGGCCACAACACCAACCTCAGCAGCTCCGACCTCACCCTGCACCCCCAGCTCGTCTTGGTGGAGTAGGCGGCACCGCCCCACATGCGCCGACCGTCCCGGCCTTTGGTTTCGCAGCGTCCCAGGCGGCGGCTGGCGCCGCTGTTGTCCGCCGCCCTCGCCCTCCTCACCGGCGCCTCGGCGCACCACGACACCGAGACGCAGATCCGGCTCTACACCGAGCGCATCGAGGCCGGCGAGCGCACCGCGGAGATCTACTACCAGCGCGCCACTGAGTACCGCGTGCTACGCAGACCGCAGCTCGCCGAGGCCGACCTCCGGCGAGCGCTCGACCGCGACCCCGCCTACGCCCCCGCCCGTGCCGAGCTGGCGCGCATCCTCAACGCGCGCGGCGAGCCGGAGGCCGCGCTCGACGCCGCCGCACAGAACGTCGCCGCCGCCACCACACCGCGACGGCAGGCCGCGGCGCTGATGCTGCTCGCCCGCCTGCTCGCCGACAACGCCGAGCCGGCCGCCGCGCTCCACGCCTGCGACAGCGCCCTCGACGTGCGGCCGGAGGGCGAGGTCGAATGGTTTCTCCTGCGCGCCGAGTTGCTCGGCGAGCTCGGCCGCGGCAGCGAACGCCCGGAGACGCTCGCGGCCGGCCACCGCGCCACCGGCAGCATCGTCCTGCGCAACGCCCGCCTCGACAGCCTCCTCGACGAGGGCCGCGCGGCCGAGGCGCTGCCGACGATCGAAGCCGAACTCGCCTCCGCCCGGCTCAAGAGCACCTGGCTTCTCCGGCGCGCCCGCGCCACCTTCACCACCGATCCGGAGGCCGCGCGCGCCGACCTCGAGGCCTGCCTCGCGGAGCTGGAGGGGCGCATCCATCCCGCCCGGCCCGACCTCACCCTCGTCGCCGACCGCGGGCTCGCCCACGCCCTCCTCGGCCACCGCGACCGCGCGCGCGCCGACCTCGCCCGCGCCAACCGCGGCGGCGCCGACCGCTGGGTCACCGCCGCCCTCGAGCGGGCGCTGGAGTATGGGGATCTCGACTAGCCCGAATCGATCACCAAGCTCCGGGCTGTGGCTCGCCCTCGTTGACGCTGAGGGTGTTGGCGTGGTGACCGGCTCGGGCAGGGTGTTCACCCAGCCGCTTCGCCGATCCCGGCCGCCGCCTACTCAGCGTCAACGAATGGCAGCGCCTCGCCTGCGAATGTGGTGATCGATCCGGGCTAGCCCGAATCGATCACCAAGCTCCGGGCTGTGGCTCGCCCTCGTTGACGCTGAGGGTGTCCGCGTGGTGACCGGCTCGGGCAGGGTGTTCACCCAGCCGCTTCGCCTGTCCCGGCCCCAACGCCAACGCCGTCAGTGTCAACGGGGGGCACGTCCGGATCGCGATCTGCCGACCCCCGCCGGGGGGGACCACCGGGGAACCGCCACCCTCACTGGGCAACCGTCACCCGCACCCTCAGGTGACCGGAGCCCGCACCGAGCCGCCCCACCACCGTCTCCACCCCCCAGCCTCCGGCCGGTTCCGTGGACCGCAGTTCGAACTCACCGGCGCCGACTTCCTCCCAGCCGGCCAGGTCGGCCGAGCGCTCCAGCACCACCTCCACCCCGCGCGGCAGCGAGCGGCGCCGATAGCGAACCGTCACACCACCGCCCTCCGCGCCCGAGATCTCGATCGGGGAGAGCCCTTGCGCGCGGCGCGGATCGAGCCCGCAGCCGAACTCGACCCCGTTTTGCAGCCCGTCGCCATCGGGGTCGGCCAGCGGATCGGCCCACTGCTCCAGCGCCCGCTCCGGCTCGGTGAAGAATTCCTCCAGCCACGCGGCGTAGGGGCTCGGCGGCTCGGTCAGCTCGATCTCCTGATCGACGGCGACCCCCTCGAGGCACTGCTCGATGCCGCTCGGCCAACGCACGCGCAGCTCCGCCACCGCACCGCCCGACGGGCCGAGACCGAAGTGCGCCACCTTCTCGCTCCCCGTCAAAAAATGGCTGCCGCCGCCGATCTCGCGCCGCTGTTCCACACCGCCTGCCTCCGCCAAGACGCCCACGACCACACCGACCCCGTCCCGGTTGGAGCAGCGCCCCCGCGCGCGCACCCGCAGCCAGTGGTTGCCGTTGGCGAGATCGTTGCGGTAGAGGACCGGCGCCCCGCCGTGGTTGACGACGAACAGGTCGAGGTCGCCGTCCCGGTCGTAGTCGAACACGAGCAAGCCCTTCCCCTCCCCCACATCGGTGATGCCCGCCTCGGCGGCGACATCGGTGAAGCGCCCACCGTCGTTGCGCCACAGCCTGGTCGGGTCGGTATGGAACGGTGTCTCGGCCCCGGCGCCGTCGTTCGCGAAGCCGTTCGTCATCGCCAGATCGAGGTCGCCGTCGTTGTCGTGGTCGAGGAACGCCGCGCCCCATCCCCAGCCGCCGTCGCGCACCCCGGCCGCGTCGGTCGCATCTTCGAAGCGGCGACCGCCGAGGTTCCGGTAGAGCCGGTTGCCGGTGACCCCCCAACCCGCGAAGGGCACGCCCGTCCCGCGCGCGTCGTAGATCGAGGTGAAAAACAAGTCGGGGGCGCCGTCGCCATCGTAGTCCCCCACCGCCAATCCCATCCCGTTCTCGTCGCCGCCGATGCCCGCGGCCGCGGTGCCGTCGGTGAAGGTGCCGTCGCCGTCCGCCCAGAACAGCCGGCTGGTGCCGTAGTCCGCGGCGACCACCAGATCCGGCCAGCCGTCGCCGTCGAGGTCGCTCAGCCGCGAGGTGAATGCGTAGGCCACCGCGCCCGAAGCACCGCCGGCACCATCCCCCGCCCACATCTCCACCCCCGCCGCCGCCGTCGCATCGACGAAATGGCCGGGCGCGCCGGGCCCGCGGTTGCGCAGCAGCACCGAGCGGTTGCCGGCTTCGACCACCGACCACTGGCAGGTGTGGATGTCGAGCCAGCCGTCGCGGTCGTAGTCGCCGAAACAGGTGCTGAACCCCGACTGCCAATGCGCCGTCTGGCGCGCGGCGCCACGGGCGACCGCCTCCTCCGTAAACGTCCCATCGCCAGCGTTGATGTAGAGCAGATACCGCAGCGGCGCCGCCGACTCATCGACGACGCTGAGGTAGAGGTCAGGGTCGCCGTCGTTGTCGATGTCGCCCCACGCGGCGCCGTTGCTCGGCGCGACCGCATCGATCCCGGCCGCGGCGGCGACCTCCTCGAAGGTCCCGTCACCGAGGTTGCGGAACAGCAGGTCGGTCCCGCGGTAGCGGGTGACGAACAGATCGGGCCATCCGTCGCCGTCGTAGTCGGCGACCGCCGCACCTCCGGTCATGACCTGCGGCGAGACCCGCGGCGAACCCGGGGGGGGATTCCATTGCAGATACCCCACCTCCGCTTCGCCCGTCACCTCGGTGAAGCTGCTGCCCGGGTCGCCGGGGGCCTGCCCGGCGAGGTGGAACAGAGCCACCGCCGACACGGACGCGAACCCGCCGCGGAAGGGCGTGGGCTGTGGGTGGGGCGACAACACACCAAACTGCCCAAGACGACCGCCGCCCGCAAGGCGCGAAACCGCGCCCGCCGGAGACGCCCCGGGGTCAGAACGGGAACACGAACCGCACGAGGAAGCGGACGATCCCGCTGGTCGCTTTGCCCCGCTCATCGGCGTCGATGATCACCAGGTCTTCGCCCGTCTTCTGCAGGTGGAGCCCGCTCATGAAGACGTCGACCACGTTGAGCTCGGACTCGACATGGAACCTCGCATCCTTCTGCCAAGCCACCAGGCGGCTGGGCGGCACGCTGGCCTTCGACTTCCGCTCACCGGCGAGGATCGGCGCCCCCTTGGTCATCAAGACGAGTTTCCCCGGCCCCTCCGCCGCAGAGAAGAAAACCCTGCCGAAGAGCAACGAGGAGACCCGCAGGCTGGCGATGCGGGAGAGCGTGACCGTCTCGCTCATCGCGACGAAGTGCTTCAGGTCGAAGATCACCACCTCGCCAGCCTTCAGCTCCCACTCGACGAACTCGGCCCCACCCAGCGACCGGAAGCTCACCGACCCCTTCCGGTCCCGCATGTTCACCCGGTTCATCGTCCAGGCCTTGGCGGCGAGCCGGGCCAGCACCCCCACGCTCCACTGCGGGATCGAGAACTTCGGCGGGCGGCCGAGCGGCTCGAGCGTCCGGGTCACGAAGAAGTCCTTGGTGTTCGATGCCAGGATCGTGTACTGCGCCCCGCACTTCCGGAGCTTCCCCTTCGCCATCCGTTTCTTGCCGTCCTTCAGCGTGACGGGCATCCCGTACGAAGAAGAGAAGGTGACCCGCGCGAACACGTAGAGGTAGCTCTTCGCCACCATGAAAAAGAAGGCGGCGTCGACGATCAGAGCGATCAGGTTGGCGACCCAGTACGCGCGCACCAGCACCCAGTAGGTCGCGGTGTTGAAATCGTCCAAGGTCTTGTCGCTGGTCTCCTCGATCTGGTCGGCGCCCGCCTGCACCTTCCCGTCGACGCTGTCCATGATCCCCGAAGCCTTGCGGTGGAGCGCGGCGGCGGCCTTGCTCCGCTGCGCCTCGTAGACGTCGTTGAGTTCGCCTTTGACCGCGTTGCCGATGTGCCCGGCGATGTTGAAGAACCCGCACTTCTTCTTCTCCAGCAGGGGGCTCGGGGTGGATCTGAGGAAGCCGTCCTTGACGTCGTCGGGCACTTTCTCGGCCTCCTCGTCCGACCTCGAGCGGACGGTGTCCATCGACGTCTTCACCTCCGCCTTGTAGCGATCGAACTCCTGGTCGAGCGAGTGTTCGAGGTCGGCCTCGAAGTCCCGTTCCTCTCCGGCCTGTTCGATGAAGGTCTCGTCGTAGATCGCCTGGACGGCGCGGGCGTGCATGATCTTCGAGACGACGATGCTGGGCACGACCACGAGCAGCATCGGCGACCAGAAGGCGAAGGCGCGGACCGGCAGCAGCAGGGCGTTGCGCCAGCCGAGCTGATAGACCATCGCGGCGTTCTGGCTCACGGCGAGCACACAGAACCGGCCGACCGCCGCCAGCACGTAGAGGACGACCGCCTGGACCACCCCCAGAAATACGCCGACCGCGACGGCGACCGCGACGAAGCTCACAGACCGGATGCTCCCGCGCAACAGCAGCGCGGCGAAGGCGGCCTTATGGGCGACCGCCAGCAAGGCCAGGGGCGCGACGGGCAAAACCTGCAGCGGTTCGGGGAGCAGGCAATAGCCGTAAGCGGGGACCGCACACAGACCCACCAAACCGAGCCAATCGCGGCGCAGGGTAGCGACCGTGGCCGCGAGCGGGAAGAGGCAGAGCGCCAAGAAGCCCGCCCATGCCGCCGCCGGCGGCCACCCCACTTCGAGTTCGTCCACCGTCGTCAGCGAGAAGAGCGAAAAGTCGGACACGCCCGGCACCAGGCCGAGGAGCAGGCAGCAGGAGACGACCTCCCTCCACTTCGGTTTGGCGACGGCGCCGCTGCTCCCTCCCTTTCTCATGGCTCGATCGTTCAGGTCTCGCTGGGTGCCGCCACCGACTCGGCGGCGATCAGGTCGCTGATCTTGCGGCGCGAGACCGCCCGCCGCGCCAGCAGCGCGCCCTCCCCCTGCTCGGCGAGCCAGTGAAGAAAGCGCTGGATCCGCGCCCGGGTCGTCGACTGATCGCGGCAGTTCGCGATGAGGACCATCTGGATCTTCTGCACCTCGTCGGCCACGTAGACCCCGAAGGGGGCGGCGACGACGATGGCGTCGGGAAACCCCAGCTGGCGGATCGCCTGGGTCTCGGAGACGGACTTTTGACAGGCGATCACGTGGACGGGACCGGCGACACCGCCGGGCAGGTGGCCACAGATCCGGTAGTCGCGCAGGAACGGCTGCCCGACGAGTTCGCGCGCCGCCGCGGTGCTCATCGCCGCCGGGATGCAGTCGCAGACCAAGGCGACCCGCTCGCCGGCGACCGGGTAAATCACGGTGTCGCGGGGTTCGTCGAGACGCTCCGCCCCGCTCCGCTCGGAGAGGAACTCGACCAGCGCACCGGCGGTGACCTGGCGGCGCGCGGCAAAATCGAGCCGCGACCAAACCAGCGCCTGGCCCGCATAGTAGCCGGACTTCGGATCGAAACCGATCCCCGATCGCGCCAGGGTGAGGAGCGCGGATACCGCCGCGCGCCCAGCTGCCGCCACCGCCTCTTCGCCGGTCCGCACCTGCACGCCGATGAGTTTCAGGTTGCGGATGTAGGCCTGGAAGCGCCCGTCCGGGGAGCCCGGGTCGGCCTCGATCGCCGGGAATTGGATCAGGCGCACTTTCGAAGGCGACTGGTTGTAGGCTGACTGGAACTCCTCGTGGCAGATGCCCAGGCCGCCCCCCGCCGTCTCCGCCTCCCCCGTCCAGCCCGCGTTGCCGTTGTAGAGGGCGATGAAGACATCCGCCTCCCTCGATTTGCCAACGCACAGGTCCCAGGCGTTCTCCGCGGCGGCCCCTTCGGATTGCTCCTCGTGGATCCACACTTCAAATACTTGGTGCCCGCCGAACTCGATCGCCTCCAGCGCCTCCTTGATCGCCTCGCGCAGGGTCCCCATCGACCGGCTGGCGCCGCGGAAGCGCACCCTGTCCCGGCAGTGGCTCGAGAGCATGACCCGCAACGGCTCGATCGAGAAATAGTCCGCACCCGCCATCACCCCTCAGCGGCCGCCTCCCCCATCACCCGGCGATCGACCGGCAGCCCCGCCTCCCGACCGGACCCCGCGCCGAGCGCCGCAGATTCAACACGCATGGGGTGAATAAACCCGCCGCCGGATCCGCCGGTCAAGAACAATCGGGCGGGCGGCGATTGGCCTTGCCCGACGGGAGGGCGTCCGCTAGAACCGTGGCGCGCCAGAGAAGGCGATCGAGACGATGGGCGACGAAGACGACGCGAGCAACACCGGGCCGGACGGGCGGGCCGCACACGAGTTCCTCGCCGAACTGCGCACCCGGATCGCCGTCCAACCGCTCCCCTACCTGCACGGGATGGAGGACGCGGCCTTGGCCAGTCTCAAGACGATCTTCGAGCGCGCCCGCGAGGCGATCAAAGCCCACCCCGGCTGCCGGACCTTCGCCACGCTCGTCAACGACCACATCAACCGCCACCTGCGCCCGCTGACCGCCAAATGGCACCCGCTGCTCGAGCGGGGCGTGCTCCGGTCTCGCGACGGCGGCGACGCGTTCCGGGCGGACCTGCGGGGCGTGCAGCGCGAGCTCCGGACCTTGGCCGAGGCGCTCCATCAGATGGCGTACGGGTCGGGCTTCGTCGATGGGCAAACCCCGGACCCGATGGGGAAGGAGGAACTCGACGCGCTTTTCGAAAGCGTGCCGTTCGGCATCCCACACAACGATCAGATCGCGCGCCGGCAGGAGGACGGCGGCGGGGTCGGGGCCATCAACGCGGACGAGCGGGGGGAGGTCGACGGCCGGCGCGAGAAGGTCGGCTGCCGGGTCGCCGCGGGCGTAGACGCGTTCGGCCTCGCCTTCTCGGGCGGCGGCATCCGCTCCGCCACCTTCTCGCTCGGGGTCACGCAGGTCTTGGCGGAACGGGGACTGCTGAGGGACGTGGACTTCCTCTCCACGGTCTCCGGAGGCGGCTACACCGGCAGCTTCCTCACCCAGCGGCTGGGCCGGGAGCAACCGCCCGACCTCAGTCAGGTCGCCGCCCCCCACGGTCCCGATCCTGAACCGGTGCGCTTTCTGCGCAACCGGGCGAAATACCTCACGGCGAACGGGCTCTGGGAGGCGTGGGGGAGTGGTCGGATAAAAGAGAGCAAGCCAT
>JAUIGD010000410.1 GCA_030430255.1 Verrucomicrobiia bacterium
GGTCAGCGCCAGCGGATCTCGAGATCCTCGGTGGCGCAGTCCTGGGTCGGATCCTCGGTGGGGTCGTCGACGCTCCCCGCCCGGACAAAGTGGCGCCCACCGGGCGGTACGAATCGCCATTCCTGCGCGGTTCCATCGCCGGCGACGACCACGGCGAAGTACGCCCACTCGGTCAGGTCACCCGAATGCTGCACAAAGTAGGTCTCGCCGGGCACACCCGGCCAAGTGAGGACATGCTCTCCGGTGACCGGATCCGTGGTGAGCGCGCCGAGCCCATCTCCCTCCTGTGCCCGGCAGAGCGCCGCGGCGGCCCCTCCCACCGCCACCGCCACCGCACCGAGCTTGCTGCAGAAATTCGTTGCCATCTCTGCCGCCAGCTTGAGCCGCGGCTCCCCAGGAGGCAAGCCTGAACCCCCGGACGCCATCCGCGCCACCCAGCGGCGCTCACTTCTTCCGCGCGCGGAGATGCACCCTGGCGACCTCCCCCATATAGTGCGGCATGGCGTACTCGACGGCCGCCTTCTCGATGTGCCCCAGCGAGCGCCCGGCGTCGCCCTGAGCCTCGAAGTAGAGGCCGAGGTAGAGGTGGGCGTAACAGAGATGGTTGCGCAGGTCGTCCGGCGCGGGGTTGCCCCGCTCGGCCGCGGCGAGGACATCCTCCGGCTTCAGCTCCCCGGCGAACAGACGCTGCACCTCGGCCATCGGCACGCGGGCGTCGCCCTCGACCGGGATCAGGTTCTCGCGCGCCGAGTCGAGGCCGTCGCGGCGCGCGACGCAGAGGAAATGCCAAGCCGCGTTCTCGACGTCCCGCGGGTTCACCTTTTTGTGGATCTCGAACTGCTTCGCGCCGCCGTCGAAATCGCCGGCATAATACTGCGCGATGCCGCGTTGCCACAGGTACGGCGCGCGCTCGGGGTCGGCTTCGATCAGCGCGTCGAAGTCGGCGATCGCCCCTGCGAAGTCGCCGTGGAAGAGGCGTGTCGAGCCGCGGCGCAACAGCAGGTCACCGACCTCGGGGTGGCCGGCGACGAGTTGGTCGAGGTAGCGCAGCGCCTTGCCGTGCTCGCCCGCCTTCTCGTGCGCGTCGGCGCGCGCCAGCAGCACCGCGGGCGTCCCCGGCGCCAGAGCCTCGGCCTCGTCGAGGGCGCTCCCCGAGGCGGCGTGGGCAGCGGGGTCGAGCATGCCGAACTTCATCCGCTCCAGCACCCGTCCGGCGTCGGCGGCGGCCTGGCTGTCGTAGTTGGCCGAGAGTTCGGCGGCACGCGCCCGCATCGCCTCCAGCGCCTCGCGGTGCGCCGGGTCGCCCGCCAGGTTCGCCAGCTCCATCGGGTCGTCGGAGAGGTCGTGCAGGAACTCGAAGGGCGGGTCTTGCTCGTAGTAGCGCGCGTACTTGTAGCGCCCGCCGCGCACGCCTTCCCACTTGGGGATGGACCGGTGGTCCATGCGGTGCTCGCAGAAGAAGTCGGACCGCCAGTCGGCCGGCGCCGCGCCGGTGACGAACGGGGCGAGCGACGCCCCCTGGTGGCGGTCGCAGGCCCTGGCGTCGGCGAAGTCCAGCAGCGTCGGGGCGATGTCGACGTTCAACGCCGGAGCGGCGACCGTCTTGCCGCGCTGTCCCTCCGGCGCCCGCGGATCGCGGATGATCAGCGGCACGCGCAGCGATTCCTCGTAGTGCGACCACTTGCCGGCGAAGCCCCGCGACGCGGCGTAGTAGCCGTTGTCGGCCATGTAGATCACGACCGTGTTGTCGGCGATGCCGCGCTTCTCCAACTCGTCCAACACCCGGCCGATCGCGGCATCGATGCCGCTGATCATGCGCAGGTAGTTGCGCATGTTGTGCTGGTACTTCTCCGCGGTATCCCAGCGCCAGAAGTAGCGGTCGCGGTTCATCGACTTCCGCAGGAACTCGGGCTGCGCCTCGAACACCGCGGGGTCGGCGAGCCGGGGCGGCGGCATCTCGACCCCCTCGTAGAGGTGCCCGACGCCCTCGGGGAACGGGAAGTGGTCCTCCTTGTCGCCGTCCTCGGCGTGGGAGGCGTTGAAGCTGACGCTGAGGCAGAACGGCGCCTCGCCCGCGGCCGCGCCGCGGATGAACTCGAGCGCGAAGTCCGCGGCGCGGTCGGTCTCGTGCCGCCTGGACCCGTCCGGCATCTTGTGGTGGTAGGGGTTGCGGCCCAGCGGCTGGAAGAAATCGAACATCTCCTCCCGCGCGCCCGGCCGGACCTTGACCCCGAACTTGCCGATGAAGCCGGTGCGGTAGCCCTCGCGCTTCAACACCGCCGGATAGCTGTCGTCGGTCTGGATCGAGGCGATCGGCGGCGTGCCGAAGGTGAAGCGGTGGGTGCGCTCGTAGAGGCCGGTCAGCAGCGTCGCCCGGCTGGCGGCGCAGATCGAGGTGGTGACGAAGGCGTTCTCGAACAGCACGCCCTCCGCCGCCAGCGCGTCGATCCGCGGGGTCTCCACCAGCGGGTGCCCGGTACAGCCGAGGAAATCGTTCCGCTGGTCGTCCGTGAGGAAGAAGATGAGATTCGGGCGGTCGTCGCCGAAGGCCGCGGCCAACTCGGCGGCGTCGTCGGCTTCGGCGGGGGCGGGGGCGGGGGCGAGCGCGGCCAGCGAGCAGAGGGCAGCCAACACGGCGGCGGGGGGCTTTCGGGTCATGGCCGCTAAACTACCCGAGGACGCCCCGCCCTCACGCGGAAATGTGCGGCGCCGACCCGCCCGGCACTCATTTTTGCTTCCCAAGGTTCCGCCCCGGCCCGAAGGTCGCCGCCGTGGCCAAAAAGCTCGCCGCCAAGAAAAAATCCGCCGCCAAGAAGGCCGCCAACATCTTCGCCTTCGTCGGCAGCGACGAGGCGCGCGTGAAGGAAGAGGCGCTCAAGCGCTTCCGCGAACTCGTGCCGCCCGAGGAGGCGGACTTCGGCGCCGAGGTCATCGACGGCGGCGCCGACAACGCCGAGTCGGCCGTGCGCGCGGTGAACGACACCATGGCCGCCCTGCAGACGCTGCCCTTCTTCGGCGGCAACAAGGTCGTCTGGCTGAAGGGGGCAACCTTCTTCGCCGACAACCAGACCGGCAAGGCGCAGTCCGTCCTCGACGCCGCCGAGGCCCTCGCCGACGCGCTCGCCGCCGGCCTGCCCGAGAGCGTGACCTTCCTGCTCAGCGCCCCCGCCATCGACAAGCGCCGCGCCTTCTACAAGACGCTCAACAAGGTCGCCCCGGTGGAGGTCTTCGACCGGCTCGACCTCGGCCGCGACGGCTGGCAGGAGAACGTCGCCCGCCACGTCCGGAAGCTGGCCCGGGAGCGCCGGCTCGACTTCGACGACGAAGCGCTGGAGCTGTTCGTCATGCTGGCCGGCGACGAGTCCGGCCAGATCGGCGCGGAGCTGGAGAAGATCGACCTGTTCCTCGGCCCGGACGAGCGCCGGGTCACGGCTGAAATCGTGCGCCAGCAGGTGTCGTTGAGCCGTGCGGGCGTGGTCTTCGAACTGGGCGACCGCATCGCCAAACGCGACCTCGCCGGGGCCTTGGCGGTGGTCGACCACCTGCTCTTCCAAGGCGAGAACCCGATCGGCGTCCTCCTGGCCGCCGTCGCCCCGACCTTGCGGCGCATGCTCGTCGCCAAAGACCTCATCGCCAATCACGGCCTGCGCCCCGGACGCAACTTCCGCGCCTTCGAGGCCGAGGTCGCGCGCCTGCCCGCCGCCGCCACCGCCCACCTGCCGCGGAAGAAAGACGGCTCGCTGAGCGTCTACCCGGTCTTCCTCGCCGCCGGCGAGGTGCGCGCCTTTTCGGAAGCCGAACTCCGCACCGGGCTGCGCGCCTGCCTCGACGCCAACCGCGCGCTCGTCACCAGCAACCTCGAACCCCGGCTCGTGCTGGAGCGCCTCATCGTGCGGCTCCTCACCCGCGAGCGCGCCGCCTGAGCGACTCTCCACCGCGATGCCCGCCGTCCTCACCGCCCTCCTCGTCGGCGCCAGCGCCGCATTGCTCGGCAGCCTGCTCGGCGTCGGCGGCGGCATCATCATGGTGCCGGTCTTCGTCGCCATCGGCCTCACCATGAAGCAGGCGGTCGCCACCTCGCTCGCCGCGATGGTCGCCACCGCGGCCGTGTCGACCCTCCGCTACCAGGGCCAGAACCTGATCCAGTGGCAGGTCGCCCTCCCCGCCGCCGCCGGCGCGATCGTCGCCGCCTACTTCGGCACCGAACTCATGAAGAGCCTCTCCGGCCACCAGCTGCGCATGGGGTTCGGCGTCTTCTTGATCGCCGTCGGCATCTACATGCTGAGCACCTCGCCCCGCGCGGCCTCCGGCCAAGCCTCCGGCGACGCCCCGGAACACGGAGGAGAGACACAAAAAGCCCGCCCCCCAGCGGGGACGGGCTCGTGAATACGATTCGGAAAAGATCGGCGCCAGCCGGGCTTCAGGACATCGACTTCTTCAACGCCGCGGAGGGCGTGAAGCCGACCGAGGTCGAAGCCGCGATCTGCATCGGCTCACCGGTCTTCGGGTTGCGGCCCATCCGCGCGGCGCGGTGCTTCTTCTTGAAGGTTCCGAACCCGACAATCTGGACGGACCCGTCCTCTCGAACGCCATCGGCGATCGCGCCGAGAACGGCGCTGAGGGCACCTTCGGCACACTTTTTGGAGGCCTCGTCGCCGAGTGCCTTGTGGACTGCATCGATAAGATCACCTTTGTTCATAGGCTACAGTTCTAGGAAGGTGCGCGGAGGCTGTAAAGCGCCCCGCCCTTCAAAATGGGGGTTTTTGCACAAAATTCGGCCTTTTTTGAGGCGTTTCCGCCATTCTGGAGCGGAGATGCCTAAGGCATGCTAAATAAATCGCGATTTTCCGTCCCACCGATGCCACGCCCCGACCTTCTCGACCGCAGCCCCGTAATCCACCCCAGCGCCTTCGTCGCCCGCAGCGCCGACCTGGTCGGCGCGGTGCATGTGGGCGAGGAGGCGAGCATCTGGTACGGTGCCGTGCTGCGCGCCGACATCGAGCAGATCCACATCGGCCCGCGCTCGAACGTGCAGGACGGCAGCGTCATCCATCTCGAGTGCAACCGAGGCACCAAGGTGGGCCAATACGTGACGGTCGGGCACAAGGCGATCCTGCACGCCTGCACGGTCGATGACGAGGTGCTCGTCGGCATGGGCTCCATCGTCATGGATGGCGCCGAGATCGGGGCGCGGTCGATCATCGGTGCCGGCGCCTTGGTCACCATGGGCACCGTGGTGCCGCCCGGCTCGCTGGTGCTCGGCTCGCCGGCGAAGGTGGTCAAGACGCTCGACCTCGACAAGCAGCGATCGCTGAAAGCCTGGGCGGAGAACTACGTCGAGCTGTCGCGGCGCTACTTGGAGACGGGCACCGCTTGACGGGGGGACCGCCCCCGCCCACGGTTCGCCGTGAGCGCCTCCGCCGTCATCGAGGTCGAAGTCAAAGCCGCCCTCCCCACCGGCGACGGCTGTGCCGTGTTCCTGGGCGATGGGGCGAAGGCCTTCGTGATCTATATCGACGCCGCCGTCGGCAACGCCATCCTCATGGCGATG
>JAUIGD010000022.1 GCA_030430255.1 Verrucomicrobiia bacterium
CGCCGCCGCAAAGTTGTTCACAATCGGCGGCGGCGGAGGGCTCGCGGGCGGCCCTTCCGCCGATTGATGAACCACTTTGGAACCGGTAACAGCGCCGGAAGGACCCCGCCATGGAACCAGCGGCTCGAGCCACCGGGACGCCCCGGATGCCTTGACGGCTCCGAGCGAGCGGGCACCGGGACGCTGCCACCCGTCGATGCCTATCCGCGGCACGACCGGCGAAGCGGCGGGGTGAATACCCTGCCCAAGCCGGGCACAACGTCAACGCCCTCAGCCTCAACGAGGGCAAGCCGCAGCCCGGAGCTCGGTGAGCGATTCGGGCTCGCTATTCGGCAGGCAGCTCCGCCACGCGGTACATCCGCATGGCTCCCGCCATCTCCGGGTGTGCGTCGGTCTTCGGCGGCCCGCGGTCGATCCATTGGACTCGATTGCCCCCGGCCCGCACCGGCAACCCGGCTGGGCGCCAGAGTCCGGCCTCGTCCAGCTCGACCTCGATCGCCGTCCCCTGCCCCCCGCCGGTGAAGCGGGCGGCGGTGTTCAGGTCGCGGAACTCGACCTGGTATCGACGCCCCGGTTCGGCCGGAAACTCGAGCATCATCCCCCCGTCGGCGAGGCGCGCGATGTGATCGATCGCAAACAGGCTGCCGGGCAAGACGGTGCCGCCCACCCGTGGTCGCGACGTCACGCTGACCTCCGGCGTCGGGACAAAATCCCGCAAACGCTCGGGAGAGTAGTACTCGATGAGAATCGCCACACTTTCACCGGCAGGTGTCGGCGACGCCAGAACCACCCGCGGCGTGCCGTCGGGAGCGCGCGAACTCGCGTTCCAGACCTCCACGCCTCCGGGGAGATCTGCCAGCAGGACGCTCACCGCCTCGACCGGGCGCTGCGAACGATTGTGGATCGTGAGGGTTTGAACCAACAGCCCGGTTTGGCGGTCGAGGGCCAGCTCCGTGTCGATCGTCACCTCCGGGGCGGGCACCTCGGGCAAGACGACAAGAAACTCCGCGACCGCGCTCAACCCCGCCCCGTCCGTCGCGGTCACGCGGAGCTGGGCCGTGCCGCTTGCGAACGGATCGAATCGCAAGGCCAGCGCCCCCGTGCCGGCGACCAAGTCGACCCCGGCGAAGATATCCTCATCCCCAGCGACGCTCAGGGCGTAGCTCAGGCGATCGCCCGGATCGGCGTCGGTGAAAAAGGCGCTCAAATCGATTTCCATCGGCGAGGCCGCTTCATCGGCGACCACGTCTGGAGCGGCCGAAGCGACGGGGGCGTCGTCCATCGGCCTGACCGTCAGGATGAACGACTGGCTTGCGCTCAGGCCGCCGGCATCGGTCGCTGTCAGGGTCAGCTCGACGCTGCCGAAGCGATCCGGAGCCGGTTCGGCGATCACTTCACCGGCCAGCGGATCGAGTTCGAGCCGGTTGAAGAGCCCACCGTCCCCGCTCGCCTGCAATTGGTAGTCCAGCGCCTGCCCCCCGCCGTCGGGATCGGTGAAGGCCGCGTGGTAAGCGATGGCGATCGCCGGTGAATCCTCGTCGATCGCCAGGTCGGCCAACGGGGTGTCGGAGACGGTCGGCGGCCGGTTCAGCCGAACGCGCAACGGCACTTCCACCGGGTGTTCACCTTCCCCGTTCGAGTAGAACGAGAGCATGGTCTCCAGTTCTTCACCCGCCCCGACCGCACCCGCGGCGACATCGATCCGCACCCGCTCGCTGCGGCCTCCATCGACCGCTCCCGCGGCGGTCCCGGCGGCCGCCCAGCCGGCGTCCACGCCGACCGCATCGAGAAACGTGGAGGCGATGGCCATCATCTCTTGATCGGCGACCCTGCGCCCGTCCACCGAGGCGAACATCAAGTAGTAGAGCCGCGCAGAGGACGCCAAGCCGTCCACGGCCTGCGCGCCGTTATCGGTGTTGGAAGCGAACGAGTGTGATAACAAGCCACCGGTCTCTTCGACCAGAATGAGCTGGTTCACCGACGGGTCGGTCGCGTTGAAGTTCGCGTCGAAGGCCCCATAGACCCGCTTGTAGAACGCCGCAAACTGCCGCGTCCCCCGCGCGACCTCGAACTGCCCCCCCTCGACCGAACCACCGCCGTCGGCGCCGAGGTTGCCGCTCACGCCGAACGACGACACCCCATCGAGATCGGCCGCCAGGACGAAGAGCCCGGGGTACTTCCGCGTGAAATATCTCCCGCCGGGGCCGAACGCCGCCCCGGTCTCGATCGCGGCATCCGAGTAGGCGATGCCCGAGCCGAGATCGGTGCTCAAGATATTGCCGCCGTCGAACATGTCCCCCCCACCGTCGTTGATCGAACTGCCCAGCTGCCCCTCATCGAAATCGAATCGATCCGGAATCAGGGCGGCGACCTCCGCACTCCCCGCTTCGAGGTTCTCCAGGGCGGACTCCAGGGACAATTCCGGCGGCTCGATGTCGAGCACCCAGCTGAGGACACCGCCGCCGATGTTGGCGAGGGAGAGTTCGCCGCTCCCCGGTTCGCCGGCATTGACCAATATCTCGAGCACGGCGGGGGAGACTTCGAGTTGCGGCCGCCCCGAGCGGCCGCTCAGCACCGCGAGGTCGAGGCCTGCGAAGCCCGCCCGCGCGGCGGCCATCACCTCACCGGCGTCGAGGGCCCGCCGCCAGACGACGAGCTCGTCGATCGCGCCAGGGAACGCATCGCCGACGATGAGAGGCTCCTGCCGATCCCCCGTCGCATCGTCGGCCAGTTCGCCGGAACCGACCTCGACCCCTCCGACGTAGAGCCGGACGGTCGAGGCAGCGCGATCGAGCACGAACCCGACCTGCGACCACTCTCCGGCCCTCGCCTCCGTGCCGCCCACCCCGCCGAGATCCCGCGCGAACCAGCGAGAGCCGTCATCGAAGCCGCCGGCGACGGCGAACCGGTCGCCGTCGAGATAGATTTGCCAACCCGAGCCAAATCCGCCTTTCGCGGCGATCGTCTGGGTCTGCCCAGCGCTCACCCCGTCCGGTCGCACCCAGCACATCACCGCGAAGTCTCCGGATCCCAGATCCATCGCATCCCCGAAGTCGACAGCCGCCGCGCCGCCCCTCAAGGCCTCGCCCGAAACCCCGGGGATCGGCTGGAGGTCGCCGATCAGGCGACCGTTCTCCGGTGGCGAGGTGAGGTCGAACACCGTGCGCCCGAAACGGTCCGCCACATCGAAACTCGCGTAGAGGGCCAGCCCGTTCCTCAATCCCGCTCCACGCGCGCCCCCAGCCGGATCGGCCGGATCACTTCCCACCGCGATCTCCGCCGCATCGGCGACGCCGTCGCCATCGCCGTCGGCGAGGGTGGGGTCGGATCCGACGCGGAACTCGGTCGCGTTGTCCAATCCGTCGCCATCGGCATCTCCGCCGGGTTCGCCACCCACCGCGCCGAAGTAGCGCTGCTCCCAAAGGTCGGGCAGCGAGTCGTAGTCGCTGTCCGCCCCCCCCGCCTCCAGCACATCGAGCGCGCCAGCGCCATGGTCACGCCCCCCGGCGTGAATCGCAGCGATCTGCTGCGGCGACAGCGCTCCGCGCACCACCAGAAGGTCATCGAGCGCGACCGGCGCGAGCCCGGCGACCAACGGGGCGGCGCTGAACAGCGCCGGGGTCTGGCCGCTCGTGGTGGTGGTCAGTTCGCCGTCCACGTAGAAGTGGGCGGATCTCGCCCCTCCGCCCACCGGCTCTCGGATCACCGCGGCGAGATGGTGCCAGCCTCCGCCCAGCGGCCCGTCGCCGACCGCCCCCTCGCCGCCGCAGGTGAACTGCGGGACGCCGGATCCGTCGAGGCCGATCGACCATCCGCCGCCCTTGCCGAGCACGCGCCCTCCCTCCCCACCAGCCCAATGTACCCAAGTTGCCGCCGTGAGCGCCCCGGTGCCCGGGTCACCGCGGTCGCCGAAATCGACCCCCCCGCCAGCGGCGGCGGCGAACCGGAAGGCTCCACCGACGATGCCTTGGGGTTCGCCCTCTGCCCCCAGCACCGAGCCCGGCGCCCCCACCTCGTTGATCACCGCATCGCCCGGCGCGGGACCGGCCTCGTCCAAGCGGCTATAGATCCAAACATCTGCTAGCTCCAATGGCACCTGCACCCCCGGGTCGTTGGGGTCGCCCCCCCTCGCCACTTCCAGACCGTCCAGCGCCCCGTCGCCATCGCTGTCGCGGAGCAGCGGGTCGGTGCCCAACGCCCGTTCCTCGGCGTCGCCCAAACCGTCCCCGTCGCTGTCGCCGGAAGTCGGCGAAGTGCCGGATGCCAGCTCCAGCCCGTCGGGGAGCCCGTCCCCGTCGCTGTCTGGATCCCGGGGCTTGGTGCCCGCCGCGACCTCGGCCGCATCGTCCGCGCCATCGCCATCCGAATCGCGCTGCCGCGGGTCCGATCCGGCGGCGAACTCCTCGCCGTCGAGCAACCCATCCCCGTCCGCGTCGCCGGTGCCGTCGCGGGACAGGTCCCCGAACGCCGCCAGCTCCCAAGCGTCCGGCAGCGCGTCTCCGTCCGTGTCGTCGGTGGCGGGGTCAAACCCCGGCGAGCCCCCCGGCGCAGGGCTCGGGCGCCAGCTGGATGCCAACGCTGGGTCGGCCCCCTTCTCCACCAGCTCCAACGAGGGGCCATCCCCGTCGGGTTCCAGCGGCCAGGGCGGCTCGTCGTCGTAGCGGAACGAGAACACCAGTTCGCCCTCGACGTTCGCCAATGCGAGCTGCTCGCCACCGTTGGAGAGGTTGGTGCCCCCGGCGAACTCGCCGAGGATCTTCCCACCGAGAGCGGGCCCGTAGCGGGCGATCGCGGCGCCGCGGTTGGCCACCAGGACGACCGATCCCCCCTGAGGCAGGATCCCGATCGGCGCCCCGCCGAAGTCGAACTCCACCCCGGAGGTGAATTCGAGCCCCGTCAGGTCGACCGCGTGCGCCGCCGCGTTGCGCAGTTCGAGAAACTCATAGTCCGACCTCGTCGCGCCCGCCGCCAACTCCTCAGGAGTCGATGGGCCGAGCGGCCGGTAGTGGATCTCGGCAACCTCGATATCCCCGCGGCGCGGCATGCGTGCGCCGATCTCGTAGCGCTCTTCCAACAGCGCCGACCACTCTCCGTTCGCGTGCAATAGGCGCGCCTTCAACACCGAGCCGCGGTCGATCAAAGGCGGGCTTCCGGTTTGATATCGCTGCGCCGCCCCCGCCGGGAGGGCCGGCGTCGACACCACTCCCAGCAACTCCGGCGAGGCGAGCAGGTCGCTGCTGGCGAGCGAGACGTTGAGCGCGTGGATCCCCAATACGTTGCGCCCGGCGCGGAGCAAGCCCGCGGGCACGTCGACCTCGAACAGTTCCTGCATCACCGCGGACACATCGAGGTTGCCGAGCGTCGCCGCCGAGTCCCAATTCAAAACCGCAGGGGCGTTCGCCCCGGTGAGCCGGACACCGTTGACGTAGGCGGCGAAGCCGTCGTCGTACCGCATCCGCAGCAAGAGCTCGCCCACCGTTGCCGCCTGCTCGGCGGTCAGTTCGAACGGGATGCGGATGTAGGCGCTGGTGTTGACCCCCGCGATCTCGGGGATGCCCGTGCGCAAAAAAGGCGCGAAGAACTCCTCCCCCGTCTCGAACCCCACCCCGCTCTCGCCAATCTTCCAATCGGCGATGTTCGGGGGGTCGTCGACCGCCGCCCAGGCTTCGCCCAGGGCCGCCCCCCCATTCGCGACCGACGGGATCAGCACCTGCGCCGGTGAAAACTCCGGCACCAGGACCACGCTGTCGAGACGCGAAGGCAGGCGCGGATCGCTCCCGTCCGTGGTGTAATAGATGAGGCCGGGCTGACCTAGGGGATCGATCTCGACCGTCTGCGGCGCCACGGAGAAACCGCCGGGCGGGCGGGCGACGGGCGTCTCGACGTCCGGGAACAGCCCGCGCGCCCGGAAGTGGCCGGGGGCGCCGCTCACCAACACCCCCGGGGCCGCGACATCGGGCCCGGGGTGCTGGCAGGCGACGAACGATGCGTCCCCGATCACCTGCCCCCCGCTGCCGGCGAAGTCGATCGCGTAGACGAAGTCGCCGTCGAGGTCCAGGCCCCCTGCGTTGCCAAAACTGGTGATCTCCCCACCCGCCGCGACCGGGGCAGGCAGCCGCTCCAGCGTCAGCGCCGAGGCGGTGAACGGATAGGGTTCGGTGCGCGTGAAGTTGATGTTCGCCCGTGTGTCGAACACGAACTCCGCGACCTCCGTGTCCGCTGTCCACCGGTAGCTCCAAACCGCCCCCTGCGATCTGGCGTCACCCACCGTCAGGCCGGGCTGCAAACCGCTGCCGACGGTCGCCCCGTTGAGGCGGAAGTAATGCCGCGCCGCCCCGATCCCCTGCCACTCGCCCATCAACAGTTGGATCTGATAGGTGGCGCTGGGCTCGACTCGGAGACGCACCCGAAGCGCCCCACCCTCGAAAAACTCTTGCGCCCCCCCCAACCGGTAGGTCACGGGGTTGTCCGCCAGCACCGCCGAGCGCACCAGCGACGTCAATACCGGGTCGCCGGAGAACTCGAGGTCAGGGAATGCGGCCGGCAAAAACTTCAGATCGATGGCGCCGTCGAGGACCACGTCGCTGCGTTCGGCGAGGAACCGTTCCCGCAACCAGGCGATCTCCGACGCCCACTCCCCGTCGCGGGTGACCGGATCGCCACCATGGATGTGCCCCCAGCGCGCCGATTCGGCGACCACCGCGCTGCCGATTTCGGCCACGATCCCGTCGAGGCGCGCGCGGGCCGCCTCGGGGGCCAGCGCGCCGCGGCCGCGCAGGTGCCTCTGCAGGCGGTCTGCGAACCGCAGCTGGAACTCCCGGTATCCGATGAGCGCCTGATAGGGGCCGCCTTGGGAATTGGCCACATCGACCCCGCTCAGGTCGAAATCGAGATTGCGGTTGCCCGAGTTGGAGAACCGGTCGTTGCCCATCGAGATCTCGGCGTCCCAGCTGTGGAAGAGGAACGGGCTCGACGCATCCCCACCGCGCGAGCGGCGCGCGGCATACCAGTTGCGGTTGTTGGGCGACCCCGAGTTTCGATACATCTGATCCTGCCCCCGGCGGTGGAGGTGGAGCGGCTCCAGCCAGTCGTGGTCGCCACTCCAGATCCGGGCGACCAGCGAGTCGATGAAGCCGTCCAGGTCGAGGAGCTCCGACATCGCGGCATACTCGTCGCTCGAGGCCACACCGCCCGCCGACCGAGCCAGCAGTTCCCCCCAGGCTTCACCGTCCCCGCCCTCGATCAGACCGTTCTGTCCGACCACGTCCCAATCATCGGGCTGCCCGCCACGGTGGCTCGCGTAGAACTCCGCGTCGGCGCGCTCGTGCAAGTTGTAGAGCCCCCAGTATCGCCCGTTGATGTAGACGTGGACGAACCTCCCCCGGGGCGCTAGCAATCCCATGGCTATCTCCGAACGGCGCACGAACTCGTCGCGCGTATAGGTCGCCGAGTCGGTGAGGTCGTTGCGCCCGAGGAGGATCGGCTCCCCGTTCTGATCGAAACGGGGAAAGCCGTTGGCATCGACCGAGTTCCATTCCATGGCGAAGCCGTCGTGGCCTCCAGGCCTGAGCATCAGACGCTTGAAAGAGCTCACCGCAGACCCGGCGAAGAGCGGGAAGTCCAGCGCCGTGTCCCCATACTCGCTGCGGAAGTAGAGGCGCAGCGGCTTCTTCTTGTGAAAGCGGGCCTGGCCACCGTGGATCCGCAGCCCCCCGCGGGTGCGGAACTCCCCCGCCACCCCGCCCGGGTCGAAGAATTCGAGGCCGATCGGCAGTTCCGCTTCGCGGCCCCGCTCGGTGAAGTTTCGGTAGATCCCCTCCTCGCCGAAAAACGCATCGCTGGCGACGGCGATCGAGAGCGACGGGAGGCTGCGTAGATCGCTGGGCAACCCCGCCGCGTAGGCTGGATCGTCCGTGACGGCTTCGCTCATCGCCTCCTGCCGCACGATCTCGTCGGCAAACAGATAGGTGTGGGACTCCGGTTCGCTCTCCAGCAGCCCGGCAGCATAGGCGACCGCACGAACGACCACCGTGCCCGTGACCCGGATCGGCTCGGTGTAGAGGTGTCCATGATAGGGCGTCGGTTCGCTGCCGTCGACCGTGTAGCGGACGCTCGCACCCGGCCCGCCCTTCAAAACCAACGAAAACGCCTGCTCGACGTAGCCGCGCGGGACGGAGAAGTGCGGCGGCACCGAGATGCCCGCCAGACCGGTGGCAACGTTTCTCCCGCCAGGGGTCGGGTTGCGGAAGTACACCCATCTCCCATCCCGATCGCGACCGAACGAGACGTCCACCCTCTGTTGGGGATAGTCGATCGCGTCGATCGGCGTCCCGTCTGGCATCAGCAGGCGCAGACTTTCGCCCGATCCCGAGAGCGCGAACCCCGCATGCGGCTCCCCTTCATCCCCGCGCGACTCGTCACCGGAGGCGAACAGCAGGAGCCGCTCCCCCGCCCCGAGTTCTCCGCCTTGAAAGACGAAACGGCTCCCTCCCGCCTCGACGATGTACCCCTGCAGGGAGATTCGCGCGGCGCCGCCGTTCTCCAACTCGATCCAATCCGAAGTTTCTCCCGCCCGATCCTCGATCCCTCCCGCATTGATCGCAGCCAATTCCGAAAACCGCAGCTCGCCCCGCGCAGCCTGCGACCCGACCAATGCCCCCATCCCGACGGCAAAACCAGTCAGGATCCATCGCCGCCCAAGGGCGAAAGCGGGGGAAAGTAGCGGCATTCTCGGGTCAACGAACAGTCCGCCCTGCCATGCGTATTGCAATCGTAATTACGGACACCCGCATTCGATCGCCCCTCTTCAATCGCCCACGAATTTCAAATTGCCTAAATAATTAAGAAATAAAAGACACTTGCAAATAACCATAATAACTATATTTTTCATCTTTTAGACAATAGTTGATGTCACCGACTCACCCCAAAGTTGCCAGGAACCGAATCGCTCGCGAGGTGCATCGCGTCCACTCGGATCGGGCTCAGCGCCTGCCCGCACGGCGCCGACCGATGCAAGCACCGGAATCGCTCCCGCGTGAGAACGAGCAGCGGGCGTTTCGAGATGGGATGCGTGAAATGTTGTCCGAGTGGGGCAGCCTGAGCGAGCGGATGGCCGGGCTCCTCGTGCGGCTGGCGGAGGGCGGAGATCCTGCGCCCGAGCGGGAGGCCGCCAAACGCATCCGCAACCACACACCGCTCTGCGGCGTCGCCGTGCAGAGGGCGGTCGAGCGCCCAGCGTTCAAACCGGAGATCCGCAAGGGCAAGCTCTACTTCAGCTGCCCCGCGTGCCAGCGGCCCACGGCGGTATTCAAGTCCTATGCGGGCAAGAATACCCGCTGCCCTTCATGCCTATCGGCGGTGCGTGCCCCGGACCCCCATCGCGGTCGCAAGGCCTACAACCTGGAACGCGACATCGACGCCTATCTCCATCCCGACCGGGTCAGCGCCGTTCTGCCCAAGCGACGCACGATCGCGACCTTCCTCCCGCTGCCCTCCCTCAACACGCTCTTCGCAGCCCTCGGCGTCAACAATCGCATTCACGCCGCTCTCGTCTGGGTGCTCGCCGCCGCGGCGTCAAAGCCATCGGTGCGCATCGCCCAGCAGACCGCTGCCAGCAGCCCGGTTCCATCCGTGCATGCCCCCCCGTCCCGCGGCACGGAGAACCTCTCGGCACGGGCGATCGCCACGGTTGAAGCCTTCCTCTCCGCCAGCGGGCCGATCGCCAAGTCGCAGTACGTTGCCGACGGTGCCCGGGTCTCCCGCCTGATGGCGGAAGCCTACTCGGCCGAGGGCTCGGAGCCACTCGGTTGCTCGGGGACGCGCGTCATCTCGACCGGCCTCACCGATCAGGACGAGGGCGAGGCGCCTCGCTTCGCGACCCGCGTCCTCGCCGATCTCCCCGCCGGCCGCAGCCAGGAGTTCATCGTCCACCACTCCTCCGAAGGCGACGTGATCGAATGGGAAGCGTCGACCGGCTACAACCCCCAATCGTGGAGCGAACTCGCCCAGCGGGCAGTCGCCCCCGGGCGACTCACGACCGCCACCCGTGTCCTCGCCTGCCCGGACAACTACTACAACTACGCGTTCGCCAATGAAGACACGTACTATTGCGTACGCCTCGAAGACCCCGAGTCGCGGGAACTCCTCGGCTACGGCTACGCCACGCGCACCGACGCCGAGCGCATGGGATTGCTCGATGCGACAATGTACGCCTCCTCCGATTCCCCCGAGCGCCTGACCCTCGAATTGGAGTTTACCGCCGATTCTGTCAGGACCAAGCAGGTCAAGGTCAGCGGTCTGGCCCAACGCGGATGGCGCGCCCTCGACGGTGCCATGCTCGCCACCAATTCGCTCCCGGAGCCCTGAGAAGCGGAGGATCGGGCTCAGTCCAGCTTGGGAAGGGCGCCGACACGCCTCGCGGGACCGAGGCCGCCCCGTTGCGCCCGGGTCGGACGCCCCCGCGATCGGCCGCCTGCCGACGTGACACGCTCCGCGAGTTCAGCGACGAGTCAGCGGGGCGATTCGGGCGAACCCGAACACGGACCGCGCCGGAACGGGAACGTCCGACAGCCTCCTAGCCCGGATCGATCACCACATCCGCAGGCGAGGCGCTGCCATTCGTTGACGCTGAGTAGGCGGCGGCAGGGACAGGCGAAGCGGCTGGGTGAACACCCTGCCCGAGCCGGTCACCACGCCAACACCCTCAGCGTTAACGAGGGCGAGCCACAGCCCGGAGCTTGGTGATCGATTCGGGCTAGGAGTCAGTCGGCCCCTCGCTCCGCCCGCCGGCCAACGCGCTGTGGTCTTGCGAATTTTTATTTAGAATAATTCTTGATAAGGATCCTCTCACAGATATCAATCCCGCCCCGCATGGCGAAATCCGACACCGACAAGGCCGCGCCCATCGAACTGGGTGGCGGCCACCGCATGACCCCGCAGCGGCGGGTGGTCTACGAGGTGCTCATGGAGCACTGCGACCACCCCACCGCCACCGAGGTGTTCATGCGTGTGAAGGAACGCATGCCGACGATCTCCCTCGCCACGGTCTACAACTGCCTCGACACGCTCGCCGGCGCCGGGGTGGTCAAGGCGGTGAACATCGACCGCGAGCCCTCCCGTTACTGCGGCAACCTCGCCCCGCACGGTCACTTCCACTGCGAGACCTGCGGCACCACCCTCGACATCGACCTCAAGGAGGGCGCCGCCCCCTCGAAGGCCGTCAAAGTCCCCCGCGGCGCCACCGTCGAACGCTTCGAGGTCGCCGTCCGCGGCCAGTGCCCGGACTGCGCCAGAAAAGCGAAGCGAACCAAAACCTGACCCCATCTCCGCTCCCGAAGGCACCTCCCGCCCGATCGCCAATCTTCCATCTCCGAACTCCGCGCCCAAAGGGCGCAACCGACCATGCTCCAAATCAACAACCTGCACGCCACCGTCGAGGGCACCGAAATCCTCAAAGGCCTCACGCTCGAAGTCCCGGAGGGCGAGGTGCACGCCATCATGGGCCCGAACGGTTCCGGCAAATCGACCCTCGCCAAGGTCATGGCCGGCCACGAGGACTATGAAGTCACCGCCGGCGAAGTGCTGTTGGACGGCCAGGACCTGCTCGATATGGAGATCGACGAGCGCTCCCGCGCCGGGCTGTTCCTCGCCTTCCAATACCCCGCCGAGATCCCCGGCGTCAGCAACGCCAACTTCCTCCGCGCCGCCCTCCAAGCCCGCCTGCCCGACGGCGAAGAGATCGACGCCGTCGCCTTTTACAAAGACCTCTACGCGAAGATGGACGATCTGGGCATCAAGCGCGAGTTCACCGGCCGCTCGGTGAACGAGGGCTTCTCCGGCGGCGAGAAGAAACGCAACGAGATCCTGCAGATGACCATGCTCGAGCCGAAGTTCGCCGTGCTCGACGAGACCGACTCCGGGCTCGACATCGACGCGCTGAAGGTCGTCGCCGACGGCGTCAACCGCATGCGCTCGCCCGAGCGTGGCTTCCTGGTGATCACCCACTACCAGCGCCTGCTCGACTACATCGTCCCCGACCACGTCCACGTCCTCAGCGACGGCAAGATCATCAAGTCCGGCGACAAGTCCCTCGCCCTCGAGCTCGAGGAGAAGGGCTACGATTGGGTCATCGAGGCCGCCGCCTAACACTCCCCCCGACACCCATCCCATGAGCGCCACCGCCGAAGCCGAGACCCAGGACGCGATCGACATCGATCGCAGCAAGGGCGATTTCCACTACGACGTCGAGTACGAGCACGACGCCGGCCGCGGCATCACCGAGGAGACGCTCGACTACATCTCCGACGTCAAGGGCGAGGCGGAATGGATCCGCGAGTTCCGCAAGAGGGCGCTGAAGGTCTTCAACGACAAGCCGATGCCGACCCACTGGGCGAGCGCGGACCTGAACAACATCAACTTCGACGAGATCCGCTACTACCTCAGCGGCGGCAAGAAGGCGGCGCGCTCTTGGGACGACGTGCCGCAGGAGATGAAGGACACCTTCGAGCGCCTCGGCATCCCCGAGCAGGAACGCAAATACCTCGCCGGCGTCGAGGCCCAGTTCGACTCCGAGGCCGCTTACTCGAACGTGCAGGCGGCCGTCGAGGAGCAGGGCGTGATCTTCATGACCAGCTCGGAGGCGCTCGAGAAGCACCCGGACATCTTCCGCAAGTGGTTCGGCAAAGTCATCCCCACCGGCGACAATAAGTTCTCCGCCCTGAACAGCGCCGTCTTCTCCGGCGGCTCGTTCATCTACGTCCCGCCCGGGGTCAAGGTGAAGCACCCGCTGCAGGCCTACTTCCGCATCAACGCCGAGCAGTTCGGCCAGTTCGAGCGCACCCTGATCATCGTCGACGAGGGCGCCGAGGTCACCTACATGGAAGGCTGCACGGCACCGAAGTTCGAAACCTCCACGCTGCACAGCGCGGTGGTGGAGCTGGTGGCGATGAAGGACGCCAAGATCCAATACATCACCGTCCAGAACTGGAGCGCCAACGTGTTCAACCTGGTCACCAAGCGCGGCCTCGCCCACGAGAACGCCGAGATCCGCTGGATCGATTGCAACATCGGCAGCCGCCTGACGATGAAGTACCCCGGCGTCATCATGAAGGGGCGCAAGGCGCGCGGCGAAGTGATCTCGATCGCCCTCGCCAACGACGGCCAGCACCAGGACACCGGCGCCAAGATGATCCACGCCGCCGACGAGACCACGTCGAACGTCGTGTCGAAGTCGATCAGCGTCGGCGAGGGCCGCTCCACCTACCGCGGCCAGGTGCACATCCCGAAACACCTCAAAGGCTGCAAGAACAACACCGAGTGCGACGCCCTGCTCATCAACTCGAAGAGCCAGACCGACACCTACCCGGCCATCACCGTGCGCGGCAACCAGCACGCCACCCAGCACGAGGCCAGCGTCAGCCAGGTCAGCGAGGAGCAGATCTTCTACATGCAGCAGCGCGGCCTCAGCGAGGCGGAGGCCATGAGCCTCAGCGTCAACGGTTTCGTCAACGACCTCGTGCGCGAGTTCCCGATGGAGTATTCGGTCGAGCTGAAGCGCCTCATCGACCTCGAGATGGAGGGCAGCGTCGGGTAGGGGGTGATCGGCGATCGCTGATTGTTGAATTTAGAACCCACGATTTTGTGTCTGATATTTTGTTAGAAGCCGATTCTGTGAAGAAGTCCTTTTCCGACGCGCCGGAGGCGCCCTCCGGCGACCTGCCCGATTGGTACAAAGCCGCGCGCGCCGAGGCGTGGACGGAGTTCGGCGCCCTGCCGATGCCCTCCCGCACCGACGAGGAGTGGCGCTTCGCCGACCTCAAGAAACTCCAGTTCGACGCCTACATCGACGCGCCGGAGATCGACGAGTCCGTCGCCGCCGACCTCATCACCCGCTCCGTCGCGCTCGAGGAGAACGCCGGGCGCATCGTGTTCGCCAACGACCGCCTGATCGCGGCCCCCTTGCTCGACGAGGCGCTCGCCGCCAAGGGCGTGATCTTCAAGCCGCTCTCCCAGGCGCTGGTCGAGCACGAAGACCTCGTCAGCGCCGCCTTCATGCGCGAGGAGGCGAAGCTCGGCGGCAAAAAGTTCGCGGCCCTCCACCGGGCCCGGCTGCGCGACGGGTTCTTCCTGCACGTGCCGAAGGACGTCGCGGTCGACAAGCCTCTGGAGGTGTTTCATTGGCTCTCCGGCGAGGGCGCCTCGACCTTCCCACACTCGCTGGTCGTGACCGGGCAAGGGGCGAAGGTGGCGGTGGCGGAATACGTCGCCTCCGCGGCCGACGTCGATGGCTTCTGCTGCGGCGTGGCCGACCTCGTCGCGGGCGAGGACTCCTCGCTCACCTACGTGCGGACGCAGAACCTCAGCGAGAAGGCGCGCTCGGTGCAGATCAACTCCACCGTCGCCGGCGCCGGCGCCAACGCGATCAGCTTCGCCTACAATGTCGGCTGCCAGTGGTCGCGCGGGGAACACATCAGCCGCATGGTCGGTGAGGGCGCCCACAGCGACATGTATGCTGTCTGCATCCCCGAAGGTGGCCAGGAGATGGACATGCGCACCTTTCAGTCGCACGAGAAGCCGAGCACGACTTCGAACCTGCTCTACAAGAACGCGCTCTACGATCACTCGCGCACGATCTTCGCCGGCCTGATCAAGGTCGACGAGGGGGCACACCACACCGACGCCTATCAGAAGTGCCGCAACCTGCTCATGAGCGACGAGGTCGAAGCCAACTCCATGCCGGGGCTCGAGATCAACGCCGACCAAGTCAAATGCAGCCACGGCAGCACCAGCGGCCCCATCACGGACGAAGAGCTGTTCTACCTCCGCACCCGCGGTATCGAGGAACTCCCCGCCCGGCAGTTGGTGAGCTTCGGTTTCGTCAAGGAGGCGGTCGACGGCATCGGCAACGAGCCCTTGGAGAAGGTGGTGGTCGAGAAACTCGACCGCCGCTTCGCGCGCGTGGCGGTGTAGCCGGAGCTCGCCTTTCCAAAGTCGAGGCGCCTTCGGGAGGTGGCCATCCGGGACGTCCCGGTGGCCCGGAGCGCCGGCTTCAGCGCGGGATCCTTCCGGCGCTGCGCTTGTCAGGATGACACCGCACTTCCTTGAGAGGGCTCGTGGCCATCCCCACCCACCGCCCGGACCGCCCTCAGCTCCGCAGACCTGTCACCCTGAGCAACGCGAAGGGCCTCTCCCCGCGGTCCGCGTCTCCGGAGCCATTCGTGGTGAATGACCCCAGCGCCTCCCAGGTTGGGAACTCGACTCCAAGGGGCTGTTCCGCGCACGGCGAAGACGGCGGCACCTACGAGGATCTCCCGGAGCGAGCATCGGTTCCGTTCTCGGCCCCAACCGCCGAGAACCCGGCTTCACCGAGCGCCATTCGCCCTCGTTGACGCTGAGAGCGTTGGCGTGGCGAACGCCTCGGGCAGGGTGTTCACCCAGCCGCTTCACCGATCCCGGCCGCCCCCTCAGCCTCAACGGAGGGCGGCGCCTCGCCCGCGGATAGGTGAACTCGATTCGGGCTAGCGCCCGGCAATCGTGTGGCCGTAGGCTCGCGCAACGATGAATCCGAGTCCGCCAACCGGCTGCCGCCTACCCCGAACCGATCAGCAAGCTCAAGGCTGCGGGTCGCCCACGCTGACGCCGGGGGCGCCGGCCCCATCGCTCCCCCCCCACCGGGGCGCAGCCACAACCGGAACGGGGGACAGCGCCCGATGAGCCCCCCGGGCTCGTTGGAGGTCGGGGCGATCGTCACCGGCTTGGGCGGCGGTCTGGCGCTGTTCCTATTCGGGATGCGCCAGATGACGGAGGCGCTCAAGACGGTGGCCGGCGGCCGGATGAAAAATGTGCTGGCGAGGCTGACCGCCAACCGGTTCACCGCGGCGCTGGCGGGGACCATCATCACCGGCGTCATCCAGTCCTCTTCGGTCACCACCGTGCTCGTCGTGGGCTTCGTCTCCTCCGGGCTGCTGACCCTCGCACAATCGATCGGGGTCATCATCGGCGCGAATGTCGGGACGACGATCACCGCCCAGATCATCGCGTTCAAAGTCTCCCAATACGGCCTCCTCCTGATCGCGCTCGGCTTCGCGACCGAGATCTCCGCCCGCCGCGAGCATACCAGACAATGGGGGACCGCGATCATGGGCCTCGGCCTGATCTTCTTCGGCATGGAACTCATGGGCGGCGCCACCGGGCCGCTCCGCTCGTGGCCCCCCTTCATCGATGCCATGGGGAACATGAGCCATCCGCTGTTGGCCGTCCTCGCCGGGGCCGTGTTCACCGCGATCGTCCAGAGTTCCTCGGCGACGACCGGCATCGTCATCGTGCTCGCGAGCCAGGGGCTGATCTCGCTGGAGTCGGGGATCGGGCTGATCTTCGGCGCCAACGTCGGCACCTGCGTGACCGCCGTCATCTCGGCGATCGGCCGCCCCCGGGAGGCGGTGCAGGCCGCATGGGTCCACATCGTTTTCAACGCCGGCGGCGTCCTGCTGTGGATGTTCTTCATCCCGCCCTTCGCCGAGCTCGTCCGCTCCCTCTCGTCCTCCTCCGCCGAGCTCGACGGCATGGCGCGGCTGGCTGCGGAGACACCGAGGCAGATCGCCAACGCCCACACGCTGTTCAATGTGGGAAACGCGCTGCTGTTCATCGGCTTCACCGGACCGCTGGCCAAGCTGGTGGACCGGATCGTCCCCAGACGCCCGGAGCCGGAAGGGGTGAAGCCGCTCTACCTCAACGAGCTCTCGCTCGAGCAACCGGCCTTGGGGCTCGACCACGTCCGGCGCGAACTGGGGCACATGGGGGCGGTGGCCGAGGGGATGCTCGGCCGCTCTCTTCACGTCGTCACCACCGGCACCCGCAGCGAGGTTTCGGCGCTCGCGCGGGAGGACGACGATGTCGACCGCCTGCACGGGGCGGTGATCACCTACCTCGGGAAGCTGTCACAAACCAACCTCGTCGACCCCCAGCCGAAGTTTCTCTCCGGCTACATCGGGATCGCGAACTACTTGGAGAACCTCTGCGATGTGATTGACGAAAACCTCCTCGACACCGCGACCAAGAGGCTGCGGCTAGGCATCGCCGCCAGCCCCTCGACGGTCGAGGTCCTGCAGCCGATCCACGACAAGGTTTGCAAAGCCTTCCAACAGATGCTCGAGGGGCTGCGGGCCGGCGATCTCGAAGCCGCAGGCAAGGCCATCGCCAGCAAGGCCAAGGTGAACCGGCTCGCCAGTCGCGCCACCGGACATCTCGCGAAGCGCCTGGTCGCGAGCGAGCCCCATCGCCTCGCCGCCTTCCAGATCGAGACGGACATCATCGAGGACCTCAAGCGGATCAACACCCTGACGCGGCGGATCGCGCGGGTGCTCATCGAGCTCGAAGGCACCCCCGACGAAGAGACCAATTCCGGCCCTTAGCCCGGATCGATCACCACCTCCGCAGGCGAGGCGCCGCCAGTCGTTGGATGGCGGCAGTTGCCGGAGCGCGAGGCGCGGCTGAAACTCGCGGTATGTTACGCGATGCTCCGCTCACCGATCCCTCGCTCTGGTTGCTCGAACCGGGTTTGGGATTTCTGAACCACGGCTCGTTCGGGGCTTGTCCCCGGGAGGTGCTGGACGTGCAGGCGGAACTGCGGGCACGGCTGGAGCGGCAGCCGGTGACTTTTCTGGTGCGGGAGATCGAGGGGCGGCTCGATGCCGCACGGGAAGTGCTGGCGGAGTTCGTCGGCGCGGCCCCGGGCGGGCTGGTGTTCGTGCCGAACGCGACGACCGGGGTGAACACGGTGCTGGCGTCGCTCGAGCTGGCGGCTGGGGACGAGTTGGTGGTGACGGATCAGGAGTACAACGCCTGCCGCAACGCCCTCGATGTCGCCGCGGAGCGGGCGGGCGCGCGGGTCGTGGTGGTGCGGCTGCCGTTCCCCTGCTCCGGCCCAGAGGAGGTGGTCGATGCGGTGATGGCCGGGGTCACGGAGCGGACACGGCTGGTGCTGATCGACCACGTGGTGAGCCAGACGGCGATGGTCCTGCCGATCGCGGAGATCGTGGAGCGATTGAACGAGAAGGGTGTCGAGAGCCTGATCGACGGGGCGCACGCGCCGGGGATGGTAGACGTGGACCTGCGCGCGCTGGGTGCGCCCTACTACACGGGGAACTGCCACAAGTGGATGTGCGCTCCCAAGGTGGCCGGATTCTTATGGGTAGGTGAGCATCGGCGCGAGGCGATCCGCCCGCTGGTGATCAGCCACGGGGCGAACGCCCCGCTCGGAGGGAGGTCGCGCCTGCATGCGGAGTTCGACTGGACCGGCACCTTCGACCCGACGGCATCCCTCTGCGTGCCGGAGGCGATCCGGGTGATGGGCGGGCTGCTGCCGGGCGGGTGGGACGAGCTGCGCGCCGCGAACCGCGCCCTCGCGATCGAGGCGCAGGGGGTGCTCTGTGCGGCGCTGGGGATCGACGCGCCCTGCCCGGAGGCGATGGTCGGGTCGATGGCGACGGTGCCCCTGCCGGATTCCGCAGCCGACGCCTGCCCGCCGTCCGTGCCGATGTACATCGACCCGCTGCAAGATCGCCTGCTAGAGGAATACCGCGTCGAGGTGCCGGTATTCCCGTGGCCGGGGTTCCCGCAGCGCGTCCTGCGCGTCTCCTGCCAGGCCTACAACACCTCGGCCGAGTATGTGCGGCTGGGGCGGGGGTTGAGGGATGTTTTCTAGGGGAGTTGAGCGGGGGACCGGCTGTGCGCTCGCCCGACGCCTCGATCACGAGCCAGCGGTCTCGGACTGTGGATTTCTCACTCCCTACAACCGCCGCAACTCCACCGCGCCCTCCGCTGCCTCGATCTCGGCAATCAGCTCCCCCAGACGGTCGATCATGTCGGTGAGGCTTCTCGCCTCGCGGTGGGCGCGGAGGTCGGTCTCGAGTTGGCGCAGTCGGGGGAGCAGTGGCTTGGCGGCGGCACCGTACTTCGCCAGCGCGTTCAACCCGCGCCCGATACGGTCTTTCTTGCCCCACTTGTCGATCTCCATCACCTCCAGACAGAGCGGCATCCCCTCGGCGATGCGGTGTGCCGCGAGCAGTTCGACGCCGCCGAGGCGGATCCCCGCCGCGAACATGATCCCGCTCGGCGCGGGCTCGACGATGGCGCGGTGCACGGCGGGCAGGAGCGGCCGGATCTCCTCGTAGCTCAGGTTCTGGTAGACGCTGACGAAGCTGCCGCGCGCACGCCCGTCCTCGTTCTGCAAGCCGGCGCGCACAGCGGCCAGCAGCTGCTCGCGGTCGACGCCTTCCAACGACTTCCCGAGCAGACCGCCGCGCCGGTTGAACAGCGCCATCGAAAGGAAGCGCTGCTCCATCGCGCGCGGGTCGTTCTCGAAGTCGGGCCGGGCGAGGCGCATGAGCAAGTCGGGCACGGCGGGGCGGGCGGCATCGCCGATGGCGGCCAGCGCCTCGGCGGCGAGAATGCGCAACCAGAGGTCGTCGTCGCGCAACGCCCGCCTCAGCGCGGGCACCGCATCGGCCGCACGGCCGCGCAGTTGCTTGATCGCTTGGCAGGCGCCATAGCGGGCGTCGAGGTCTCCGCTCTCGAGCAGGGCGACGACCGGTCCCACGACGTCGGCCTCGCCCCGGCCGAGCGCCATCGCGGCGCGCTCGCGGACGACCGGCGACCAGCTCCCGAGGCGTTCGATCAACTGTTCGCTACCCAGGGCGTCGTAGGCGCGATCGCGGTCTTTGTTGTCCCAGCCGCGACCGTCGCGAATCAGCCCTTCGGCGGCCGCGCGGTCGAGCTGCGGCACCGCGGAGTCCACCTTGCCGGTGATGTGGAGTTGCTTCAGCGGCATCGCGTAGGCGAGCAGATAGGCGCCGGTGCTGTCCCAGCCGGCGTACTTGTCCTTCCTCACCCCGGGCGGCCCCTGATGGGTGAAGGTGCCGTCCGGCCGCCGTGCGAGGTCGAAGCTCCAGGCGCCGAACTCCCCCATCCAAGCCCCGCTCGCCTCCGGTCCCGAGAGCGCCACCGCCGGCATCGCCCACAGCATGTTGGTGAAGTTGCCCGTGTGCCCGCAGTCGCGCTCGGAGCCGTGCGAGGCGACGGCCATGCGCGAGAAGTATTCGGCCGCATCGTGCTCGCCCAGCAGGTTGAACAGCACGGCGGCCATCCCGTTCTTGCCGTTGTCCTCGTGGGTCTGGATCCACGGCGCGTGGTCGCCGTACGGGATGGCGCCCTTGCCCCGATAGAACCGCAGCAGCCGCGCGCTGCGCTCGATCGCCCGCGCCACCGACGGGTCGCTGACGCCTGCGCGGCGCGCGAGTTCGAGGGCGGTGGTCAGCGGGATCCCCGGCGCGTTCATCATGCCGTAGCCGACCAGCCGTCCGTCTTCGCCCGCGAACTTGTGCCCCCACGAGCCGACGATGCTCTGCCCCTCCGCGGCCTCCACCGCCAACCGCCGCAGGCCCGGCAACACCGATTCATCGCCGGTCGCCATCACATACTCGGCCAGCAGGGTGATCACGTAGCCATACCACCAGGTTTGAAAACTCTCCGCGGAGAATTCCGCCGCCCACTCGGCCTCGCGCTTGACCAGCGGGTGGTATTTCTCCTCGCCGCTCGCGAGCAGCGCCAAGGCATTGAGCGAGCGGGTGATCGGGTTCTGCCGCCGGGTCGGGATCTCGATCTCAGCGGCGATCGCACGGCAACCGCGCTCGAGGATGCGGCGCGACTTCTCACAGGCGAACGGTGCCGTCCGGCTGTACTCGCCGAGGATGCGCACCTTCAGGGTGACGTTCTGCGTCTCGCCATCGCGCCAGCGGACCAGCGGCAGCAACCCGCTGACCTCCGCCTCGGTCAAAGCCCTGCCAAACTCGGTGCGGGGGTCGCTGGAGAAGGGTTCGCCATCGACCCCGAGGATGACGTCGCCGACCTCCAAGACCCCTTCGGCGGCGCTGCCTCCCTCGACGGCGGTGATCCGGATCTGCCGCGCGTCGGTGGTGACCAGCTTGTCGCTGAACATCCAGCCCCGGGCCCCGGTCGCGCCGAGGTTCCAATCATGGTCCGCGCCCGCGGGAATCGGGTCACCTGCCGTGAAGTCGGGCAGAGCGAGCTTGGCTTGGGGCGCCGCGTCGAGCCGGGCGGCGAGCAGCGCGAGGGAGAGCAGGAGCAGGATACGGTCGGGGGACATTGGATGGATGATCCCCTGTCCATTTCCACCGCTCTGCGAATCTCCCCAAAAAACCGCCGCGATGGTGGAGCCCGTCCCAATCCGGCGCCAATCTGGGCGCGAACGCCCTCCCCAGGGCGGTTTTCCGCCGCTCCCACTGTAATAATCTCGCCGGGATCTTCCAGTATCGGGGTAGAATGCGCCCATTTTGGGGCGCTCCAGCGAAGTCCCACCCACCCATTTTCCATGAAACTGAACCCTGCCCCGCTCGCCCTCGCCGGCCTGTTGTCCCTGAGCCCGATCGGTTCCTCCGCGCCATTGACCGGCGAAGTCCACGCCTACACCGCCGACGTCGGCAACATCTCCCAGGGGCTGTCGGTCGACCTGCACCGCGGCTTCGCGCCGGGCGTCGGTTTGAACCGTCCGTGGACCAACTTCGGCGACAACCACCTCAGCTTCCCGTCGCCGGAGGACGTGTCGGAGGGGGTGCTGATCACCAGCGCGATCTGGCAGCCAAACCGGCCGGACTGGCACCATGTCTCGTCGGTGGCGGTAGCGGCCGGGGGCGAGTATTGGATCCCGACCTTCGACGCCGGGGACGGCGGCGAGGCGAACGCGTTCTCGAGCTTCGCGTTCTTCTCCTACGACGAATGGCTGTCGGCGCTGACCTATCACAACGCCTCGAACGCGGGGATCATCGAGGGCTCGGAGGGGATCGCTTTCGGCCCCGGCGAGGAGGTGGTGGACCACGGCGACGGCACCTACACGGTGGACCTGCGCGCCCTGGGCGGCAGCTCGGCGGACGGGGTCCTGTTGGCGAATGCGGTGGCGAACTCCAGCCGCTTCACGATGACCGCGGCGAACGACGACGGCACCTTCACGCTGGTGCGGCACGTCTCGGAGAGCGACAGCAACGGCGCCGACTTCGAGCAGGGCGCGCTGGCCTTCGCCTACCTGCCGGCGTCGCGCGTCGGGACAGAGAACTTGCTCGCCGTCGGCCGCCTGATGGGCGACGGGACGGTGCTGGTGGCGGACGCGTCGGTGACGGCGACGACGCCGGGCACGGGCCAGTGGTTGCTGGCCGCGGAAGGGATCGACCCGGCCGACTGCGTGCTGGTGGTGAGCGCGGGGACGCGGCGCAACGCCGACGACACCGGCTGGGAGAACAGCATCGACAACGTCGTCACCCACTCGCGCTCGGGCGCGGGTTGGTTGATCGAGAGCCACGACATGACGGACACCGGCCTGGCGCACAGCCCGCAGGCGCTGGCCGCGCGGGACGCGGTGTGCGAGTTCGCGATCTTCGCCAAGCGGACGCCGAACCTGGTGATCGACAGCACCGGCGGCGGCGCGTTCACCGAGGACGGCGCGCCGCTGGGCGGGACCTTCCGCGGCGTGCCGTACACGGTCGAGACGGTGGGCGGGGTGCAGACCTTCACCTTCGGGGGCGACTTCGAACTCGCGGCGGGCGACTATTTGTCCTGCGTCGGCGACAAGCCGGTGTCGATCGTCGCCGCGGGCGACGTGATCATCCCGGACGGGGCGGTGGTCGACCTGTCATCGACCGAGGAGACGACCGGTGCGGGCGGCGGTGCGGGCGGTGACGGCGGCGCGGGTGGCGTCGGTGTCTGGGGGCCGGCGGTCGGGGAAGTCGGCGGCGCGGACGGCGGCGTTGGCGGATCGGGCGGCAGCGGCGGCAGCGCAGGCGGTGGCAACGGCTCGCCCGGGACGGACGGGACGAAGGGCAAAGTGCGCGACAGCGGCCGCAGCGTCCCGGGTGAGATCGGCGATCCCGGCGCGGCCGGCTTCGGCGGCCTGGCGGTGGGCGGCACGCCCGCCAGTATTGACAACAGCGTCGATGGCAGTAGCGGCAGCGCGGCAGCGCAGACGGTGGGCACCGGCGGCGCAGGTGGGAAAGGCGGCTTCGGCAACAACGGCGACAACGGCAACCACGCTTCGGGCGACGGCGCCCGCGGCGGCAACGGCAACCCCGGCGGTGGCGGCGCTGTGGGCGGCAACGCAGCCCACCACGCGACGGGTCTGGTTCTGACCACCGGCGCAGGGGGCGCCGGCGGCCAGGGCGGTGGCGCCGGCAGCGCGGGCGGCGGCGGCCAAAACGGTGCCGGCGGCGGCGGCGGCGGCGGCGAGGAGGGCAACCTGACCTCCGCCGGTTCGCGCGGCGGGCGCGGCGGCCACGGCGGCGCGGGCGGGCTCGGCGGGCGCGGCGGCAACGGCACCACCGGCGGTGACGGCGGCGACGGCGGCGGCGGGATCGCGTTCACCGCCTACGGCAACATCGAGGCGCACGGCACCTTCTACGCGGCCGGCGGCAACGGCATGAACGGCCTGACGCGCAGCAGCCTGCCGGACACCAACGGGCGCGGCAGCCCGAACCACATCGACGGCGCCCACCCGCCGGAGCCCGGGCTCGGCAACGGCGCGGGCGGCGACGGCGGCCAGGGAACCAACGGCGGCAGCGGGGGCATCGGGGGGAACGGCGGCATCGGCGGCCGTGGCGGCGCCGGGTCCGGCGGCACCGTGATGTTGGTCGCACCCTACGTCGAGACCGCGGGCGGCAAGTTCTTGGTCGGCGGCGGCGTCTCGCACGACAGCTTCGGCGGCGACGGCCGCGTCTTGGTCGCCGACGGCTCGGCGGCGGGCTTCGCCGGCAGCGGCACGCGGCACGAGGAGGAGTTCGGCGGCCTCTCCGGGCCGAACCCTCACCTGGTCGACCGCGCCGAGACGCCCTACCTGGACGCGCTGGTCGGCGGCAGCGACGTCGGCGGCCTGCTCTCCGGCGAGAACGCCGGCGGCTTCCCGGGGGTTTTGGCTAGCAAGCCGATGGAGGCTTGGGCTGCGGTGCACCGCGCCGAGAGCCACGCCGGGATCGCCTTCGAGGACCACGACTGGCTGTTTTTCATCAACCTCACCTGCCGCGACCTCGACGCCCCCCTGCTCGGCGCCGGGGCGCCGAACTACCTCCACCAGCCGGTCGATGGGGGCATCGCCACCAACCCCCGCTTCGGCGGCGCCGGAGCCTCCGTCCACACCGAATTGCCACCGTACGCCGTCTACGCGACCCTGATCCCGAAATCCCTCGGCGAGGTCAACGCCTCCTTCCGGCCCGGGGCGATCGCGCAGGTCGAGAACGCCCTGCCGCTGGCGGCCGGGAGCACCGCTTACCTGCTCGCCGGCGACCCGGATTGCAGCGAACCGATCCCCTCCCCCGACCCGGTGGTCGAGCCGCTCTACACCCTGCCTGGCGCGGGGCGCCGCATCGGCTTCGCGGCGACCACGACCGTCACGGTGTCGATCGAACCGGCCGAGGCGCGCGCCGCCGGCGCCGCCTACACCTTGTCCTCGACCCCCGGCGTCTATCCGGGCGGCGTCGAGATCGGCGGCGTCACCCCGGGCGAACACACCCTGTCCTTCACGACGGTGCCGGGCTGGATCGCCCCCGCCGACCAGGCGGTGACGGTGCCTGCGGGCGGCGGCGTTTTCGCCGGCACCTACCAGCGCGCGCCCGAGCACCAGCTCACCTACGACTTCGATAGCGACACGGGCGGGCTCGGCACACAGATCGTCGAACACGGGTCCTCGCTCGGTTTCTGGGTCGTGTTGCCCGGCGGCTCCGTCGACACCGGAGCCACCTTGCTCAACCCGACCGGCAACGCCTCGCTGGAATCCGGCTGGTTCAGCTACGCGCCCGGCGCGGGCGAGCGCGTCCCCTTCGAGGTCCAAGTCCTCACCGGCGGCGAGGTGGCGACCTTCACGATCGACCCCCGGCCCGATGGCCAACCCGAGCACGCGGTGCTGTTCCCCGACCCCGGGAACCTCGCGGACGCCGGTTCCGGCCGCGACTACTACCGCATCGCCGTGGTCAAAGCCGACGACAACCCGGCGAACGACGACACGCGCCTGGTCATCTCGGGCAAGGATTTGATCTTCGACCCCGGCGAGGACGGGCAGTTGGTCGACGCCATCAACGCGCTCGCCGTCGGCGAGGAACACGTCGAGATCGGCATCTACGCCGAAACGGTCGCCGTCCGCCACGCGCTCGACCTCAAGGGCGCCTCGCTCACGGTCTACGCCCGCGAACTGCAGATCGATGCGCCTTTGGCCAATGCCGCCGACATCACCCTGGTCTGCGCCCAGATCCGCTCGGCGCCGTTCACCGGCTCGCCCTTCCCCGGCGCCACCGGCACGCTCTCCACCCCGCTGCCCGTCGCGGACTTGCTGCCGTTCGCGGACGCCGGGACATTGGTCGCGCAGCTGCCCGACGACGGCACGCTGCTCCCCTTCGCCCTGCGCTGGGTGCACCCGCTGGCGCTCCGGCACTCGGTGAACTTCATCGAGGACCTCTACTTCGTCGGCCACTTCGAGCCCGCGCGCGCCCTGGCCTCCGAATCGCTCGCCCTGCTCGCCGCCATCGACGGGCTCACCGGCCCCGGCGGCACCGTGCCGCCGCCCGTGCTGCCCGACGCCGCCGACCCGGCCATCGATGCCGACGTCGACCCCGAGACCTCCACCTTCGCCGCGCTGCAGCTCGGCGCCCTGCGCATGGAGCTCGAGGCGCTGCACGCCCGCCTCACCGACCGGCTCGACTACTTCGGCAACCCGGCCGGGTGGGTGCCGCTGCTCTCGTTCGAGAGCAATTTCGAGCTCGCCCGCGGCCAGGTCGACCGCGCCCTGCGCACCCTCTACTTCACCTACTGGATGCGCCAGCGCGCCGAAGGCGTCCAGGACGCGAGCGACGCCCTCACCGGGGCCCGCGAGGAGATCGCCGAGGAGAACGACGAGCTGCGCGACGAACTCGGGGTGCCCGCCGACACGGAAGCCTCGCCCCCCGTGACCGCCACGGGCCTGTTCGCCCGCTTCGATGACCTGCAGACCGAGGCCGACGCCATCGAGACCGAGATCGACGGCCCGGGCGGCCTGCGCGACCAGCTGGCCGAGGCCGACCGCCGCATCCAGGAGCGCGCGCGGGAGGTCGTCGAGCAGCGCCACGACATCCCCACCTGGAAGAAAGTCAGCCGCGTCGTCGGCCGGACCTTGACCTCCGTCCCGCTCGCCCAGCCGGTCCTCGGCCAAGCCGGCATCGCGCTAGACACGGTCACGCACCTCGACGAGGGCGACCCGCTCGGGGCCATCGTCGACGCCGGATACGCCTGGGCCGAGCTGGGCGATACGTTGGAACAAGACGCCGCCGACCTGCAGGTCCTGCTCGAAGTCCGCACCGGCACCGGCGACCTGAACGAGGCCTACGACGTCGCCATGCGCCGCTCCGGGGACATCATCGAGACCGGAACCCTGCTCTACCAGGGCTACCGCGACCTCGAGCACGCGCTCGACCCCAGCTACGTGCCGGCCGGCGAGGTCGATGCCGAACTGCAGCGCCTGCAGGCCACCGACCCGCAGCTGCGCCGCCTCTGCGAAGAGATCGCCGCGCTGCAGGCGCGCAAGCTCCGCCTGCTCGACGACATGGCCGCCGCCAAATCGCGCATGGCCGAGATCCCCGCCATCGTCAACGGCAACGTCCTCGCCCTGCGCTCGCTCAAGAAGCAGCTCGACTCCAACACCCGCGCCCTCGACCCACAGGCGCTGGGCTTCATCGAGGGCATGGAGCAGCGCGCCATCAAACGCCTGCGCCTCTACTTCTACTGGCTCGGCAAGTCCTACGAATACCGCTTCCTCGAGCCCTACGAGATCTCCGGCGAGGCCTTCGACCTGACCGCCATCCTCGCGAAGATGGAGGACATCGTCGAGACCGACCTCACCAACAACGACCCGGACGCCGAGATCAGCAGCGCCGAGTTCCTGCAGTTCAAAGAGGTGTTCGACGCCCAGCTCGACGACGTCGCCGCCGCCATCGTCGCCGACATCCAGCTCGGCGCGGAGCAGAACGACGGCAACGGCGACTGCCTCACCACCACCTACGCGCTGACGCCGAAACAGCTGGCGGAGCTGAACGAGAACGGCTCGACCGTGATCAACTTCTACGCCGAGAACCGCCTGCGCCCGGACCGCGAGGGCTTCCGCATCGCGGAGCTGAAGCTCAACGGCATCGACTTCGAGGTGGCCGGCGGCCCGCTCGCCTCCGACTCGAACGTCGCGCTCAAGCTCACCCACGGCACCGACGGCGACAGCGAGGAGCCGGCGCCCGTCCGCCTCACCCGCGACGGCCAGGCCTTCCTCTTCAACCCGCGCCGCGCCGATACCGCCAACGTGCCGCGCAGCTGGACCAGCACCTTCAACTTCACCAGCTCCAACATCAGCTACACCGGCATGAGCCGCGGGGCCAGCTCCCTCATCAACCTCTTCCTGTTCGATGAGAACGACAACCCCCTGCTCACCGAGGAGGAGGTGCTGCGCATCTCCCGCCCCGCTGCCTGGACCGACATCCGCATCGAGAAGCAGCTCGGCGCCATCCCCGGCGGGGTCGATGTCGAGCTCACCGGGGTCACCTTCTGCGCCGAGTTCGACTACTTCGACAAACCCGCCGGGCGCGCCGACGTCGAGGTGCGCGTCCTCGACGGCGACGTGGTCGACCCCGGCCCCGACCCCGTCGGCACCGCCGACGACAAGCTCGACGAACGCCAGGCGCCGCGCCTCAGCCCGCGCATCTGGGTCAGCCGCACCGACCGCCACGGGCGCCGGGACGGGCAGGGCTCGATCTTGCGCAGCTTCCCGCGCAACGCCCCCGTCCACTTCACCGCCGAGCCCGAGTACGGCCGCTACGCCTTCCGCGAGTGGCGCCGCATCAACGCCAACGACCGCTGGGAGATCGCCGTCGATATCGGCGCCGACGACGACCCCGCCAATGACGTCTGGAAAGAGACGCTCGCCGCCGGCGACGTCACCGCCCTCACCGTCACCGCCGACACGAGCAAGCACACCCGCCTCTTCCCCGTCTACGCCTACGCCGGCGACGCCACCCCCGCGACGGTCGAGAGCATCGCGCTCGACATCGCCGCCTCCGACGCGACCCACGCCGAGTACGTCGTGACCTTCACCGAGCCGGTGGTCGGCGTCGACGCCGACGACTTCGAAGGCAGCGTCGAGAGCGTCAGCGGCAGCGGACGCACGCGGCGCGTCCGCGTTCCCGCCGGGGCGAGCTTCGCCCTCGCCGACAACGACACCATCCAGGACTACGGCGGCAACAGCCTCGCCGGCTTCGGCGACAACGGCGACGCCGCCTACGACGGCACCACGACAGTCGACGGCACGCCCCTCAGCCTCACGCTGATCGAGTTCGACGACGACGGTGCCCCGGTGCTACACATCGATGGGCCGGAAGGCGGCACCGCCACCCTGCAGTGGTCGGACGACCTCGTCACCTGGACGGACGTCGGCGCGGTCACCGTCGGGGTGCCCCACACCGACGCGGGCGGGGCCGGCGCGGGCCGTCGGTTCTATCGCTTGGTCGAACCGTAGTCGATCACCGCCCGGATGGTTCCGGACGCGGCGGGAGGTCGTACTCGGCCTTGTCGCCGATCGCCCACTCCAGGTCCGCCCGCACGCGCTCGGAACCCATCTGCGGCTCGTTGAATCGCTCGCCGTACGCCTTAAGCGCTTTGGCCAGGCGACGCACCGCATCGCGGTTCCCCGGATCCGCGAGGCCGTTCCGCAACTCCATCGGGTCCTCGACCAGGTCGAAGAACCCGGGAGCGGCGGAGTGCGAGATCACCAGTTTGTGGTTGCGGCTGAAGGCGCCGAACCACTTGCCGGCGCCGTCCGCATCGCCGATGCGGACGAAGGTGATGTCCTCCCAGCCCTCGGGCGGGTCCGCACCGCGGAACAGCCGCGAGGCATCGCGCCCCTCGCACCGCTCCCCGAACGGCACGCCGAGCAACCCGAGCAGCGTGGGCTTGAAATCGACCGTGCCCAAGGTCTGCTTCACCTTCGTCCCCGGCGGCACGATGCCGGGCGCGTGCAGGATGAACGGGATGCGCGCCGACCCTTCGCAGGGGATGCCCTTGTTGTGGCGTCCGAGCTCGCCGCACATGTCGCCGTGGTCGCTGGTGAACACGATCAGCGTCCGCTCGAGGATGCCCTGGGCGCGGAGCTCGTCGAGGATCTTCCCCACGTTGTCGTCGATGCACTTCACCATACCGAAGTAGAGCGCCATCTGCCGGGCGTTGAAGCGTGCCTTCATGACCCGCTGGAACGCCGGCACGTCCGGGTCGGCCTCCGCCTGGGCGCTCGCCGGCTCCTCGAACACCGCCGGGTCGAACATCGTGTCGTACGGCGCACGGACCGTGTTCGGCCCGTGCGGGTCGGGGATCGCGACCATGTAGCAGAAGGGCTTGTCCTTGTTCGCGCGGATGAAATCGACCGTGCGGTCGGCGAGCCAATCGGTGGTGAAGGTCTCCGCGTCGGCGCCGGCGAGCCCGTAGCTCGGGCGCCCCTCCTTGTCGGTCGCCCCGACGCGGGCCCCGCCGGGCCTGAGCTCCAGCTTCTTCCAATGGCCGCGGTTGAACATGTAGCGGTTGTCCTCGAAGCCGAAGTTCCGCGGCGGCGCCCAGCCCGGCTTCCGCGGCCCTTCGAGGTGCCACTTGCCCGCGTAGCCGGTCGCGTAACCGCGCCGCCTCAGTACTTCGGCGAAGGTCACCACGTGCTCCCCGAGCGGCTCGTTGTTGGCGATCGCGCCGGTGTTCTGCGGGTAGAGGCCCGAGATCAACGCCGCGCGCGAGGGCGTGCAGACTGGCGAGGTCGCGTAGTAGCGATCGCAGATGGCGCCGTGCTCCGCGAGCCAGTCGATGTTCGGCGTGTCCACTTTCACCCCCCTGCCCCAGACGAAGGCCTGCTCCTCGGGCATGAGGTCCCGGTAGCACCCCAGGGTGCGGAAGTTGTGCTCGTCGGTCTGGATGACGAGCACGTTCATCGGCTCGGCGTGGACCGCGCCTGCGACCATGAGAGCGGCGAGCGATCGGAGGGGAAATCGGAACATCCCCGGAGCCTGCCCCAGTCTCGCCGCGCCCCGCAAGCCCGGGCAGCGGCGCACCACCCGGCAGTCCCGCGGGGAAAATACCTTGCCCGACCGGCACGCCTTGGTTAGCAAGGCGGTCGGGGACGGTGCTCCCCTGCCCCCGCATGATCCAGTTCCTCGCCTTCCTTTTCTTCACCGGCCTCGTCGCCGTCATCGCCTGGCAGAAGACCCGCCGCGACGACCACCACAGCTCCACGGGCTACTTCCTCGCCGGCCGCAGCCTCGGATGGCTCGTCATCGCCGGCTCCCTGCTGCTAACCAACCTTTCCACCGAGCAGCTGGTGGGGTTGAACGGCGGCGCCTACGCCAATGGCATGCAGGTCATGGCCTGGGAGGTCTGGTCCTCGATCGCCATCGTGCTGATGGCGCTCATCTTCCTTCCCCGCTACTTGAAGAGCGGCATCGCAACCGTGTCCGCCTTCCTCCAACGGCGTTATTCCAAAGCGGTCGGGATCGCGGTCTCCGCGCTGCTGCTGTTCTCGCTCCTGACGAACATCATGCCGTTCGTCCTCTACTCCGGCGCCTTGTTCATGAGCGAGTCGTTCAACGTTCCGGCGATGTTTGGCGGCAATGAACGCGCCGCGCTCTGGGCGACCGTGATCGCGCTCGGGGTCGTCGGCAGCCTCTACGCGATCGTCGGCGGGTTGAAAGCCGTCGCGGTCTCGGACACCATCAACGGGATCGGGCTGCTGATCGGCGGGTTGCTGATCCCGATCCTAGGGATCGTCGCCATCGGCAACGAGCTCGCGGGCGGCGGCGGTCTGGGTGCAGGCTTCAACTACCTGACCGAGAACGCCCCCGAGAAGCTCAACCCCGTCGGCGGGCCGGACGACAACATCCCGTTTTCGACGCTGTTCACGGGGATGCTCGTCATCACCACCTTCTACTGGTGCACCAACCAAGCCATCGTCCAACGCACCTTCGCCGCCAAGAGCCTCGAGCAGGGGCAGAAAGGCGTTCTGTTCGCCGCGGCGATGAAGCTGCTCGGGCCGTTCTACCTCGTGTTGCCCGGCATCATCGCCTGGCACCTCTTCCCCGGCCTCGAGGACTCCGACGATGCCTACGGCCAACTCGTCGGCAAGGTCCTCCCGACCTGGATGCTCGGCTTTTTCGCGGCCGTGCTGTTCGGCGCCATCTTGAGCTCTTTCAATTCGAGCCTCAACAGCGCCGTCACGCTGTTCTGCATCGACATCTACAAAGGCACCATCAACCAGGAGGCCAGCGATGCCCGTACCGTGGCCGTCGGCAAGTGGTTCGGGGTCGCGGTCGCGGCTTCGGCGATTGTGCTAGCCCCCTTGATCCACGATCTCAAAGGTCAGTTTGGGGGCTTGTTCGACCTGATGAAGCAGCTCGCCGCGCTCTACAACGTCCCCCTCCTCGCGGTGGTGCTCATCGGCATCTTCCACCGGCGGGCGACATCGCGGGCGGCGCTCGCAGCGCTCGCCACCGGGGTCGCCTTCCAAGCCATCTTCGGCCTCTGGCAGGGCAACTCGCTGTTCGGCATCGAGCTCCACTGGCTGCACCTCGCCGGCATCAATTTCCTCCTCCTCGTGGCGGTGATGTATGTCATCTCCGCCATCGCCCCCCGGCCGGAGCCCTACGTGCAGGAGTACACCGAGGAGGTGGATATCCAGCCTTGGCGCTGGGCGGTGCCCTGCGGGGTCGCCATCCTCGTCGCCATCGCCGCGATGTACCTGCTAATGTCGCGGTTTTAGATGAGATGCCGCGAGCGGGCTCTGAGGGGGCGCACAACACAACCGTAGAGCCGGCCGACGAGAACGCCAGCCAACGAAGCTGTGCCAGCGTGTATGGCTCAGCGTTCTCTGAAGGACTCTTTCACTCCTACCATCTCACCGGCTGTTTGTCGGCGCGAGCTAAGGAACGAGCCCAAACCGGCGTCGCAATCACCATCAGGTTAAGGTCGAGGGCCTCCTGCAACCATCTCGCCCCTGCCCTTCCCTCTGGAGGGCGGAGCTCCGCCTCCGCCGTGACCGACTTAGCCCGGATCGATCACCAAGCTCCGGGCTGCGGCTTGCCCTCGTTGATGCTGTTGATGCTGAGGGCGTTGGAGTTGGGATCGGCTCGGGCAGGGTGTTCACCCAGCCGCAGCGCCGATCCCTGCCGCCGCCTACTCAGCCTCAACGACTGGCGGCACCTCGCCTGCGGATGTGGTGATCGA
>JAUIGD010000023.1 GCA_030430255.1 Verrucomicrobiia bacterium
CGCCGGCCAGCAGGCGGCGGATGTTCGAGCGGTGGCGCCAGATCGCCATGATGGAGGCGAAGACGCCGAAGAAGACGACCGGCCAGTTGATCGCCCCCTCGGTGGCGAGCCCGAGCAGGATGGTGAGCGGGATGATGGAGAAGGCGGCGGCGATGGACGCCAGCGCGACGTAGCCGCTGAAGTAGAAGACGGCGATCCAGGTGGCGAGCGAGCCGAGCAGGACCTGCCAGATGAAGCCGAGCATGACCCCGGCCGAGGTGGCGATGCCCTTGCCGCCGCGGAAGCCGAGGAAGCAGGTGTAGTTGTGGCCGATGATGGCGGCGAGCGCTAACAAAACTTTGGCAGCACCGAACCACTGGCCCCGCGCGGGGGTGTCCTCGGGGAGCGCGCCGTCGACGACGGCGACGCCGAAGAACACCGGCAGGAAGCCCTTGAGCACGTCGAGGGCGAAGACGGTCAGCCCGGTCTTTTTCCCGACGACGCGGAAGACGTTCGTGGCGCCGATGTTGCCGCTGCCGTGCTGGCGGATGTCGATGCCCTTCAGCTTGGAGATCCAGAAGCCGAAGGGGATCGCGCCGACGAGGTAGGCGGCGACGGCGCAGAGGAGGGTGGTGGTGTAGAAGGCGCTCAGCGTAGTGGAGAATCTGCTAGGGAGCGAAACCCATAGCAAGAGACACGCCGGGGGTCGAGGGGGGAGTTTCTGTCGCGGTTATCCCCGCCCCCCCGCACGCCGATGGGGCGCCGCCGCCCTACTCTCCGGTCGTCGTCTCCCCGTCGGCCTCCTCCCAGGCGAGGATGCCGCCATCGAGGTGATAGACGCTGGTGAAACCGAGCTCCTTCATCTTGGCGAAGGCGGAGCTGCTGCGGCGACCGGAGCGGCAGTGGACGAGGTAGGTCTTGTCGCGATCGAGTTCGGCGAGCTTCGCGTCGAAGTCGCCGGCCTTGAAATCGACCAGCTTGGCGCCGGCGATGTGCCCCTCTTTGAACTCATCGGGGGTGCGGACGTCGAGGACGGTGATCTTCTTCTCGGCGTCGGTGGCGAGCAGCTCTTTCGCGGCGGCGGCGGTGAGGTTGACGTGCTGGACGGCGTCGCCGGGGGCGGGTGCGGGTTTCTCGGTCTGCGCGCAGGCGGGGGTGAGGGAGGCGAGCGCGGCGGCGGCGGCGATGAGGAAGCGGAGGTTCATGGGGAAGCAATCCCCCACCCGGGCCGCGAGTCAAGCGACGGCGAGGTTGGGGTCGACGTCTCCCTCGAGCGGGCTGGATTCGCCGCGGGCGAATTTTTCGGCGGCGGCGCGGGCGATCATGGCGGCGTTGTCGGTGCTGTGCTCCGGCGCGACGGCGAGGAAGCGCGCGCCGACCCCCGAGCAGGCGGCGGCGAGCGCGGTGCGCAGGGCTCGGTTGCAGGCGACGCCGCCGCTGAGGGCGAGCAGTTCGCGGCCGCTCGAGCGCAGGGCGGCGGCGGCCTTCGCGGCGAGCACGTCGGTGACGGCGGCCTGGAAGGAGGCGCAGAGGTCGGCGAGGTCACGCCCGGGCAGCGGGGAGGGGAGCTTCTCGAGGGTGTAGAGCACGGCCGTCTTCAGGCCGGAGAAACTGAAGGCGAAGTCGCCGCTGTCGAGCATCGCCCGCGGGAGGGCGAAGCGGGCGGGGTCGCCGTCGCGGGCGCGGCGCTCGACCTCCGGGCCGCCGGGGTAGGGGAGCCCGAGCATCTTGCCGACCTTATCGAAGGCCTCGCCCGCGGCGTCGTCGCGCGTGCTCCCGAGGCGTCGGTAGTCTCCGAAGCGGCGCACGTCGATCAGCAGGGTGTGTCCGCCGCTGACGATCAGCGCGACGTGGGGCTCGATCCCGGAGCCCATGAACGGCGAGACGAGGTGCCCCTCCATGTGGTTGACCGAGAGGAAGGGCTTGCCTTTGGCGAGCGCGAGCGCCTTGGCTGCGGTGTTCCCCATCAGCAGGGAACTGGCCAAGCCGGGGCCGGCGGTGGCGGCGAAGGCGTCGATCTCGTCCAGGTCGGTCCCGGCCGCAGCGAGCGCGGCTTCGATCACGGGGCGCAGGGCGAGCAGGTGGTTGCGCGAGGCCAGCTCCGGCACGACGCCGCCGAAGGGGCGGTGCAGGGCGACCTGCGAGGCGATCTCGCTGCTCAACAGCCGGTGCGGCGCCGAGAACACCGCGGCGGCGGTTTCGTCGCAGGACGACTCGAGGGCGAGGAGGGTCGGGGGAGTCTTCAAGGGAGTGGGTGCAGGCTCGGGCGGACTCTTCCGTGTGGGGAGGTGGATGGGCAAGGGCACCCAGTGACCCATGGAACTTTGAATGGCGTGGGCTTGAGGGTTTGCGGGTGGGAGGATGGGGTTACTGGCAGTGAATCGGCGGCACGCGGGGACGCGTGCCCTCCCGCGGGGCGTGGCGCGGAACCGGAGGGCAAACGTCCCCGTTTGCCGCGCGGTCGGCAATGACGAATTGCCCAAGCCCCCGAAGGCCCGAGGGGGCACCTGCACATGCGGGCAGCGATCAGCGGTGGTCGCGCTGGTTGCTTGTTGGGAGACCGATCACTTTACCAGATTGCAGATTCGGCCCTTCGTTTCTCCGCAGGGTCAACGGACACTGGCGTGCGACCTATCTCCCCCGCAGCGCGCGGGCGGCGGCGGCGATCGGGGTGTCGCCCTCGCCGAGCGCGAGGTCGGGCTCGATCCCGACGCCTTCGATGGCGTGGCCCTTCGGCGTGAAGAATCGGGCGGTCGTCAGGCGGACGGCGGCGCCGGAATCGAGGCCGAGGCTGATGACGGACTGGACGGAGCCTTTGCCGAAGGTGCGCTCGCCGGCGACGAGTGCGCGCCCATGGTCTCTCAACGCCCCGGTGAGCACTTCGGCGCTGCTGGCGCTCTGGCCATCCACGAGCAGGGCGAGCGGGTCCGTGCGGGGCGCGGGGCCGAGTTCGGGCGTCTTCAACTCCGCGTTGTTGTCCGTGCCTTCGCGCCCGCGGGTCGAGACGACCGGGGAGCCGGGCGGCAGGAACAGGGCGCAGGTCTCGACCGCGGCCTCGAGCGCCCCGCCGGGGTTGCCGCGCAGGTCGAGCACGAAGGCGGCCGCGCCTTCCCCCTCCAGGGCGGCGAGCGTGTCGCGCAGTTCGCGCGGTGTGGTGGCGCGGAACTGGGAGACGCGGGCGTAGCCGATCGGCGGGCCGTCCCCGGCGAGGTCGGCGGGCAACAGGCGGGCGCCGACGACGGTCTCGCGGTGAGGCTGCTCGCGCTGGAAGCCGAGCGTGCGCGGCGCGGCGGCGCCGGGGGTCTGCACCTCGACGGTCACCAAGGTGCCGGGAGCGCCGTCGAGCCGCCCGTGCGCGCCGGGGACCCCGAGGCCGGCGGTGGGGGTGCCGTCGATGGCTAGCAAAAGGTCGCCGACTTTGACGCCGGCGCGCGCGGCGGGGCCGGCCTCGGCGAGGGCGGCGACGGCCAGGCCGAGCGAGGCGTCGCCAGCGCGGATCGAGACCGTGATGCCGGCGGCGTTGTCCGGGTTCTCGCCGGCGTCCCGCATCTCCTCGAGCAGGCGGGGGCTGATGAAGCCGCTGTGCTCGTCGAGGCGCGCGTAGAGGCCATCGAGCGCCGCTTCGACGAGCCGCTCGTAGGTGACCGCCTCGGGTTCCACAAACTGCTCGCGGGCGATCTCCATCCCGCGCATGAGGAGTTCGATCTGGCGGAAGGCCTCGGGGTCGACCCCCGCCGGGGCTGCCGGTGCGGTCGTGTCTTCGGAGCGCAGGGCGGCGCCGGTCAAGGCGAGGGCGACGAGGGCGATGGGCGCGGTCTTGAACATCGGGGGGAGGCGGACGTATACCGGTCGCCGCGCACCTGTGCATCCCGCAATCGGCGATTTGCCCAGAGCGCGAAGGATAGGGGGACGGTGCTTGCCCGCGTCCGCCCTTTCCCGATACTGGCGCTGCTCCCTCCACTTATGTCCCTCCCGCTCCCGATCGTCGACGAAGATCCTTGGCTCGAACCGTATCGCGACGCGGTCGCGCGCCGGCGTGAGCGCTACGGGGCGGCGCTGGCCTCGCTCGGCGACCTCCGTCGCTACGCCTCCGCGCACCAGCATTACGGAATCCACCGCGTGGATGGGGGCTGGGTCTATCGCGAGTGGGCGCCGCGCGCGGGTTCGCTGGCGCTGGTCGGCGACTTCAACGGCTGGGACCGCGCCGCGCACCCTCTGGGACGGGTCGGTGACGACGGCGACTGGGAGGTGTTCGTGCCCGACGCCGCCGGCCTCGCGCACGGCGGCCGGGTCAAGGTGCATGTGGTCGGGGCGAACGGCGCTCACGACCGCATCCCCGCCTACATCCGCCGCGCGGTGCAGGACCCCGAGAGCAAGGACTTCTGCGGGCAGGTCTGGCAGCCGGAGCAAAGTTACGCCTGGCGCGAGGCGGCGCCCGACTTGGCTGCTGACCGGCGCCCGCTGCTGATCTACGAGGCGCACGTCGGCATGTCCGGCGAGGCGGGTGGCGTCGCGAGCTATCAAGACTTTGCCGACAAGGTGCTGCCGCGGATCGCCGCCGGGGGCTACACGGCGGTGCAGCTGATGGCGGTCGCGGAGCACCCCTACTACGGTTCGTTCGGCTACCATGTGGCGAACTTCTTCGCGCCGAGCTCGCGCTGCGGGACGCCGGAGGAACTGAAGGCGCTCGTCGACCGCGCCCATGGCCTGGGGCTGGCGGTGCTGATGGACGTGGTGCACTCGCATTCGGTGAAGAACCGGGCCGAGGGGCTGGCGGAGTTCGACGGCCAGCCCGGGCTCTACTTCAAGGGCGAGCACCCGCAGTGGGACTCGATGCTGTTCGACTACGCGCGGCCGGGGGTGCGGCGCTTCCTGCTGTCGAACGTCGCCTACTGGCTGGAGGAGTTCCGCTTCGACGGCTTCCGCTTCGACGGCGTCACCTCGATGCTCTACCACCACCATGGGGACACCGCCTTCGACCACTACGACAAATACTTCGGGCGCGAGGTCGACGACGACGCGGTGACCTACCTGCAGCTCGCCTGCGCGGTGGCCCGCTCGGTCAGGCCCGGCGCCGTCACGGTGGCCGAGGACTTCTCGGGCATGCCCGGCATGTGCCGCGCCCCTGATGACGGCGGGTTGGGGCTCGACTACCGGCTCGGGATGGGGGTCCCCGACGCCTGGATCAAGCTGCTCAAGCACAGGCGCGACGAGGACTGGGACGTCGGGGGGATCTGGGGCGAGCTGGCGAACCGGCGCGCCGGCGAGCGCACGGTCGCCTACTGCGAGAGCCACGACCAGGCCCTGGTCGGGGACAAGACGATCGCCTTCTGGCTGATGGACGCCGAGATGTACACCGGCATGAGCAAGGCGGACGCGAGCCCGGTGATCGACCGCGGGGTCGCCCTGCACAAGATGATCCGCCTCGTCACGCTGGCGGCCGGCGGCGAGGCGTATCTGAACTTCATGGGCAACGAGTTCGGCCACCCCGAGTGGGTCGATTTCCCGCGCGAGGGCAACGGCTGGTCCTACCACTACGCGCGCCGCCAGTGGTCGCTCGCCGACAACCCGGAGCTGCGCTACGCCGACCTGCTCGCCTTCGACAAGGCGATGCTCGAGCTCGCGGGAGGCAGCGATTTGTTCGCCGGGGATCCCGCCGAGCTGCTCAACCTCGATCAGGAGAACCACTGCCTGATGTTCCGGCGCGGAGGATTGGTGTTCGCTTTCAACTTCCACCCGGAGCGGTCGATCCCCGGCTACCGCTTCGGCGTCGGCCGGGGCATCTCCGGCGACCTCGAGGTCGCGCTCGACAGCGACGCCCGCGAGTTCGGCGGTTTTGGCCGCATCGACTCCGAGGTGCGCTTCCCGACCGTCGGCGGGCAGGTCTCGATCTACCTGCCCTCGCGCGTCGCGCTGGTGCTGCGGGTGGCGGTTTGACTTCTTGCCTCCGTGCCCCGCACGGTTCAGGCTTCGGCATGCAGGGACTGTCTGGGATCTGGATCGGGGCATCGCTGTGGTGCTTGAGCTTCGCGTGTGCCTCGGGGCGGGAGCCGCTCCCGTGGCACGCCGAGGTCTGGGACGCGGTCGATGCGGCGCTCGCTGGCGATGCGGCGCGGGTCGCGGAGATGTGGGACGCGGTCCTGGAGGCGGAGCCGGGCTTGCACGAAGCGGTCGCCGAGCGCGCGCTGCTGCGGATTTTGGCGAACCGGGAAGCGGAGATGACCCCGGGTGCCTACGCGGCGCTGGCCGATGTGCTATGGGGCGCCGACGGGGAAGTGCCGTCGAAAGTGCGCCGCCTGAAGACGGTCGGCGTGCTCTACGAGATGGCGGGCGGTTTCGATGCGTTTTTGGATGGGCTAATGGCCAGCGCGACGGACGGGGGCGATCCTGGGCGGTACCGCGCGGCGCTGTATCTTTCGACCCTATACCATTTGCAGTTGGATTACCGTTCGGCGCAGCGTTGGTATCGAAGCGCGCTGGAAGCGCCGCGCGGAGAGGATGGCGGACTCTGGGAGGAATGTGCCAAAGTGAGCCCCCGCGTGGCTTCGGCAACCCTTTTGGAAAACCTGGCGGCCCAGGAGCTGGCCGGGGGGCTCCTCGAACCGGAGAGCAAGCTGGACGTGCTCGCTGTGGGATGGGGTGGAGACGACCGGCGCGAGGCGCTGTTCCGCTATTGGCATGCCCGACGGCCGTGGGAGTGGCTCGCCGCGGCCGATGCTTGGCGCCGGCGTTCGGAGGAGGATCTGCTGTTCGCCGTCGGCGCGCGGATGTGGATCGAAGGCGGGCGGCCGGAGCTCCGGGAACCCATCCAGCGTTTGGTGGTCGCGCAGGGGTTGTACGAGATCGGGGAGGGGGGCCTCGCCGTCGAGCTGCTCGAGTCCGTGCTGGCGCTGCCTGTCGCCCCGGGTACGGATTCGGATCCCGAAGTGAACGACGCGGGCCGATTCCCCAAGGCAGACCAGCGGCGGTGGTCTGGCGACGAGGACACCCTCCGCCTGCTCGCCTGTCTCCTTATCGAGGACGCGGCATCGCTGAAGCGCGGTGAGCGCGTGGCGGCGGAGATCGAAGGGCGCCCGCAGATGAGCGAGCTGCGGCGCCTCCTGTGGATGCGTTCCGGGCGGGTGGCAGGGCGCTCGAAGGCGGCGCGGGAACTCCTCGAATCCGACCGCTGGGCGGCGCTCGATCCTGTGATGCGTGCGGAGTGTGTTGGGATGATCGACAATGGGCCGGTCGGGACGATCTCCCTCCGCACCGCGCTGGACCGCAACTGGGACACCGCTCTCGCGCTCTGCCGTCGGGAGCCGTTTGACCTGCGCAGCGTGCTGGCCTTCGCCGACCGTTCGAACGGGAGCGATCCGAGGCTGGGTCGCGGTGCCGCGGTCGCCGAGGCGATCTGGGAGCGCGAGCGGGCGGGGGATCTGAGCGAAAACGAGGTCCGGGCGTTCCATGCTTGGCTGGAGAGCGCGCCGACGCAGATCTGGCCCCAGGGGGTGGGGATCGACCCGCCGGTGCCGGGCGCGGGGAGACACTTCGGGCGGTGGGCGATCATCCTGCAGGGCGAACGTGAGAGCCTCCTTCCCCCGGGCAACAACGCGCTCTGGGAGGGGTTTTTGAGCAGACAGTATTTCGCAGCAACCCGTCGGCGGATGGGGGCGAGTGTGGATGTCGGAGGCTATTCGACTGGCTATTTCAAAGTGGGCCCGGACGGGGTCGCCGCGCGAGGGGGCGAGGACAGCCGCTTTGTGAGGACGGTCGCGGATACCTTCCGGTTCGTCGGTGGCGGACTCGACAGGCCGCGCCATGTCGCTGGCGAATGGGTGCGGCCGGAGCCGGGTGACACGTTGCGCGAGTTGGAGAGCTGGGTGGAGCGGCGCCCCGAGGATGTCCATCTCCAGTTGATCCTCGCGCAAGTGCTGCTGCTTGAGCCGGATCCTCGATTCGGTCGGAAGCGGGAGCCAGATGAGGAGGGCGTCGGGCGTGCGCGGCGGGCGCTGGCCCTGCTCGACTCGATGCCGGGTTTACGCGGTTGGCGGGCGGAGATGGTGAAGCGCCTGCGGAAGCTCGCTGCTGAGGCGGCTGGGGAGAAGGAGCTGGCGGAGCGCCTCGCGGCGGAGATCGAAGCGATCGAAGGGGAGCCGGTGGACTGCGAGTCCAGCGGCTGGGATGCCGGGCTGGTGGTGGACGCGCCGCCAATCCGTTACGTTCCGCTGTACAAGCAGATCGGGGTCGAGAAGGCGACCGCGCTGTGGCTCCGTCCGCTGCCGCGTCTGGACCTGCCGGATGAGGGACTCCAGGCCGCGGCGACCGCGCTGGCCATCGCGGGCGAGATCCCCGGCCTGCTGACCGAACTCGACGCCGGCTTCGATTCGACCGCTGACCCGGTCGAGCTGCGTTTTCGGATATACCTTCTCAGGCGGGCCCTGCAGAAAGCGTCGGTCAAACGTCCTGCCGACCATGCTGAGCGGGCGCAACGTGACCTACGCCTGCTGGTGCAGAACGGGGAGGGTTTTGGACCGGCCTTCCTCGCCGAGGCGGCATCTCTCTTGGCGGAGGAGGATCCGCCCCTGGCCGTGGTTCTGTTGGCGCGCGCCTTTGCCGCAGACCCCGGCGTGGCGCTCGATAGCGAAGGCGATTGGGTGCCTCTGCTGGAGGCCATGGAGCCGGCGGATCTGGAGCCGATGGCGGGGGCGTGTCTCGCGTACCTCGAAGGGGCGGTGCCGGAGCGCGAGGGGGGGGCAGGGTCGAAGGCACAACGGGCGATCGAGCGGCGGAAGGACCGGGCGCTGGCGATCGCCGGCCGGCTAGAGGAGGCGGAGGGGGATACTGCCCAGGCGGTCCGCCTAGCGATCGCCGCACTGGTTCACTGCAGTTATATCGGGGTGTCTCGGGATGACTTGGAACCCCTGCGGGGGCGGCTCGATGCGGAACAGGCGATGACCCTGGCGCGGGCCTTGTTGTTGGCGAAGGTGAGGGAAGGGAGGCACCAGGTGGTGGAGCGTGGGGGGTTCCTGTGGAGATGGGGTCGGGACGGGATGGCTCGGCACTGCGCCGGGTTCACGCTCATGGAGATCGTCGCCGAGGCGGGGGCTGCTGAGGAGTTCTGGTACGAGGAAAGCCAGTGGATTGAGGAGCGGATCTACGAAACGCCCACTCCGCTCGTCGCCGAGCTTCTCGCGGGTGGCATACCCGACTGGAGTCAGCACGCGGCACGGCTCTCGCAAGACGTATTCCTCGCCGTCGGCGCCAGCTCCTTCGTCCCGGCGCGCGGGAGGGCGGCGCTGCTGGCGTTGGCGGTCGAAAGGGTTCCGCTGGTCCCCCCGGGCGCGCACCTCCCGGGCGCGCGATTGCGGGTGCTGAATGCTTGGGCGCTGCTCGACACTGGCGGCGATGCCGCGCAGCAGGTCCGGGATCTGTTTGCCCATGTGGAGGCGCAGCCGGCGATGGCGGACGTCGATCTCGCGGTCTGGCTCGAAGCGCTGGCGCCGCTGGCGATGGAAGTCGGGGAGGGGGATCGGTGGCTCGCGCTCGCCGATGGTCTGCTCGGGGAGGGGGGCGGCGATGCGCGGACCGAGGGGGCGGTGCTGCGCGCGCTGCGCGGTTTCGGGATTGACGCCGTGCGCCGCGGCATGGAGACGGAGGCCGGGAGGGCGGCGGCTCTGTTGGAGCCAGTCGTCGCGCGGCGGCTGGCGCGCAATACGCCGGACGCGACGCTGCAGAACCTGTTCGTGCTGCTGGCTGCAAGCGGCCGCCGTGCTACAGCGGAGGACGTGGCCGGACGCGTCGAGGACGAGGTACTGCGGGGCCAGTTGATGGAGCGGCTCGACCGTCCCGGGAGGTCGCCCGCCGCCGTCGGTGCGGGGGAGCTCGGGTCGCTGGGGCCCGCCGCAGAAGAAGGTGTCCGGATGGCGGAACACGGGGAGGGGTTCGCCCGGTTCCGCCGGTTCACGGTTACGCCGGGCTTGCCGTCCGGAGCCTTCGCCCGTGCGGATCTGACTTTGCGCGAAGGGGAGGGGGGAGTCGCGCTGAGGGTGGCTTTGAACCAGCCGCGGGCGATGATGATGCGCGAGATATGCGTAGAGCTGCAGATGCTCGGCGCGGACGGCTCCGTCGTGGGCAGTAAGACGGCGGAGGGGAGCAGCTACGGTGTCTCCGGTCGTTGGGTGGAGGTGGAACTGGAAGCGGACAGCACGGGAGCGGAGAGCGCTGCGGTGGTGTTGTCGATCGGGTCGAGGGGGGCAAAAGAGCCGGAGGGGGTGGTGATGATTGATGTCGGTGGGGTGGTGTTGGATCCGGTGGGCGGGTGAGCCCGTCGTCGGCGCGGTCGGGTTGGTGGTTGGGAAGCTGCACTCAGCCCCCGCCCGCAGCGAGGGCGTTGAGGTAGTCCTCGAGATTCGTGTAGCCGTCGCCGTCGGGGTCTCCCGCCCCATCGCCCGGGTCGGCCGGGTCCAGCCCGCGCGCCCGCTCCCACCGGTCCGGCATGCCGTCGCGGTCGATGTCCCAACCCTCGGGGCGGCGGATCTCCGGGTAGTGCTCCCAGCCGCCGACATCGGCCTGCGAATCCGGCAGGCCGGGGAGCCCGGACTTGCTTCCCCTGAAGGTCGCCGTGCCGGTGCGGGTTTCGCGCACCACCCGCGTGTCGTGCTCGTCGAGCGCGGGGACGTTGCAGCCGACGTCGGCGAGCACGTCCCCGAAGGCTTCGTCGGCGCCCTGGGTGGTGACGTGGTGCGCGAAGAACGGCGTCGCGACCGTGACGGGGGCCGCCTGCTCGCCGCGCGGTCGCACACCGGCCAGGGGCGGCAGCGGACCCTCGGGGCCGAACGCGCCCTCGGTGCGGTTGCCCTCGACGTAATATTGCTGCGGGCCGAAGGCGGGGTTTTCGAACTGCGGGTTCAAGTAGCCGAGGGGCCGGCTGGCGGGGCCGGGTTTGTAGTAGTTGCCGACGAACTGCACCTGGCGGGCGCCGCCGTCGGTCGTGCGCGAATGCCAGTTGTAGACGACGTTGTTGCGGAGATCGAGCCGCCCGGCGTGGCGGTTGGCCTGGTCGATGCCGCCCGCCAGCGACCAGTTCCGGCCGGCGTTGTGGGCGAGGAGGTTGTGGTGGAAGCTACCGACCTCGCCGCCGATCGAGGCCGCGTAGCCGTGGGCGGCACCCTCGCCGTACTTGCGGTGGCCGGCGACGTTCAACGCCTCCGAGATCAGGCAGCGTTGCAGGGTGATGTTCTTGGCGCCGCGCGAGCTGAAGGCCTCGTCGATCGACCACGAGATCGAGCAGTGGTCGATGATGCAGTGGTCGGCACCGGCGAGCCCCATGCCGTCCATCGTCTCACCGGAGAGGTCGCCGAGGCGGAGGCGGATGAAGCGCACCACCGTATCGCGCGCGCCGAGCCCGCCGAAGCTGTACCCCCGGAGGCAGATGCCCTTGCCCGGCGCCGTCTGGCCGGCGACGGTCAGGAACGCGTTGTCGCCCCGGAAGAGGAGCTTCGACTCCAGGGTGATGAGCCCGGAGACATCGAACACGACGGTGCGCGGCCCGGTCGCTTCGACCGCGGCACGGAGCGAGCCGGGGCCGGAGTCGGCGAGGCTGGTGACGTGGATCACGCGGCCGCCGCGGCCGCCGATCGCGAAGCGCCCGTACCCCTCGGCGCCGGGGAAGGCGGGCTGGCGCACGCGGAAGCGCCAAGGGTCGCCGCGGGTGACGGCGCCGGTGCGATCGATGCTGTCCACCCGCCAACAGTAGTGCAGCAGCGAGTCCCGTGTCACCGCCGCGCGGAACGTGTGGCCGGCCGTCTCGCCGAGCGGGCCGGCCGCCGCCAGCGCCCGTGCGGCCGCGGCGGGGTCGCGATCGGCCGCGATGTGGACGCGGTGGGAGACGGCGCCGGGGGCGGGCTGCCAAGCCAGCGCGACCGTGCCGCCGTCGCCGTCGGCGTGGTGGTCGAGGTGGGGCGGCTGGGGTTTCAGGGCCTTCTTGCGCGGGTCGGCGACGTCGAGCGCGAAGCCGTTGAGCAGCGCCGTCCCGCCAGGTCCGGCGCCGATGCGGATGACGGCGGGCGCGTCGGCGGCAACCTCGAACTCGAGGTAGGAGGTGCCGAGCTCATCGTCGTGCGAAGCCTCGGTCGATGACACGAACGGGTCGCCGGTCCGGGCGCCGCAGGCGATGCCCATCGGCTGCGGCCGATCCGGCCAGTGGTGGAAGCCCACAAAGCGATGCCGGCCGGGCGTCAGCCCGCGGAGTTCGAGCTCGAGCGCCGCCGGCCCGTCGCCGCCGACCATCACGCCGTCCGCGCCGACGGTCAGGCCGCCCGCGACGAGCGCCTTCCCGCCGATGCGCTGAAGCGCGCTCCCGTCCGCTGCGCGCAGGGCCACCGCGACGCCGCCGAAGGTCGCCGCGGCCCCGCTGCCGGACGGGGCCCAGCTCTCCCAACCCTCGCTCCGCATGTCGCTGCGCCCGTGCGTGTCGAGATCGACCCACAGCGGCGCGGCGAAGGCGGTCTGGGCGCCGGGCGGGAGGGTGGCGGCGGCGAGGGCGAGGGCGATGGACGGGCGGAGCATCCCTTCGTTCAGGTCACCAGTTTGACGAGTTTCTTCTTCGCCTTGCGGTCGACGGTGGCGAAGAGGTTGTCGCCGGCTTCGATCTCGTCGTCGGCGGCGGGGACCGAAGCGTGGATGCCTTTGATGTGGGCGACGAGGACGCAGCCTTCCGGCCAGGAGACCTCGCCGATCTTGCAGCCGGCGGCCTTGCTGCCCTTGCGCACGGTGATCTCGATGATCTCGCCGGCGCGGAGCTTCTTCACGACATGGTACTTGTCGGAGGTGATGAAGCGCATGAGCTCGCGGCGGGTGGCCTCGCGCGGGCTGACGGCGCCCGTGATCCCGAGCTGCGAACCCGCCTGGCCGAGGGCGTCGGCATAGTCGGAACGGTGGATGAGGGTGAGGCAATGCTTGGTGCCGAGATTCGAGGCCTGCAGGCAGGTCATGACGTTGTCCTCGTCGCTCTGCGTGGTGGCGATGAAGAAATCGGCATCGCCGACCTGCTCCTCCCGCAGTTCGTTGACCGAGGTGGCGTCGGCGTTGATGACGGTGACTTCGCCGAGCTCGTCGGCGAGGCGTTCGGCGAGGGCGGGGTCGCGCTCGAAGATGCGCACCTTGCAGTTCCAGCCGCTAATCATCTGTGCGAGCGAGAAGCCGTACTCGCCGCCGCCGAGGATCACGACGCGCATCGGGCGGTCTTTCTCGACGCCGGTCTGCAGCATGGCGGCAGTCTCGTGGAGTTTGTGCGGCTCGCCGAAGAGGGTGACGAGGTCGCCGGCCTCGACGGCGCGGTCGGCGCCCGGGACAAAGGCGTCGTCGCCGCGCAGGATCGAGCCGATGCGGACGCGGGGCGGCAGCTTGATCTGGCGCAGGGTTTTGCCGCAGGCCTCGCTGCGGTCGGAGACCAGCACCTGTTGGATCTCGACGCGGCCGCGGGCGATCTCATCGACGGAGATCGAGTCCGGGTTGCGCACGAACTTGGAGAGCTCGACGGCGGAGAGGCGCTCCGAACTGAACAGGTGGTCGATGCCGAAATGGCTGCGGTAGTCGAACAGCCACTCCTCGCGCAAGAGCCCCGGGGAGGTGCGGCAGATGGTCTTCTGAGCACCGAGCTGCTTGGCGACCGCGCAGGAGACGAGGTTGGTGTTGTCGTCGCTGGTGAGGGCGAGGAAGAGCTCGCACTCCGGGGCGCCGACCTCGATCAGGGTGTTCACCGACGCGCCGTTCGCGCTGACGACACGGGCATCGACCTCGGCGCCGAAGGTCGCGGCGAGCTCGGGGTCGCGCTCGATGACGGCGATGTTGTGGGCCGCGCCGGAGAGGCTGGCGGCGAGGTGGCGGCCGATCTCGCCGGCGCCGACGATGATGATGTTCATCCTTTGGGCATGGAGGGGTGGAGGTGGAAGATGCGGAGGCCGCGGCTACGGCGCCGGCGCGGGGTGGATGCCGAAGCGATCGGCGAGGGCGGCGCCGACTTCATCCATCGGCAGGCCGACGACGTTGGTGTAGCTGCCCGCGGTGCGCGCGATGATCTCCTCGCCGTGTTCCTGGGCGGCGTAGGCGCCGGCTTTGTCGAGCGGTTGGATCAGGGAGAGGTAGCGCCGGATGCCCGCGCGGGTCAGCGGGCGGAAGGTGACGTCGGTGACGGCGTGGAGCGCGTGCGCGGCATCGCCGCGGAGCAGGGCGACGCCGGTGATGACCTGGTGGGTCTTGCCGACCAGCCGGGCGAGCATGGCTTCGGCGTCCGCCAAATCGACGGGCTTGCCGAGCGGTTCGCTGTCGAGGAACACCAGCGTGTCGGCGCCGAGCACCACCGCGTCGGGATGCGCGGCGGCGACCGGCGCGGCCTTGATGCGCGCGTTGGTCTCCGTGAGTTCGGCAGGAGGCAAGTGCGTGCCGTGCAGTTCTTCCGCGTCCGAGGGCAGGACTTCGAATTCGAAGCCCGCCCCCAGCAGGAGGTCGCGGCGGCGCGGGGAGCCGGAAGCGAGGATGAGGGGAGGGGAGGCGATGATCGGAGGTTGGGGTTGGTTGGGGCGGCGCGGGCGCCACGGAACTTAATCAACGAATCTCCCAATGATCCAATCAACTCCCAACAACATATCAACAAATCATGATATGTTGATATATCGTGTTGAAGCCTGATTTTGGGGGGCTAAACTGCGTCTCGATGGCCAGAGAATCCTGCGAACCCGAACTTCGGAAGCTATTGAGCGAGCGCATCGCCGTCCTCGACGGGGCGATGGGCACGACGATTCGTGGATACGGGCTCGACGAGGCGGCGGCGCGCGGGGAGCGATTCCGATCGAACGCCAAAGACCTGCTCAACAACGGCGACATCCTCTCGCTGACGCGGCCGGACGTGATCGCGGACATCCACCGGCGATTCTATGAGGCCGGGTCGGACATCGCCGAGACCAACACTTTCTCAGCCACCTCGCTGGCGCAGAGCGAGTTCTTCGTCGAGGACCCGCGGGAGACCGGCAAGGGGCGCAAAGACCCGGAGTTTTTCCAGAAGATCATCGACGACCCGTTCCTCAACCAACTGGCGTGGGAGATGAACGTCGAATCGGCCAAGCTGTGCCGGGCGGAGGCGGACAAGGTGGCGGAGGCGACGGGGGTGAAGCGCTATGTCGCCGGGGCGATCGGGCCGTTGACGGTCTCCCTCACGCAGTCGCCAGACGCCGAGGACGCGGGCTTCCGGACGGTGGACTTCGACCAGGTCAAGGCCGCCTACGCGCATCAGGTGCGGGCCTTGATCGAAGGGGGGTGCGACATCCTGATGGTCGAAACCATCTTCGATGCGCTCAATGCGAAGGCGGCGACGGTGGCGATCCGCGAGGTGTTCGACGCCGACGGGGTCGAGCTCCCGTTGATCGTCTCGGCGGCGGTCGGCATGGGCGGTGAGACGATGATCTCGGCGCTCAAGGTCGAGGCGCTGGCCAACGCCTTCGCCCATGCGCACCCGCTCGCCATCGGCCTCAACTGCTCTCTCGGCCCGGACCTGATGCGGCCGTTCTTGGCCGAGCTCGCCGCCAAGACCAGCGCCTTCGTCTCGGCCTACCCGAACGCGGGCCTGCCCAACCCGCTGGCGCCGACGGGTTTCGATCTGCTGCCGCCGGACATGGCGGCGCACACCAGGGACTTCGCCGAAGGGGGGCTGGTGAACCTGATCGGCGGCTGCTGCGGCAACACGCCGGAGCACGTCGCGGCGATCGCCGAAGAGGCCAGGAAGCACCCGCCCCGCGCGATCCCGGACATCGAGCCGGTCATGCGCCTCAGCGGCTCCGAAGCCTACAACCACACGCGGGACAAGAACTTCCTCATGATCGGCGAGCGGACGAACGTCGCCGGCTCGCCGCGTTTCGCCAAGATGATCAAGGAGGGGCGGCTCGAGGACGCGGTGGGCGTCGCCCGCCAACAGGTCGAGAACGGCGCCAACGTCATCGATGTCTGCATGGACGAGGGCCTGATCGACGGCGTCGAGATGATGACCAAGTTCCTCAACCTGGTCGCCGCAGAACCGGACGTGACCAAGGTGCCGATCATGGTCGACAGCTCCGACTGGCCCGTGCTCGAGGCCGGCCTGAAGTGCCTGCAGGGCAAGGGGATCGTCAACTCGATCTCGCTCAAGGAGGGCGAGGACAAGTTCGTGGAGCACGCCCGCAAGGTGATGAAGTACGGCGCTGCGGTGGTGGTGATGGCCTTCGACGAGGAGGGGCAGGCGGCCACCTACGAAGACCGGATCCGCATCTGCGAGCGCGCCTACCGCATCCTCGTCGACAAGGTCGGTTTCAACCCGCAAGACATCATCTTCGACCCGAACATCCTGACTGTCGCGACGGGGATGGAGGAGCACAACAACTACGCCGTCGATTTCATCGAGGCGACGCGCTGGATCAAAGCGAACCTGCCCGGCGCGAAGGTCAGCGGAGGGGTGTCGAACATCTCCTTCGGCTTCCGCGGCAACAACGTCGTCCGCGAGGCGATGCACTCCGCTTTCCTCTACCACGCCATCAGGGCGGGGATGGACATGGGCATCGTCAACGCGGGGATGCTCGAGGTCTACGAGGAGATCCCGAGAGAGTTGCTCGACAAGGTCGAGGACGTGCTGTTGAACCGGCATCCGGGCGCCACAGAGGCGTTGATCGACTACGCGGAGCAGTTCAAGGGGCAGGCCGGCAAGAAGAAGGAGGTCGACCTGGGCTGGCGCGAGGCGCCGGTCGAGAAGCGCCTCGAGCACGCGCTGCTGAAGGGCATCACCGATTTCATCGACGAGGACACGGAGGAGGCGCGGGCGAAATACGGCAAGCCGCTGAAGGTCATCGAGGGGCCGCTGATGGACGGGATGGGGATCGTCGGCGACCTGTTCGGAGCCGGGAAGATGTTCCTGCCGCAGGTGGTGAAGAGCGCGCGGGTGATGAAGAAGAGCGTCGCCTACCTGGAGCCGTTCATGGAGGCGGAGAAGGCGGCGGGCGAGAGCGCGGGGAAGATCCTGATGGCCACGGTCAAGGGCGATGTGCACGACATCGGCAAGAACATCGTCGGCGTCGTGCTCGCCTGCAACAACTACGAGGTCATCGACATGGGCGTGATGGTGCCCTGCGAGAAGATTTTGGCCAAAGCCGAAGAGGTCGGCGCGGACGTGATCGGCCTCAGCGGACTGATCACGCCGAGCCTCGACGAGATGATGCATGTCGCGTCCGAGATGGAGCGCGCGGGGATGCGGACGCCGCTGTTGATCGGCGGCGCGACGACGAGCGCGGCGCACACGGCGATCAAGATCGCGCCGAACTACCCCTCGGGCAGCGTGGTGCACGTCCTCGACGCCAGCCGCAGCGTGCCGGTGGTGACCTCGCTGTTGAGCGAGGACGGCCGCGACGCGTTCGTCGCCAAGAACGAGGCGCGCCATGTCGAGCTGGTGGAGAAGTTCGGCGGCGGGCCGAAGAAGGAGCTGATCTCGCTCGAGGAGGCGCGGGGGAACAAGTTCACCTGTGATTGGGCGACGGTGGAGGTGGCGGAGCCGAGTGGCGGGAGCAGGGATGCTGGCGCCACCTTCCTTGATCGTGACCGAGGAATTGCTGTCTCGGAGAGAAACTTGCCCCACTGGGAGCAGGACGGGGCAACGTATGCTGTCACCCTCAGGCTGGCCGATTCACTGCCACAGTCCGTCGTGCACGGATACCGTCTTGAGCGGGAGCGGTTGGAGCGTCTCTTTGTAGAGGAGGCCGGCGAGCCGTGGCGCAAGCATCCCTGCTTGCAGCCCCTCTCCGATGCGGCGAAGCGCATCGACCAACAACTCCGCGAACTCCACGAAGAACGGATTCAGAAGGCGCTCGATGCCGGTCACGGCGAGTGCTATCTGCGTGATCCAACGATCGCCGCCACCGTCGCTGACGCCCTACGCCATTTCGATGGCGAGCGATATCAGCTGCTTGCGTGGTGCATCATGCCGAACCACGTGCATGCGTTGGTGAAGCCTCTGGGGGAGAACGCCCTCCAAGACATCCTGCACAGCTGGAAGTCGTTCTCCGCGCAGCAGGCGAACAAGATGCTCAACCGGCGGGGGGACTTTTGGCAGCACGAGTCCTACGACCACCTCGTGCGGGACGAGAGAGACTTTTGGAACCAGCGGGAGTACGTGCTGCGGAACCCGGCGGCGGGTGGTTTGGGAGATGAATGGCGATGGGTGGAGGCCGTGCAGACGGTCGTCGGAGACGATATCGCCATGGCGGTCGACCGTGGCGATTTTACGGGGGCTGCAAGCAAGGATGCTTGCGCCACGCTGGTCCCTTTCATCGACTGGTCGCCGTTCTTTCACACATGGGAGCTGCGCGGGCGCTACCCGAAGATCTTCGAGGATCCGGACGTCGGGGAGGAGGCGCGGAAGTTGTTCGACGATGCGGGGGCGATGTTGAAGCGGATCATCGATGAGGGGCGCTTCACGGCGAAGGGCGTCTGGGGCCTGTTCCCGGCGAACTCCGTCGGGGACGACATCGAGGTGTACGCGGATGGCTCGCGGTCGGAGCGGCGCTGCGTGTTCCACACGCTGCGCCAGCAGATGCCGAAGAAGGACAAGCCGAACTATGCGCTCGCCGATTTCGTCGCGCCGAAGGAGAGCGGGCGGCGGGACTACCTCGGCGGCTTCGTGGTCTGCATCCACGGCGGCGACGAGCTGGCGAAGGAGTTCGAGGCGGACCACGACGACTACTCGGCGATCATGGCCAAGGCGCTGGCCGACCGGCTCGCCGAGGCGTATGCGGAGAAGCTGCACCACGAGGTGCGGGTCGCTTGGGGCTACGAGCAGCCGGGGGAGTTCACCAATGAGGAGTACATCCGCGAGCGCTACCGCGGCATCCGGCCGGCCGGCGGCTACCCCGCACAGCCGGACCACACCGAGAAGCGTACCTTGTTCGACCTGCTGGACGCCGAGCGGCTGACGGGTGCCAGCTTGACCGAGAGCATGGCGATGCACCCGGGGGCGGCGGTCAGCGGCCTCTACTTCTCGCATCCCCAATCGCGCTACTTCGGCGTCGGGCAGATCGGCAAGGACCAGGCCGAGGACTATGCCGCGCGGAAGGGCGTGCCGCTGGCGGAGGTCGAAAAGTGGCTGGGGCCGTGGTTGGGATACGCGCCGGGGCGTTAGGTGGCAATCCGAGGTTTCAACGTTCGACCAAGCGCCCTTGAGGCCCGATGGGTCTGACCATGTCCATTCTCGGAATCGATCTCGGGACCACCAACTCGCTGGTCGGCGTGGTGGACTCTGGTTTCCCCATCCTCTTTGCCGATGCGGAGGGGCGGCGGTTGACGCCGTCGGTGGTGCACTACGGGGAGGACGGCGAGGTGCTGGTCGGAGCCCGGGCGCGGAGGGCCGCGGGGGCGGTGGCCGGGCGCACGGCCTTCTCGGTGAAGCGGCGCATGGGCGAGCGGGTGAACCTGCGTTTCGGCGCTGTCGAAGCCGCGCCCGAGGACGTGTCGGCGGAGATCCTCAAGCACCTCAAATCGGTGGCCGAACGGGCGGCGGGTGAGGCGTTTGAGCGGGCGGTGATCACGGTGCCGGCCTACTTCAACGACGCCCAGCGGCAGGCGACGAAGCGCGCCGGCGAGTTGGCCGGCCTCGAGGTGGTGCGGCTGTTGGCGGAGCCGACCGCAGCGGCGCTGGCCTATGGGCTCGACCGGCTCGGGGAGCGGGCGAAGGTCGCGGTCTACGACCTCGGCGGCGGCACCTTCGACGTCTCGGTGCTCGAGCTCAACGAAGGCGTGTTCCAGGTGCTGGCGACCGATGGGGACACGCAGCTCGGCGGCGACGACCTCGACCGGGTGCTGGCGGAAGCGCTGTACCGAGGTGCAGAGGGCGACGGCCTGGAGTCCGCCGACGCGGGAGTCGCTGGGCGGTTCCTCGATGCGGCGCGATCGGCGAAGGAGGCCCTTTCGGAGCGGGAGGAGATCGATGTCCGCATCCCGTTCTACGCGGGTGGGCGCAGCTTTGAGGCGGTCTTGACCCGGGCGGAGTTCGAGCGTCTGGCCCGGCCCTGGATCGAGCGCACGCGGGGGCACTGCGTGGCCGCGCTGGCGGCGGCCGGCGTGGACAGCGCGGAGCTGGACGCGGCGGTGCTGGTGGGGGGGAGCTCGCGGATCCCGATGGTGCGGGCGCTGGCGGCCGAGGTGTTCGGTCGCGAATCCGACCTCTCGCAGCACCCCGACGAGGCGGTGGCGCTGGGCGCGGTGATCCAGGGCGGCGTGCTCTCGGGGGCGCTCCGTGAGGTGGTGTTGTTGGACGTGACGCCGCTGTCGCTGGGGATCGAGACTTTCGGTGGGCTGATGAACGTCATCATCCCGCGCAACACCACGATCCCGGTCAAGCGCGGCGAGATGTTCACCAATGCTGCGGCGGGGCAGGGGGCGATGCGCGTGCGCGTGCTGCAGGGCGAGCGGGAGATGGCGCGCGACAACTGGGAGCTGGGGGTGTTCGAGGTGCCCTTCGCCCCCGGGGCGAAGGGGAGCGCGCGCGTCGGGGTGCAGTTCTCGCTCGATGCCGACGGGATCTTGACGGTGTTGGGGCGCGACACGGCGACCGGCACCGACCGCGTGTTGGAGATCGTGCGCGGCGCGGTCGATGTCGCGGATGAGCGGGTCGAGGCGATGGTGGGCGAGTCGGTCGAGCACGCGTTCGACGACTTCAACGAGCGGCTCTGGACCGAGGCGAAGTTGAAGAGCGACGAGTTGTTGCCGGCGGTGGCGCAGGCTTTGGAACTGGCGGGAGACGCGATCGACGGCGGCGAGCGCGCGGAGATCGAGCGGGCGGAGGCCGCCGTGCGCGAGGCGCTCGGAGGTGGGGCGGCCGCGGAGCTGAAGCGCGCCAATGCGGAGCTCGACCGCGCGACCGAGCGCTTGGCGGCGGTGTTGGTGGAGCGGGCTCTGGGGTGACCGCCCGGAAGCCGCTCGCCTGCGGACGTGGTGATCGATCCGGGCTAGGCGCTGACGATCATAGCCTCGCCGCAAGAGGCGCAGACGACCGGCCGGTCGTGGTTCTCGGCGCGCACCTTGGAGACTTCCTCGCAACTCGGGCAGCGGGCGAGCGACCATTCGCGGCGCAGGGCGGCGGGATCGGGCTCGCTCGTGACGGGGACCGGGAGTTCGCTCTCGCATTTCGGGCAGCGGATGGTGGCGCCGCCGTGTTTTGCCGGAGCTGCGAGCCGGACACCGCAGCTGGTGCAATGGAATCGGATCTTGTCGCTGGAGGGGTCTGTGTTTGACACGCATTTCCTTATAGCGAAGATGGGCGAAGCGCCTAGCAGGAATGCAGCCCGCTTCGACGGAGTGGATCGACTCCTCACCGTCGCCCCCCCGAAACCACACGTGTCCGAGGAAGAGATCGTTTTTGACTGCCCGCTTTGTTCGCGCCCGATCGCCATCGACGATCGGGCGGCCGGGTTGCGTGTCGACTGCCCCTACTGTTCGGGGTCGATCATGGTGCCGCGCAAGGCCGCGAGCGCGGACTCCGGCGGACCGCCCGACGAGGCCGACGGGGCCGATGAGGCCGACGGGGCCGACGGGGCCGACGAGGCGGGCGAGACCGAGGAAGACGGCGAAGGGGATGGTTTTGGAGGTGGCGCAAGCGTCGCTGCAGACGATCTGGCGGAGGTGACAAGGTCCTCTGCGCCAGAGCCCGAACCTGAGCCCGAGCCCGAGCCGGAGCCGGAGCCGGAGCCGGAGCCGGAGCCCGAACCGGAGGTCGTGGGGAGAGGGGGATTGCCGCCGAAGCGCAGGCCGGGGGAGGCGCCGCGGGTGTCGTCGGTGGAGGGGGCGCCCGCTGGCCCGGTGCACGCGCCGCCGGATCTCGCGGGCCCGCATCCGGACGGGGAGCCCTTGCACAAGCCCCGCCATGGCGAACACGACCAGAACGAGATCGTCGCGATGATCGCCCGCGGCGAGATGGAGGTCTTGCCGGCGCGGAAGGTCGGGCGGTTGGTGGTGTTCGGCTGCCCGTTTTGCGCGCGGCCGGTGGAGATCAAACCGCGCGCCCAGGGCGATGAGATGGAGTGCCCCGAGTGCAGCGGCAAGCTGGTGGCGCCCGACCTCGAGGCGGGGAGGGAGGCGATCCCGCTCTCCGGCAGCGGCGGGATCGCCGGGGGTGCCCATTTGCCGCAGCGGAAAGGGCCGGCGGTTTCGCCGGCGTTGGAGCGGCAGGTGCAGCTGCACGATGCTCCCGCCGGCGGCGGGGACGCGGACGCCGATGGGGCCGGGGGGCCGGTTGCGGGCAAGCCCGAAACGATGAGCGTCCACCGGCTCAACGCCGACCGCCAGGTGAAGCTGGTGCCGCGCGCCGAGGCGGAGGCGGGGTTCTCTCCGGAGCGGGCCTGGGAGAGCTTCCCGGACGCCAGCCCCTCGGGCCATTTCTTCGACAAGAACCTGCGCCGGTTTGGCTCGATCGCCTTGCTGGGGATCATGGTCGCTTCGGCGGTGGTGATCACGAAGATCGTTCAGCGCCGTGCTGCGGAGGGGGCCGCTGAGCCGGGCGCCGCGGGTGTTCCGGTGGGGGCGGGGGAGGACTCGAGCTTGAGCCCGGCGCAGCGCCTGATCCGGACGCTCGAGCGGTTTCACGCCGCCGACAACGTGACGAGGCGGCTGGAGTTGGTGCGTTCGGGCGGTAGGGTGGAGGCGCACATGCGGCGCTATTATTTGGAGAACCCGCTCTCCGATCGGGAGTTCCCGGCGCTCGATGCCGTGAGCTATATGGAGTTCGAACGCGGCGGGCTGAACTTCGCCAAAATCCGCACCCTCGGGGACGTAGCGCAGCCGTCCAAGACACTCATCTTCGAACTGCCGCCCGGCGGCGAACCGCGGCTCGATTGGGAGAGCGCGGTGGGGTACTGCGATGTGCCGCTGGCGACCTTTTCCGAGCTGCCGCCGATCGAGGTGGTCGAGATGCGAGTCTACGTGAAGCCCGGCGACTACTACAATTTCGAGTTCGCCGACCCGAACCACCTGAGCTGCTTCGAGATCACCGACGTCAGCCGCACGACGACGGCCTTCGGGTATGCGATCCGCGACGGGGCGTCGGCGGGGGCACTGGCCCAGGTCTTCGAGCGCGCGGGCAGCGATGGTTGGGCGGCGGTGACGCTCTCGCTGCGCACCCATCAAGACCGCCCCAAACGCGAACCGGCGCAAATGTGGATCGTTCGCGTCTTGGCGGAGGGATGGTTGAACGTCGAGCGGCCCGGACCCGCAGCTGCGCCTGACCCCGGGCCCCCGGCCGAACCGGAAGCGGGATCGGAACCCGATGCCCTCCCGGATCCTGCGGGTGAGCCCAGTTCTGCGGTCGCGCCGCCGGAGGGGTTGCCTTCACCTCCGGGCGCCCCGGCCGGACCTGGTTCGTAGCGAGAGATCGCCGCCTGGATGGGCGACGAGACAGCGGGGCGGCAAATTGTAAACCGATTCGCGCCGCAACGGGTAAGTCCGACAGCCTCCTAAGAGGCGCTGGGGTCATTCAACACGAATGGCTTCGGAGACGCGGATCGCGGTGGGAGGCCCTTCGCGTTGCTCAGGGTGACAGTAGGGGGGAGTTCGGGGTGGTGTGTGGGGATGGCCACCAGCCCTCCCGCGGAAGTGCTGTGTTATCCTAACGAGCGCTGCGTCGGAAGAACCCGCACTGAACCCGGCGCGCCGAGCCACCGGGACGCCGCGGATCCCGTTGCGGGCACCGAGCGAGCGGGCACCGAGACGCTGCCCCATGTCGATGCTGCCGCCCCCTCCTCAGCCCCGACGGATGGCGGCGCCTCGGATGTGGGGATCGATCCCGGTTGGCGTCCTATGCGCGATGCTCTGCCGCGTCCACACGAAGCAGCGGGCTGACTTCACCGGTCCTCGTCGCCGCTCGGGGGCGGGAAGCGCTCGCGCAGCGCTTTGAGCGCCTCCGCTTGAACATAGCCGAGTTGGCCGGGGAGCTTGGTCGGGATCGCCGATGGGGTGCCGGGGGCGTCGGGGTCGGGCTCTCCCGGCTCCGGGGTCGCGTTCTCCACGATCTCCAAGGCGCGCGGGTCGTCGGCGAAGCTGCAGGCGCGAAGGGCTTGAAGGCGCACGGCGGGGTCGGGATCTTTGGCGAGGACTTCGAGCATCGAGATGGCGCCGGGTTCGGAGTCGAGCCATTCGCCGAGCAGGCGGGTGGCGGCGGCGCGCGCCTCCGGTCGTTTGGCGCGCAGGGTGGAGCGCAGGAGCGAGGCGTTGGGGCGGGCGAAGTGGGCGTGGAGGTCGAGCAGCGCCAGCAGGTGATGTTCGTAGCGGGCGGCGCCCCGGTCGAGGGAGGTGCCCCATCGCAGGGCGGCGGCCAGCACGGCGTCGGCGGGGGATCGGCGCAGTTCGCGCATCGCGAGGCGGCGCACGTTCGGGTCGCCATGGGCGAGGAGCGGAAGGAGCTCCGGCGGCGCCTTGCCCGCGATCTCCGGCCAGCGGTCGAGGCCGCGGCCTTTGGCGACGACGCGCCAAATTCGGCCGTGGGAGCGGTCGCGCTCCGGGTCCCGGAGGTGGTGGCCGGTGTGGTCGAGGAGGGCGTTGTGCCAGTCGGTGACGTAGAGGGCGCCGTCGGGGCCGAAGTCGAGGTCGACCGGGCGGAAGTTGCCGTCGGTGGTCAGCACCACGGGCAGCGACTCTTGGGCGAGCCGCTCGGCGCCGCCGCCGAGGCCGCGCAGATCGAAGTAGAGCACGCCGAGGCGGGCGATCATGGAGGCCGCGAGCAGGTCGCCGCCGGCGTCTTCGGGGAAGTGCGAGCCGGTGACGAAGACCGGCGCATGGGAAGGTTCGTTGCGGGCGCGTGCGAAGGGGCGGGCCGGGCCGGGGGCGCCGTTGGGTGGGGGGGAGCCCGACAGCGCGTCGAGGTTGTAGAAGGCGCCGGTGTCCGCGTCGGCGACGACCCCCGCGCCCCATTCGTCGAAGGCCAGGCCGCGGGCGTTGCCGAAGGTGTAGGAGGCGTGGAGGCGCAGTTCGCGGGTGGCGGGGTGGTAGCGGTAGACCCCTCCCCCCTCGCGCCGCACGGTGCCGGAGAGGGTCTCGACCGCGCTGGCGCCGCCGCTGCCCTCACAGAAGTAGAGGGCGCCGTCGGCGCCCCATTCGAGCGAGCTGATCGCCGCGTGCAGCGAGGCGTTGTCGAAGCCGGTCAACAGCACCTCGTGCCGGTCGGCGAGCCCGTCGCCGTCGGTGTCGGCGAGGAACAGAAGGTCCGGAGCGCAGGCGACGTAGGCGCCGCCGTCGCCGACGGCGATCCCGGTCGGGAGCGCGAGCCCGGCGGCGAAGACCTCGCAGGTGTCGGCGCGGCCGTCGCGGTCGCGGTCCCCGAGCACCAGCACCTTGTCATCCGGCTCCGATCCGGGCGCCGGTGCCGGATAGCTGGGAGCGCAGGTGACCCAGAGGCGCCCGTCGGGACCCCAGCAGCTGGCGGTGGGATTGACGAGCTCGGGAAAGTCGAGCTCGCAGGCCCAGAGGTCGATGGCGTAGGGGGCGTCGGGGCGGAAGCGGCGTTTGGCTTGCGATGGCTTGAGGTAGTTCAGACTGCCCTCTTTGCCCCGGTTGCGGCCGCTGCCGTAGTTGGTGGCGACCGCCGCCGGTGCCGGAGGCGGCGGTGGGGATGCACCCGGCTCCGAGCCCGAGGCGAGCACCGTCAGGCTCGCGTCGGCCTTCGCCAACAGGGCGTCGAGGATCTCCATCTCTTTGCCGAGCACGGTGCCGTTGGTGAGGGCGCGGTCCGGCTCGAAGCCGAGGCCTGCGTGGGCGCCGTAGAGGGCGGCGTGGTTGGCGGGCCGGTAGCGGCGCCGCTCGAGATCTGCCTTGGCGCGGACGGCGGCCAGCAGCTGCGCGCCCGGTGCCCCTGAGGAGCGGCCGAACAGGGCCGATTCGAGCGCTGCGGCGAGGCGCTCGGCGCCGGCGGGGGAGGGGGTGATGCCGTTGGTGGTGAAGCCGCCGCCAGCGCCCCAGGCGCGCTCGCTGGCGGCGAAGAGGTCGGCCAGCGGGAGGCTGTACTTCGAGGCCGTGCCGCGAACGGCGTTGGCGTAGAGTTGGCGCGTCGCGTTGAGGCGCTTCGTATCGGGGTCGCCGGGGAACGCTTCTGCTGCCGGTGGGGTGACGAGGACGACCCGCGTCTTCGGCGGGGTGCCCGGCGCGAAGGCCGGGGGTGTGGCGCCGGCGGCGGTGGCTGCGGCGCGGTAGTCGGTCATCAGGGTGCGCTCGACCCAACCCTCGAGGGCCGATCTGAACGCTTCCAGGCCGTCCTGGCCAGCGGCCGATTCGCTGCCGCCGAAGAAACCGATCACCACCGAGGCACCCTCGCGGCGCAGATGGGCCTCGGCGTCGGGGAAGCCGGTCGCCCGTGGTCGCCGAACCACTTCATCGCCCGGCCAGCAGAGGGAGCGGACTTTGATCGCGCCCTCCCCGGCGCGCGTGTGGAGCAGCGCCTCGAAGCTGCCTTCGCGGGCGATGGCGTCGCCGGCGCCCCCGCCGACGAGGCAGACGCAGTCGCCGTCCGCGAGCCGCAGCAGCACCTGGGCGCGCAGGGTGCCGGGCGCACAAAGGCCTACCAGCAGGGTGGCGAGCGCGATGAGGTAGCGCTGGGCTGAACGCATGGGCGGGGATCCCTCGGTCAGAGCCCGCCGAGGAAGTTCGCGATGAGGCGGGCGCCGGCGGCTTGGCTCTTCTCGGGGTGGAACTGGGTGGCGAGCAGCCGCCCGCGGCGGATCGCCGCGGCGAAGCGCACGCCGTGGTGGCTGGTGGCGGCGACCAGGTCAGCGTCGTCCGGCTGCGGGAAATACGAGTGGACGAAATAGAAGTAGGGGGCCGCGCCGAGGCCGGCCCAGGCGGGATCGCTGGGGTCGGCGAGCTCCAGGTGGTTCCAACCCATGTGAGGCACCTTGAGGCCGGGTTCGGCGGGGAAGCGGACGACGCGGCCGGGGAAGGCCGCCAAGCCCTCGGCGGCGGGGCTCTCTTCGCTGCTCTCGAACAGGACTTGGAACCCGATGCAGATGCCGAGGAAGGGCTTGTCGGCGCCGATCCACTCGCGGAGCGTGGCGACGAGGCCCTGCGCGGCGAGTTGGCGGGTGCAGTCGCCGAAGGCGCCCACGCCGGGGAAGATCAGCGCGGTGACACCCTCGAGGTCTGCGGGGTTGCGCACCAGCCGGTGCGCCGCGCCGAGCGAGTCGAGCGTGTTGCAGACGCTGCGCAGGTTCCCGGCGCCGTAGTCGATGACGCCGGTGCTCACAGCGTGTCCTTGGTGCTCGGTACCCCGGCGACGCGCGGGTCGGGCCGGCAGGCGAGATCGGTGGCTTTCGCCAAGCCTTTGAAGATCGCTTCGGCCATGTGGTGGGAGTCGCGGCCGTAGAGGATCTCGGTGTGGATGTTGGCCCCGACGTTGTTGGCGAAGGCGCGCAGGAACTCTTCGACCAGCTGGAACGGGAAGTCGCGGATGGGCGGGACGTTGGCCGGGGCTCGGAACTCGAGGAACGGGCGGCCGCTGAAGTCGAGGGCGACGCGCGCCAGGGTCTCGTCCATCGGCAGCAGCGACCAGCCGTAGCGCGAGATGCCCCGTTTGTCGCCGAGCGCCGCTTTGAAGCAAGACCCGAGCACGATGCCGACATCCTCGACCGTGTGGTGGTAGTCCACCTCGATGTCGCCGTCGGCCTGCACGGTGAGGTCGCAGAGGCTGTGCTTCGCGAACAGCGTGAGCATGTGGTCGAAGAAGGGCGCGCCGGTGTTGATCTCGGCGCGGCCGCTGCCGTCGATGTCGAGGGTGACCTCGATCTCGGTCTCGGCGGTTTTGCGGTGCTGGCTTGCTTTGCGTGGTGGGGCCATGGGCGGGCAATGTATCACGGCTTGGCGCCGAGCGCTTCGAGGCGATGCGTGGCGATGATCGCGCTCGGGCAGGTGACGGGTTGGGTCTGGAGTTCGGGGGACATCGCGCGCACGAGGGTCTGGGCGCGCGCGAGGGCGGCCGCGTCGCCGCGCAATTCGGCGAGGTCGAGGAGGTTCAGCGCGGCGAGGCCGTTGGAGGAGGGCTGGTCGCCGTCGCTGTTCAACCAGAGTTCGAACGGGAGGGCGTCGATCTCGCCGATCGGGGTGAGGTGGTAGAGGCCGATCTCGTCCGAGAAGAAGCGTTCGTCGAGGTGGGCCTGCAGCCGGGCGGCGAGCTGCAGCGCCTCGCCGCCGGCCTCGCCCGCCGCGCGGCGGAGGTCGATCAGCGCGCGGATGAGGAAGATGTAGTCGTCGGAAAAGGCGGGACCGAAGGGCTTGCCGTTGCCGCGGCCGTGGCTGAGGGAACCGCCGTCTTCGCCGAGCGTCACACGGGTGAGCTGCGAGGCGATCTCGCCCCCGCGGCTGACGAGCGCAGGGTCCCCCAAGCAGGCGCCGAGACGGGCGTAGGCGCTGACCAGCAGCGCGTTGCAGCCGGTGATCATCGAGTCGTCGACCGGCGGCAGCGGGCGGCTGGCGAGGACTTTCCCCACGGCGGTCGCCAGCGGCGAGCCGGGTTCCGGCGAACGGGCGCCGGGCTCTGCGCCGAGGAGGATGTTGGCGCCGACGGGGAAGCCGCCCAACGTCCCGGCGGACGTGCAGTTGCCGCCGGGCAGCACCCCGAACGCCGCTTGGAAGGCATCCAGCTCGCCCCCCTCCAACACCCCGGCGAGCTGCTCGGAAGTCCAGATCGAGCGACCGTGGGTGCGTTCGCCACCGCTGCCGAAGGTGTCGTCCGCCAGGCTGGTGTGATAGGTTCCGTCCGGCGCCCGCAGGGTGCTCTCCGCGAACGCCAGCGCCTTCCGCGCGGCCGCCGCGTGGGCTTCGTCGCGGGTCAACGGATAGGCGGCGGCGACGGCGCGCGCGAAGCGGGCTTGGTCGATCAGCATCTTCTCGAACTGCGGCGTCCGCCAGGCGGGATCGTGCACGTAGCGATAGAGCCCGCCGTCGAGGGGGTCGAGCACCGCCCCCGCCAGCATGCCGTCGAGCGTGCGGTCGAGCATCTTGGTGATCTGTTCGCGGCGGAAGTTCCCTTCGGGGAGCCCTGTGGCGATCGCTGCGAGCGCCTCCATCAGTTCTGGGCGGGGGAATTTCACCGCGTTGTCGAAGCCGCCGTGCACCGGATCGAAGGCGCTGGACGCCTCGATGTAGAGCTCTTCGACGGGGTCTCCCTCCTGTGGCTGGAGGTCGCTGAGGGGCGGCCGCCGGACGCTCTCGCGAAGCTTCTCCAGATCGCGGGCCGCCTGCTCTTGGACGTAGTCCGGGAAGCGGCGGTTTTGGGTGGTGATGTGGTCGAGCACCTTTTGGAAGGTCGAGGTGCCTGCGCCGGCGGGCGCTTCGGCCGGGAAGTAGCTGCCGACGCTGACGGGGTGCCCGGCCGGGGTGAGCCAGACGTTCAGCGGCCAGCCGGAGGGGTTGTTGGTGACCCTGGCGTAGGTGCGGAAGGCGAGGTCGATGTCCGGTCGCTCGAGGCGGTCGACTTTGATGCAGACGAAATTTTCCTCGAGCCGTCGCGCGAGTGCTTCGTCGCGGAACGACTCCTCGTCCATGCGGCGGCACCAAGGGCAGGCGTGATAGCCGATCGAGACGAAGACCAACTTGCCTTCCTCTTCAGCGCGATCGAAAGCCGCGGGCGACCAGGCAGACCAGCTGAGCGGGCCGCCCGCATACTCGCGGAGGTGGGCCGAGGCGGCCTCCGCGAGGTCGCCGCCAGTGGAAGCGGCCTCCGCGAGGTCGCCGCCAGAGGATGCGGCCTCCGCGAGGTCGCCGCCAGAGGAGGCGGCCTGCGCGAGGTCGCCGCCGGTGGAGGCGGGGCTTTGAGCGGAGGTGGGCCGGATCAGGACGGCGAGGGCGAAGAGGGTCGCGATCACGCGGTGGCCGAGGCTCTGAGGGGACATGGAATCGGATTCGGTCGTTAGGGGCGGACGGTCGCGCACGCTACGGTCTCGCGCCGCCGGGCACAACCGCGAGCCCTGCGGGTTGGGATCGCGGCGGGGCGTCCGTGGGGCGGAGGGGATGTGTCGCTCGCCGCGAGCCGCGCCCGCACCCCGCGCGGTGGGGGGCTCCGTCGGCGGGAGTGGCCGGAGAACCTGCCCCGAGATGAAACGATGGGTTGCGCAGTTTTTCGACAGACTGTTAAGGTGGCGGTCCACACGCCGTGAAGATCCTCGCCATCGCAAGTCAGAAGGGAGGGGTTGGGAAGACGACCGTCGCCATCAACCTCGCCTACGCCCTCGCCCATCGCGGGCACCGGATTCTTATTGTCGATACCGACCCCCAGGGATCGGTCGGGCTGTCGCTCTCGCGTGGCGCGCGCGAGCGCACCGGGTTCTATGACGCGTTGGCCGCCGGCGAAGACCCCTCGCGCCTGGTGCTCCAGAGCCGGCTGCCGGAGCTCAAACTGCTACCCGCCGGGCGGACTGATTCGTTCTTGGCGGCGGGTGGGTTCGGGGGCGTGGACGACCGGGCGGTGGCCGACGCCCTGGCGGCGTTGGCCGCGGCGGCCGGGGTCGATGTCGTCGTGGTCGACACGCCCGCGGGCATGTCCGGGGTGACGACCTCGGTGTTGCGCGCGGCGGATTCGGTCCTGATCCCCCAGCAGGCCGAGCCGCTCGGGGTCCGCTCGGTGCCGCAGGTGCTACAGGCCATCGCCGCGCTGCGCCGCAAGGGCCACCCGTTGGCGGTCGCCGGCATCGTCATGACGATGGTGCAGGGCGACCAGAAGGAGAGCGTCGAGGCCGAGCAGCAGTTGCGTGCGGCATTGCCCGCCGGGTTGATGTGCTCCGCCAACGTCCCGCGCGAGGTCGCCTTCCTCAAAGCGAGCGGGGCGGGCGTCCCGCTGGGGCTCCTGTCGAAGCGCCCGCCTGCCGCGGCCGCCGTGTTCGATCAACTCGCCGCCGAACTCGAGCCGAAGCTCGGCCTGGGCAGCCCAACTGAAGCGGATCCCCATGGCGTCGGTGAACTCGTGGATTGACCCGGAGCAGTTGGCGGCCTTGGCCGCCGAACTGACGGGCGCCAAACCGGAAGCGGCCGGTGCGAACGCCGGCGAAGACGCCGAGCCCACCGCGGCTGCGGCGGGTGCCGAGGACGCTGGCGGCGCCGGGACCGCGATCGGCGGCGGCAATGACGTGGCGAGGCTGGCGGCCGACGTCAGCCGCATCGGCGCCCAACTCGCCGAGATCAAGGCCCGCGCGGTCCGCAGCGGCCTGCTGCGGTCGGCCTCCACCAGCGGTGCGGCGGCGGCCGCAGGAACCGCGTCCATCCCCAGGCGGATCCCGGGCACGGGGGCGAGCCTCGTCGACCGGCTGGAGAGCTTTGTGGCCTGGGCGGCGGGACAGGAAGGGCTCACCGGCCTCTTCATCGCCGACTGTGCCGGCCACGAACTCGTCGAGTCGGGGGCCGACCCGGCGCTCGTCGCCTCGGGGGTCGCCCTCGCCGAGGGGTGGGACCGTGCGCGGGGGGTGCTGGAGAGCACCGCCCGGAACGGTGTCTCCACCGGCGCCAGCGTCCGCGACAGCGAGGGGTCAATGCTCACCGTGTTCAGCTGCCGCTCCGCCTACGGGCGCCATGTCCTCGGCGTGCTCACGCCAGAGCCGCTCGGGATCGCCCTCTCCGCGGGGCTGCGCGCCGGCTTCGCCAGGGTGTTGGGGGTGGGGGAAGGTTGAGGCCCGCGACGGAAGGTGCGGCGCAGTCTGCCGCCCACGGCGGATCGCGGAGCTCCCTTCCGATAAGTTCCTCCCTGCCCCCCTTCGTGGCACTCGAAGGTGCTCGGATCACCTCGTCTTGCGACTAACCCGAATCGATCACCAAGCTCCGAGCTACGGCTTGCCCTCGTTGATGCTGAGGGTGTTGCCGTTGGGAACGGCTCGGGCAGGGTGCCTACCCAGCCGCATCGCCGATCCCTGCCGCCGCCTACTCAGCATCAACGAATGGCGGCGCCTCGCATGCGGATGTGGTGATCGATCCGGGCTAAGGCGGCTGTTGGATGAGGACTCCTTCGTAGCCAACGGGCTGAGGTTCCAACCCGGTGCTGCACGGGGCGCTGCGTGCGCGGGGCGCCTGGCTACTGATTCACTCGAGGTGGTGCGTTGGCAACGCGGACGAGGTTGTCGACGTTCGAAGGTGCGGAACTGCTTCCTGCGCCCGGCGCCATGAGAGCCATGATCCGTCGAGGATTGCGGCGTCGCCTCGAGAGAGCGGCGAGGCCAAACCGAACGGGGACTCCGCAGGTGAAGCGCAGCGACCGGGCTTGGCGCAAAAAAAAGACCCGCCCGGCGAACCGGGCGGG
>JAUIGD010000411.1 GCA_030430255.1 Verrucomicrobiia bacterium
CCGCCTTCGGCGCGCGCGGCGAGCATCTCGAGTTTTCCAATGGTGGCGAGCAGTTGCTAGAGGGCGGTCTGGCGGCTCCGGGTTACGGGGTCTCGGCGGCTTGGCCGGAGGAGCAGGCGACCAGCTTCAGCGGCACCTCCGCGAGCACCCCCTATGTGAGCGGGGCGGTGGCGGCGGTGATGTCGCAGTATGAGGGCATGACGGCACAGGCGGCCTACCAGCTGCTGTTGCAGTATTCGAACGAGGCCGGTGCCCCAGGGGCGGACCCGCTGTTCGGTTCGGGCAACCTCGACATCGGCCGCGTGATGGAGTCGGAGACGCCGGGGATCGTCGACGTGGCGGTGGCGAGCTACTACTACGACCCCGCGGGGGAGGGCTTCGGCGGCGCGGACCTGGCACAGGTGATCATCGAGAACCGCGGCACGTCGGCCTTGCGCAACGTGGCGGTGGAGATCGATCCAGGCACCGGCGTCAGCGGCGCGCACCGGGTCTCCTACCTGGAGGCGGGTGAGACCACCGTGCTGCAGGTGCCGTTCCATCCCGGCTCGGCGACCGACGGCCAGCTCGGCGTGTCGGCGAGCGCATCGGTCGAGGGCGACCGGAACCTGTCCGACAACACCCTGCAGAAGGTGATCACGGTCGGTGACTGATCGTGGCATCGGCGTCTCGCCGATGTCCGTGCCGGGGGCGTCCCGCCCCCGAGCGCTTGCGCGACTAGCCCGAATCGATCACCAAGCTCCGGGCTACGGCTTGCCCTCGTTGACGCTGAGGGCGTTGGCGTGGTGACCGGCTCGGGCAGGGTGTGCACCCAGCCGCTTCACCGGTCCCTGCCGCCGCCTGCTCAGTCTCAACGAATGGCGGCGCCTCGCCTGCGGAGGTGGTGATCGATCCGGACTAGACCCCGCTTTCCGTCAGAACAGAACGGTGTCGCCGAGAAGGTGTCGCCGAATCCGTGAGGATTTGGCCGTGCTGAAAATCGCACAGCAGCGGCCGGATCCATGAAAATGTGGCCGAAGGCGCCGGTGCCAGGGCGCGATCCGATCTGTCCACGACGGGATTCGCGACTCGCGAGTGAACCCGTGGGGTGACTCCGTTCGTCCGGAGAGGGGAGCACGATCGCCCCCTGCGCATCTCGGCAAGCCGCGACGAGCGGCCCCAGATGACCCCGAGCAAGCTACGACTTGTAGCGCAAGCGCTTCTTGTGGCGGTTCGCCTTCATGCGCTTGCGCCGCTTGTGCTTGTTGATCTTGGGCTTACGGCGTTTTTTGAGAGATCCCATCGGAGTCGTTCGCCAGTTTCAAAGGATTTGGCGGGCGGCTTGTATAGCACCATGCCACGGGCTCGTCAAGAACCCGAAACCGCACCCGCACCGCGGCGCGGCCTCACGGCACCAACTTGTTGAGCGGAAACTCGATGATGCCCTCGGCGCCCAGCTCCTTCAGCTCCGGGATGATCTCCCGCACCACCGCCTCGTCGAGCACCGTCTCGACCGCGATCCAGTCCTCGTTGGCCAGCTTCGACACCGTCGGGTTGCGCAGGGCGGGCAGCCGCTCCAACAGCCGGTGCAGTTTCGCCGACGGCAGGTTCATCTTCAGCCCCACCTTGTCGCGGGCGTTCTGAGCCGCCGTCAGCAGCAGCGCCACCCGCTCCATCTTCGCCCGCTTCCAGGGGTCGGCGGCGGCCGCCTTGTTCGCCACGAACTGCGGGTAAGACTCCATCAGCGTATCGACGATGCGCAGCTTGTTGGCGCGCAGGGAGGATCCGGTCTCCGTGATGTCGACGATCGCATCGACCAGCTCGGGGACTTTGACCTCGGTCGCGCCCCAGCTGAACTCGACCTCGGCCTCCACACCGCGCTCCTTCAAGAAGGCCTCGGTCAGGCCCACGCTCTCGGTGGCGATCCGTTTCCCCTGCAGGTCCTCCACCCGCTGCACGGGCGAATCCTCGGGCACCACCAGCACCCAGCGCGTCGGGTTGTTCGAGGCGCGGCTGTAGGCGAGGTCGCAGATCACCTCCACGTCCGCCCGGTTGTCGGCGATCCAGTCCTTGCCGGTGATGCCGCAGTCGAGGAAGCCGTGGTCGACGTAGCGGCCGATCTCCTGGGCGCGGATCAGCCGGAAAGCCAGCTCCGTGTCGTCGACCGTCGGCCGGTAGGAACGCGAGGAGATATAGACGTTCCACCCCGCCTTCTCGAAGAGCGTCTTGGTGGGTTCCTGCAGGCTGCCTTTGGGGAAGCCGAACATGAGTTTGTTCTCGGACATCGCCGCAGTCCTAGCCCGGAAGCGCCGGGGATCAAGCGCCGGGACGCCCCGGGGTGCCGTTTTGACCGAATTTGAGCAACCCCTCGCCGCCGGATCCGGTCGATCAGGTCGATCCTGCCGGATCAGTCGAGGAGCCCCATCGTCCTGCCGGATCAGTCGAGGAGCCCCATCGCCCCCATCCATTCGCGGGCGCGGTCGGGCCAGGTGTGTACGGGGTTGTCGCTTTTCCGCATCCCGTAGCCGTGGCCGCCGCGCGAGTAGACATGGACTTCGCCCGTCACCCCGTGGCGTTGCAGCTCGGCGTAGAACAGCGCCGCATCCCGGCCCCGCGTCGCGTCGTCGTGGGTGACGGCCAAAAACGCGGGCGGTGTCGCTTTGTCCACGGCCACCAGCGGTGACAGCCCGCCCGTCTCTTTGTCGCCGAGGTAGGCGGCGTAGATGGGCATGATGAAATCCGGCCGCGCGCTCAGCGCGTCGGCATCGTCGACCGCGTCGTAGGTCTCGTCCCCGTAGTGCGTCCCCGCCATCACCGTCAGGTGTCCGCCCGCCGAGAAGCCGAGCACGCCGACCCGCTCCGGGTCGACGCCCCACCCGTCCGCCCCGGCCCGCACCAGCCGGATCGCCCGCTGCACGTCCTGCAGCGGTTGTGTGTGCGGCACCTCCGCGTCGCGCCGCGGCACCCGGTACTTGAGGACGAAGGCCGAGACGCCGAACGAGTTGAACCAGTCAGCGATCTCCGTCCCCTCGTGCGAGTAGGCGAGGATGTGGTAGCCGCCGCCGGGGCAGATCACCACCGCCGCACCGTTGCGCTTCCCCTCCGGCGCCAGCCGCACCTCGATCTCCGGCGCATCCACGTAAGCGATGCGCATCTTGTCCTGCGCGTCCAGAGTCGTCGGCTTCCACTTCTCGATCATCCGCTCCGGCTCCGACGGCACCTCGCCGGCAGGCCAAAGCGGGACCAGCTCTTCGCCGGGCGCGGCGGGGCAGAGGAGGGCGGCGAGGCAGAGCGAGAGGGCGGTGGGCGATTTCATGCGGCGACTCTACGCGAGCGCCATCGCTCCCGTCCAGCCCCGGTGGCATCGGCGTCCCGCCGATGTCCGTGCCGGCCGTGTCCCGCCTCCGGGCCGCCCGTCGCGCCTCCGGCGATGCCGCCGTTTTGCTTTGCCAAAGCGCCGCCCTTCCACTAGCAAGGCACCATGGAACCCGAAACCCCGACCCCGCTCTCCCGCCGCCATCTCTTTTCCAAAACCCTCGCCGCCGCCGGCGGTGCCTCGGTCGCGGGTCTCGCCGCTTCGCGCGGTGAAGGCGACGGCGCCGGCGACGCCGCCTTGAAGGGCAACATCAACCACTCGGTCGTCTTCTGGTGCTTCAACGCCGCCGGCGAGAAGTGGGATCTGAAGACCACCTGCGAGATCACCAAGAAGCTCGGCGGGAAGAGCGTCGAGCTCGTCGCGCCCGACTCGTGGGGCACCCTGAAGGAAGCGGGCCTCACCTGTGCCATCGCCCCCAACGGGGTCGCTGGCGCCCCGTTCAAGCGCGGCCTCAACAACCTCGAGTTCCAAGCGGACGTCATCGCCAAGACGAAGACGAACATCGATGCCGCCGCCGCCTTCGGCTGCCCGAACATCATCGCCTTCAACGGCTTCAAGTGGAAGGATCCCGACGATCCGGCCAGCGGCGAGATCTCGCTCGAGGACGGTGCCAAGAACTGCATCGACGGCCTGAAGAAGCTCGCCGGCCACGCCGAGGCGAAAGGCGTCACCGTCTGTCTCGAGATGCTCAACACCCGCGACGACACCCACCCCATGAAGGGGCACCCCGGCTACCAGGGCGACGACATGGACTACTGCGCCGACATCGTCAAGGCGGTCGGTTCCGAGCGCGTGAAGCTGCTCTTCGACATCTACCACTGCTCGGTCATGAACGGCGATGTCGTCCGCCGCATCGAGCGGTACATCGACCTCATCGGCCACGTCCACACGGCCGGCAACCCCGGCCGTGCCGAACTCGATGCCAACAACGAGATCCACTACCCGGCCCCGATGCAGAAGCTCGTCGAGCTCGGCTACGAAGGCTTCGTCGGCCACGAGTTCATCCCCACCCGCGACCCGCATCAGGGCCTCGCCGAGGCCATCGCCTACTGCGACGTCTAGCCCGCGGCGGATGGGGGGGGGGGCACGGGGAGCTGCGGATGGGGAGCGGGGAGAATTCCTTCTTGCAAATGTCGGGCCATTGGGGAAACTACCGATCCCTCCCGGCCAAGCCGGAACCAAGGGTAGGTACCGAAGCGGTCAAACGGGGCAGACTGTAAATCTGCTGGCTATGCCTTCAGAGGTTCGAATCCTCTCCTGCCCACTTCCCTTATTATCAAGGGCTTACGCAGCGCGCATGTCAGTCGGTTGACGTCCTGCCCAGGACGTGTCTGACAAATTTCTGACAAAATCGGACAAGGGCCAGCAGATTGGTCCGAGGAAAAAGAAGCGTGGCGCACCGATCTGCACCGTCCGCCAAGGTTCCGCTTCAGTCCCGATCTACGCCGGTCCAGTGAACGGCAAAACGCGATACACGATCGCGTTCTATCGCAACGGGCAACGCGTGCGCCGGATGTTCACCAAGTTGGAGGACGCGAAGCGCGAAGCGAAGATCGCGGCGGCGAACATCCAGAAGGGCTACCAGGAGAACAACGACCTGAGGCCCGCCGAACGCGACGCCTACCTCGCCGCGACCGGACTACTCAAGGATGTGTCGGTTCCACTGGTATCGGCCGTCGAGGAATACGCGGAGTGCCGCAAGCGCCTGGGCGACGTGCCGCTGCTCTCGGCGGTCGATGAGTTCCTGCGTCGGATGAATGGCGTGACGATTGGCGTCACCGTGCCGGACGCGGTGAAGGAGTTCATCGAGGCCAAGGAGCAGGACGGGATGAGCAAGCGCTACAAGCTCCAGCTCCAAAGCACGCTCGGCCTGTTCGCGAAAGCGTTCCCAGGCGAAATCATGCGAGTCCAGAGCGACCAGATCGACCGCTGGCTCCGCGAGAGCGAGATCGCCCCGGTCACCCGCAACAACCGGCTCACCGTGGTCCGCGTCTTCCTGAATTTCGCCAAGCAGCGTGGCTACCTGCCCAAGTCCGAAGCCACGGAGGCCGATTCCGTGCGGAAAGTGAAGACCGGGGACACCGAGACCGAGACGACAATGCCTCTGGTTGTTGCCGTGGCCTCCGGGCCTGTGTTGCGTTTAGGCGCCGGTGATGTGCAGGCCGCCTTTGGTGCCGAATGGCGTG
>JAUIGD010000412.1 GCA_030430255.1 Verrucomicrobiia bacterium
CAACGATCGGCGGCGCCTCGCCTGCGGATGTGGTGATCGATCCGGGCTAGGAGGCTGTCGGATTTGCCCGTTCCGGCGCGAATCCGATTAGGATTTGCCCAAATCGCCCCACGCCTGGCGGCTCCTCGACTTTGGATGTGGGGATCGATCCATGCTCGGAGCCCTTCAGGCGTGCGCTGTCCCCATGGGGGGTGGCCCGAAAATGGGAGCGGCGGGATGCGGCCGGCCGTAGCCCTGCCTTGAAATGCGTTCATTTCCTGCGTCTGTAGGGCGCGGGCCTGTAGCTCAGCGGTTAGAGCAGGGGACTCATAATGTTGGTGGTCGGAATCTGATCCCAGGAAGGTTTCGCACGCATTTTTAGCGGTATCCTTTGATCCTCAATATCTTGGTCAGGTGATTAACACCTGATATTGACCGATTAAAATTGTCGAGGTAAGATACTTCAATCTGTGCAGCGCTTGGGTAGCATATTGGGTAGCAATCCGGCGCGCAGAGAACCCACCACCACCATGAAAATCGGCGACTATTCGTTGCGGCGGCAGCCGAAGCCGCGCTCTCGCTGGGCGGATCCCCATCGCCCGGAGTACTATCCCGCATGGACGGTGCGGCTCCAGCTGCCGGCCCGGCCGCGGCGGGATGTGTCTTCGAAGGTGCCTATCTGCGAGCTTTGCCTGGCGGTGCCTCAAAAGATGAATCCGGCGAAGGAGCGGCCGCGGTGCCGGTGCCAGGGGCCGGCGCGGAAGTGGGCCGATGAGCGGTTGAGGGCGGAGGGCAGGCTGTGGCGCGAGGGGAGGGTCGATGCCCTCCGCGGGCTGGGCGAGCGCTCGACCTCACCCTCGATCGGCGCTCTCTTCGATGCCTATGAGGGGGGAATGCCGGCGCGGATGCAGGCGGGGGCACGGCGCAACATGGCGGCGCTGGCTGCGATCGTGGAGCAGACGACGGGCAAGGCGGCGCGGCCGCAGAGCGTGGATGTGCTCACGAAGCGGCTGGCGCTGGACTGGATGCAGATCCGCCAGGCGGCGAGGGACCTGCCCGGGCGCACGGATCGAGAGCTGCGGGCGATGCTGGCGGCGGGCGATCTGCAGGCCCTCCAGACTGATGTTCCGCTGGCTGGCAACGCGACCATCAATTCGATGCTGACGAAGGCGCGGGCGGTGGTCGGGCGCAAGGCGCGGACCTACTATCTGGGTGACCTGGGCGACCGGCTGCCACCCCTGACGGGCTTCCTCCAGCTGTCGAGGTTGCCCGCGAAGGTGGGGCACCAGGCGCTGCCGGAAGAGACGGCCGCGGCCTTGGTAGCCCTGGGGGAGAGGTGGAAGAAGTCGGAGCCGGAAAAGTGGCTGGCGTTCGCGATGATGGCGGGCATGGGCTTGCGCCCTTCGGAGGCGCTCGCGGCGCGCGGGCACTGGCTGGAGGAGATCGACGGCCAGCCGGTGCTGGTGGTGAAGAACCGGCCCGAGGATGGATTCTGGCTCAAGGCCCGGGCGAAGGCGCGGGCGCGGCGATACGCCGTCCCGCCGGCGATGCAGGCGCTCGTGAGGGGGCGCGAAGGGTTCCTCGTGGCGCCAGGGTTGAGCAAGACCGGGCGCTCGAACTTGGTCTACCGGACGATGAGCGGCGAGATCCGCAAGGTGGTGGGCGACGACGTGAAGGACACGAACTACCTTCTTCGGAAGGCGGCGGGGTCGGCGGAGTACACCGAGAAGGGGAAGGAGGCCGCGGCCGCCCGCCTGGGGCACGCCTCAAGCGACACGACCGAGCGCCACTACGCGGACTACGACGCGGTGCTGCCTTGTCTGGTGGGGTAGCCAATCCGGTTGCACGGAGCGCCGAAGCCGGGACTTTCCATGCATGTCGGAACATGAAGAGAAGTGGAGAGCCTACCGAGACGACAAACGAATAATCGATCTCGCCGTCGTTTTGGCATGCTGCTTAATCGGCTACGCCGTCTTCCGAATCGCAGCTTGGGTCGACGAGAAGTGGTTTGCAGCTAGGGATCTTACTGTGTTCGCTTTGGCCGCAGGATTCCTTGGGTTCCTCTTAGCTGCGGTGTTCTTGGAGAGCGCTGGGAACACGCTCTATCGCGCTGCGTGCGAGGGGCTGGACTACAACTGTTACAATCGTGGGGTCGGTGGACCCGCAAAATGGATCGTCGCTGCACCGCTCTTGGCTCTCTTCGCCTCAGCTCCTATCTTGTCTGTGTACGAGTGGTGGCATCAGTACGATGGCATTCCCGTGGAGAGCGGCTTGTTGGGAGACTACGAACTTGAAGACGCCGCCGATCCGTCAATTGGCCTATCTCTGCACTCGCACGCCGTAAGCATCAGCATCCGCTATCCGGGAGAGCTGGCGAAGCAGAGCGAATATTGGGAAATCGAGCGAACGGTGATGACAGGCAGCGGCATCTCCGTAGAGCCGGCTGCGTCGTCTGATTACTGGCCGATCTACGTCAAGCCTGCGGGTGGCGGCAATGCAATCGAGCTTTCACACGAAGATCCAACTATCGATGGCTACTATGTGAGGAAGCGGAACCGCAATGCGAGTAGAACCGTCGGCGCCGCCCGCGAGGACTGGCCAACGGTAGCCGCGTGGGGAGTCGCCTTGGCTGCTGCCTGCGCGGGGGGTGTTTTCTATTGGAAGCGACGACCTTAGCCAGCACTCTTGGCCGCATCGGCGATTAGGGATTCGAGCAGCGCGGCGCGGGAGATGCCGCGGGCTTCGGCGAGCTGGTCTGCCTTGGCGATCAGCTCCTCGGGCACGGCCGCTCCGATGTGGCGTTTGCCGGCTGCGGGGCGCCCGTGCCGGATGCTGGCGGGGCGCGTCTTGGAGCGCGTGGCGGTGGCGTAGGGGGGAAGGTCGCCCGGGAGGAGGAACCAGCGTAGCGGCGAGCTGCCGTGGGGCGCGAGGCGCAGGGCGGCGACGACCTCGGCCAGCTGGGATTCCACGTCGGAGCCGTTGGCGTCAGCACGCTCCTGGAGGGCGGCACCGAAGTCGGCGAGCAAGTCGTCGAAGCCCTTATCGGCCAGCTCTGCTGCGTAGAGGGCGCGGATGCGGGCGTTCTCACCCTCCACGGCCGCAGCGATCCGGTAGCCGCCGGTGTCCAACGCCGGGCTGCCAGCGGGTGCCAGGCGCCCATCGCGGGCGAGGCGAAACGCTTTGACCAGGGCGGCCTTGAAGGCGACGACGCGAGCCGAGTTCCGGCAGAGGGTTACCACGAAGGTCGCCTGGTCTTCGGTGAGGTAGTAGACGGCGAGCTTCTGGCCGGTCGATGAACCAGGCGAAGGCGCATTTTCAAAATGCACCTTTCCAAACTCGGACTCGATGGTATCAAGGTGCTTGCGGATGAGCACCCGCATGGGGTTCGCCTGAATGCCGCACTGCTCGGCGACGGTGTTGGACGACACGACGGGCTGGCCGTCGAGGAAAGCGAGCGGGACGCTCGCCGCGGTGCCCCTATCAGAGGCAATGGCATGCACTTGCATTGGTGTAGTAGGTTTGAGTTTGAAAAAGGCTCTGAAAGCGGAGCCGGGCGCTCTCTCGGCCTACTACAGCCGCCTGCGGTTTTCCCCCAAGGGAGGGGTCTTTTATGTGCCGCATGACACCCGACGATCGATAAGATCAGCCGGTATCAGCAGTAGTAGTTTTGAGAGGATTCATGCTGCGCCGGGAGCGCTCCCAGGTCAAGGGCAAAGTGCCCTGTAAGGCGTTGGCCGCGTGGGTGTTAGCGGGTTTTTAACACCGGGGTGCCGAAGCTGAGTTCCCATGCTCGATCTAAGGGCTATTTGCGAGCCTTCTTAGTGGCCTTCTTCGCAGCTTTCTTCGAGCCGCGGCCGCGGCGTCGGGCCTTGTCGACGGCGTAGGCCGACTCCGGTTCGCGGAGGTGGGCGCCTTCGCGCCGGGCGGCCTCGCGGATCAACCACTCGATGAGTTCAGCGCGGGAGCGCAGGCCGTGCTTGCGGGCGATATCGTCGCCTACGGCCGCGACGTCGTCGGGGATGTAGCCGCCGACCATGATTTTCGAGGGATCGCGCTGGTTTGGCATGATTCTGAGGAGCTGCCCGATCCTAAGCGAACCTGAAACAATTTCAAGAATCGGTGTTGACATCCCGGAACCACCAATTATCCGGTGTTTAACACCCGTTAACTTTCTGCTCGCGGATTGCGAAAATTCGGCAGAGGTAGACGACCTTCGATTTCCGAACCTTTCGCACCCGCAGGCATCTAAGGATCGCGGAACAAACCCTAAAGAAACATGAACGAAGTAGGAGCAAAAAAAACTTGGTTCGGTGGCGAGTTCGATCCGGAGACGGCCGCCGAACTCCGCGCGACGCTAGAGCGGCTCGCGGAACAGAACGGGCGGACCGCCGATGAAGAGCTTGCCGAACTGATCCGGCGGGCAGCAGACTAACCAACCGCGCCCCCAGCCGCCCGCATCCGAGCCGACGAGGGGTGTTAGCAACCCAAAAACACCATGAAAATACTGACCCTACGCCTCACCGAAGAGGAGCACGCCGCGCTTGAGGCCGTGGCCGCATCTGGCGCCTCGATCGTCGTCGACGTGCGCAGCCAGGAGGCGACTCCGGCCACCACGAAGAAGGAACTTTGCCTCTGGACGCTCCGCCAGCTGGTGAAGCAAGCGCCGCAAGCCACTGCCACGGTATGAGCGGGCAGCCAGCACCGAAGCGCGGGCGCGGCCGGCCCCGCTCCCGAACTTTTTCGCGCGACGAGGCAGCGCAGCTGCTCGGGGTGTCGGTAGCCCGCCTCGAGAAAGGCATCGCTGCCGGGCTGATCAAGGCCGATGGCGATCGGATCCACGAACGGGCGCTACGCCGAGCCCTCGATCTCGAAGACCTGCCGCCAAGGCTCCTCAGCGTCGCCGACTTCGCGGAGCTGATCGGCTTCTCACGCCCGTGGATCTACGACCTGATCGCCGCAGGGCAGATCGATGGCGCGCGCAAGGTGCTGGGGCAGTGGCGCATCCCGATCTCCCTTTACTGGGATCTTCCGGAGCAACTCCCAGCCGGTGCACCGGCCCGGCCAACCGACATATGAGACTGACAGCCGATCAACTCGAAGGCACCCGGCGGAGGATTCGCCAGGCGCTGGAACTGATGGAGGCCGACCAGCGTGCGGCAACGATCGACGACCTACGCAAGCGATTCTGCGCAGCGTGCGGCGGGCTGGCCAACGAAGCCGAGCGCGCCGATGGCTGCCAATGCGGGGCGCTCCGACAAGACCAGTGGGCGATGCGCTACCGGGCAGAGATCGACGAGGCGCTATTGCAGACCAACCGGGCGCTTGAGGATCGCGGCGAGGCACGGCTCGCGCTCGACATCGACGGGACGAGCCGAAGCGCCGGCTTCACCTGGGAACCGACAGGCCGCGTGGTGCCCATCGTGGCGCTCGACCCGGTCGCGTGGCGCTCCGCCGCCCTTCTTTTTTTGCGCGCCGTGCGGAGCGCAGCCCAAGCACTCGGCTAACGCCGCCCCCGGCCCCTCTCTTTTTTCGCGCCAAATGCCAGCCGACGAC
>JAUIGD010000413.1 GCA_030430255.1 Verrucomicrobiia bacterium
CTCAGCATCAACGAGGGCAAGCCGCAGCCAGGAGCTTGGTGATCGATCCGGGCTAGGCGAGGCCCCCACCCGCCGCCCGCTACTTTCGCCCGGCCGCGATTCCGTGCTTGCGCAGTTTCGCCCGCAGGGTCACCCGCGAGAGGCCGAGCAGGTTCGCCGCCCTGCTCTGGTTGCCGCCGCAGCGTTCGAGCGCCTGCTCGAACAGCTCGCGCTCCACCTCCTCGATCACGATCCGGTGCGCCTCGCCGCCGCCGGCCTCGGCCTCGTCGAGCGCCGCCGCCGCCAGATCGGCCAAGCCGTCCCCGCCCCCGCGGGGGCCGCCGCCGCGCTCGCCGCTGCGCGCGAGCTCCGCCTCGACGTCCACCGCCGCCACCGCGCCGCCGCGGGCCGCCAACACCAGCCGCCGCACCACGTTCTCGAGCTGGCGGATGTTGCCCGGCCAGGCGGCGTTTTCTAGCAAACCAATGGAATCTTTTGGAAACTGCGCCGGCGGCACACCGAACTCCGACGCCCCCTGGGCGTTGAAGGATGCGACCAGCTCGGCGATGTCCTCCGCGCGCTCGCGCAGCGGGGGCAGGGCGATCTCGACCGCGTTCAGCCGGTAGAGGAGATCGGCGCGGAACCGCCCCTCCGCCACCTCCTGCCCGAGGTCGCGGTTCGTCGCGGCGATCACGCGCACATCGATCGCCACCTCGCCGCCGGCGCCGAGCGGCTGCACTTTGCGCTCCTGCAGCACGCGCAGCAGCTTCACCTGCAGGCTGGCGGGCATCTCGCCGATCTCGTCGAGGAACAGGGTCCCGCCCCCCGCCTGTTCGAAGCGTCCCCGGCGGTCGGCCACCGCCCCGGTGAACGCCCCCTTCCGGTAGCCGAACAGCTCGCTCTCCAGCAGGTTCTCCGGGATCGCGCCGCAGTTGACCGCGATAAACGGCCGGTGGGCGCGCCGGCTGTGCTGGAAGATCGCCCGCGCCACCAACTCCTTCCCGGTGCCGGTCTCGCCGGTGATCAAGACCCCGGCGTCGGTCGGCGCGACCCGCCCGATCTCCTTGCAGACGTCTTGCATCGCCCGGCCGGAACCGATCATCCCGGCGTCGCCACCCCGCCCCTCGCCGGGCAGCCGCACCGGCAGCGCCGAGGCCCGCCAGGAGTCCGCCGCCCGGCGGATCGCCCGCAACAGCTCGTCGAGGTCGAAGGGCTTGATCAGGTAGTCGAAGGCCCCGCCCTTCGTCGCCCGGATCGCCAGCTCCGCCGTGCCGTGGCTGGTCATCAGCAACACCGGCAGCTCCGGCCTCTCCCCCCGCAATCTCTCCAACAGCTCCATGCCCCCCATCCCCGGCAGCCGGAAGTCGGTGACCACCACCGCAAAATCTTCCTCCAGCGCCCGCGCGAACCCCTCGGAACCGTCGCCGCACAGCGCCACCTCCCAGCCCTCGTCGCGCAGCACCACCGCCAGGGAGCCGGCGAAGGCTTCGTCGTCCTCGATGATCAATACCCCGCGGCCGGGGGGCGCTTGGTGTTTCGGCTTAGCCATCTTGGGGGGAGACCAGTTCGTCGAACTCGGCGGGGCGGAGGCGGAACCAGAAGCGCGCGCCGCCACCCTCCCGGTTCTCGCAGCCGATCTCGCCCCCCCAGCGCTCGACCGACCGGCGACAGAAAAACAGGCCGAGCCCCGCCTGCCCGGCATCGGGACCAGCTTGCGTGCCGGCGTTGAAAATCGCCCGCTCCATCCCCGTCGGCACCCCGGGCCCGCCGTCCAACACCGACAGCGTGACCCATCCCTCCCCGCGCTCGAGCCGGAGCACCACCCTGCCCGCCCCCCCCCCGTGGCGCACGGCGTTGGCGAGCAGGTTCTCCAACACCCGCTCCAGCAGCGCCGCCTCGGCGCGGACCGGGAGCGGGGCGCCGCCGCCCTCGAGCTGCAGCTCGACGCCGGCGGCGTCGGCCAGCGCACGGCAGTGGGTCAGGGTCACCTTGGCGAGCGAAGCCAGGTCCGGGGCAACCGCCGGGTCGAAGCGGAACTCCTCGAGCGAAGCGATCTCCGCGGAGAAGAGATCGAGCACCGAACGGATCATCGACCTCTGCCGCACCGCCTGGGCCAGCGCCGTCTGCACCGACCAACGTGTCGAGGCGTCATCGATCTGCCGCTCCGCGCGCTGCAGGTTCATGATCACCGTCGCCAGCGGGTTGCCGAGGTCGTGGACGATGCAGCGCAACAGCAGCTCTTTCTTCTGGATCTCCTTGAGGAGTTTCCGCCGCTCGAGGCCGCGCTCGTTGGCTCGCTGCACCACGATCCGGCGGGACTCGAATTCGTCCCCGAGGTTCCTCACCGCGACCAGCCGGCGCCCGCCGGCCTCGATTCCCCTCGCCTCCAGGCGCAGACCGCCCTCCTCCCAGATGGCGGGGGCGACGTCGTCCCCCTCCGCCTCGACCCGCTCACAGTACTCTGCCAGGAACTCGGACCCGTGCGGGAGGTTCGCCCGCAGCGCCCAATCCCCGAGTTCGCCGACGCTGTCCGCCTTGTCCCCTCCGCTCCGGAACAGCGCGTAGCCCATCGCCGCCAGCGCCTCCGCACAGAGCCCGCCCCCGCCATCTGCCGCCGTCTCACTCATCGGCGCCCGCCATCTTCACACAAAGGTCGACGAACGCCTCCTCGACGCCCTCCCCAGTCTTCGCACTGGTCAAGATCACCGGCAGCTCCGGCATCCGCCGGGCCACCTCCGACACCTCCCCCAGCTCCCACTCTTCCGCGAGGTCGCTCTTGTTGAGCAGCAGCACCCCCGGCGCGCCGGGAAGCAGCGGCGCCGTCCTCCCCGCGAACTCCACGGCGTGGTCGAGCGTCTCCCGCCGCGTGCCGTCGGCCACGTAGATCACCCCGGCGGCGCCACGCAGGTAACTCGTTTGGAGGTGTTCGAACCGCTCTTCACCCGCCATGTCCCAGAGGATCAGCGCCACCTCGCCGGCAGGCGTCCCGACCACCTTGCGGTCGATCTTCACCCCGATCGTCGACAGGTAGCGGTCGCTGAACACGCCCTCGACGAAGCGTGAGACCAGCGATGTCTTGCCGACCCCGAAGGAGCCGACGAGGCAAACTTTCTTCTTGAGCATAGCGCGGCGATCGCCCGCCCCTCTCCATGACGTGCGCCAGACCTCTCGCGCCGATTGCCGAACGCGGCAAGCGCGGGTCGCCCCGCCCCGCTATTTCGCCTGCCGGATCGCCCCGGCGATGGCCGTCAGTTGGTCGGCCAGCATCTCCCGCGACACGTTGCGGTCGTTGATCCCCTGCTTCTCCGAATCCAGGAGCGTCCGCAACTCCGAGACGCTCGCCTCCAGGGAGGCCTTCAGCTCGGAGAATTTCTGTTCGAGGTTGGCCTCCAGTTCGGCGAACCGCCCCTCGTAATCCGTCATCTGTTCACCGAACAGGATGTCCCGGATCTGGGTGACGCTCCCCGCGGCGGGGACCGATGCTGCCTCAGCGCCTCTCCTCCTCGCCACTGTGGCTTTTTTCTTAATGGTGTTCTTCATAGGGGGGAAACATCGCAGCGCTGCAACTTCACGCATGACGGCAACGCACGAAGAGCTAAATTATCACAATTGCTAGACGTTCTCAATCCGAATCCGTGATATAGTATCCACTGCTGCCGATGAAGACCTCCACGCGTCGTACCGCGCTCGCCCTCCTCGCCTTCGCCTCCGCCACCGCACGCGGTGGTCCGACGGACAATCCTTTCTCCAAAACCTTGCCCGCCGGGGACGACGCGACCCTGAGCATCGAGATTCCCGCCGCCAGCGGTCCCGCCCTCCACCGCCCTCCGCGCTCGATGGTGAGCTATCCGGTATTTTTCGACGAAGCGACCCGGCCGGAGCAACTGCGGTTGACCGACCGCGAGGGGCGGGGGGTCGCCTTCCAGCTGTCCGATACGCGCCCGCTCGGCGAAGACGGCGGGCTCGCGTTTGCGAAGCTCCATCTGCTCGCGGAAGGGGGGGCTCCTCAACGCTGGACCCTCTCCCGCTCGGGCGGCGGGCCGGGCTCGGGCAAGCCCGGGATCTTCGGCTGGACGTCGGAAACGGGCGCCCATCTGCTGGCGGGCGACCAAGAGCTCAGCCTCCCCATCGCTCCCGCTCCTGACGAGGAAGGCAATACCGCGCCGGGGCCGATCGCGGCGCTCGAACTCCGCGGTGCAGCGGCGGCGCCCATCGGCGCCACCTCGCTGCAGACGGGTAGCCGAAAACTCGAATCCGCCTCCATCCACCGCACCGCCAGGGGGCCGATGTTCACCGAATACACGCTCCGCTACGAGTTCGACGCCGGGGGCCGCTACACCGCAGCGGTGCGCGTGGCCCGCGACACCCCCTTCATCGAGGTCGCCGAGGCGATCTCCGGCCTCCATCCGGGCGACGGCGTCGCCGTCCGCTGGCCCTTGGCTGGGTTCAGCCTCGATCACGCGGCCTCTGCCCGCCGCGTCGGCGGCCACCACACCGCCGCCGCCCACCTGACCGCGACCGGCCCCGATGCCGGTGACTTCGCGCTCTTCGCCCTCGACCGTGCGGCCTGGACGGCGCCGCCGATCCGCGCCCGCGCCCTGAGCCCGACCGAGGGTTCGGCGCCGCCGACCCTCGAACTGTCCTGGGCGATCGAGACCGCGCCCGGAACGATCGCGGCCCGCCGCTTCGGCATCGCCCTCTACGACCCCACCGCGGCCGCCGCGTTGATCGCCGACCACCCGCCCGGGCGGCACCCGGGCTCCCGCGACACGTTTGGCTCCTGGCTCGCCCACTACTTCGAGGCGCTGCCGCTCGACGCCACGAAAGACTGGGTGCTCGACGCCGACGGCGCGGCGCCCTCGCAGCTGTTCGAGGCGCACCGCACCGCCCGCAATCGCGAACGGCGCCGCTACGGTCGACTCGCCGAGATCGCCGCAGCAGCCCCCACCCACCCGCTCGCCGGCGAGTGGGCCGCCCAAGCGGAGGCGAGCCCGGATCGCCAGCGGGGGCCCCAGACCGAGCCCGGATCCGCGACCCCCTTTTTCTCCAGGGCGGAGACCCCTCGGGGCGAACGCTTCACGCTCCGCACCGCAGGCGCCGAACTGAACCTCGAGCGCAGCCGCGACGGCTCCCCCGTGCGCGCCGTGTGGGAGAATACCCGCCCCGAGCAAGGCTTCCCCCCGAGCTTGTTCGTCGCCGACGACGGCGACGCCTTCTTCGGCCCCGACCGTCGCGCGATCCACATCGCACCCGAAGGACAATCGGTCGCCTTCTCCATCACCGGGGGAACCGTGAGCGGGGTGCCGCTGCGTCAGGTGCGCCACGAGCCGGGGCTCAGCCTGAACCGTTTCCCGCTCACCACCCCGATCCTCGTTCGCGCCAGGAACACCGAGCAGGATGCGTTGTTTTTCACCCCCGACCGCCTGACCGGCCGCGCCCGGTCTGACCGCGCCGGCGAATGGACCTTCGACGGCGAATTCGGCGCCATCGACGGCGGCCAGCTCACCCTCGC
>JAUIGD010000414.1 GCA_030430255.1 Verrucomicrobiia bacterium
TGGCGGATGCGGCGCCGACAGACAGGGATGCGATGGTGAGACGGCAGTGCGGAACGAGGCGGAGACAGCGCATGGCAAGGGGGATTTCCTTTCAGCCTAGCCGATCGGGGGCGAAGGGGGAATCGCGAATATCGAGCTAGGTTACGGTGGGGCGTCGACCGGGAGGCGTCTCCTCGCCCGCCCGCTCCGCACCCGGCAGGCCATCCGGGGCGTCCCGGAGGCACGGTGCGCCGGCTTCAGCGCGGGATCCTTCCGTCGCTTCGCTCGTCAGGCTGACACAGCAATTCCTCGCAAGGACTGGTGGTCATTCATCCCACACACCGCCCTCAACATCGCGGAACGGTTGCCCTGAGCAACGCGAAGGGCCTCGCACCGCGGTCCGCGTCTCCGGAGCCCTCCGCTATGCGATGACCTCAGCGCCCCCCGGGCCGACCACCGGGCTCCGGCCTGCGGAGTGACCTCGCTGTGGCGGAGGGCGTCCGGGCGTGGCGTTCAGGCGAGGATCGGGTGCAGCACGTCGCCGTGCACGTCCGTCAGGCGCACGTTGCGGCCGGCGTAGAGGTAGGTGAGCTGCTCGTGATCCATGCCCATCAGATACAGGACGGTCGCCCAGAGATCGTACACGGAGCACTTGTCGCGGACGGCATGGTAACCGAGCTCGTCGGTGGCGCCATAGACCGTGCCGCCTTTCACCCCGCCGCCGGCCAACCAGATGCTGAAGCCGTAGGGGTTGTGATCGCGGCCGTTGCTGCCTTGCGAAAACGGGGTGCGCCCGAATTCACCCGCCCACACGACGAGGGTCTCCTCCAACAGGCCGCGCGCTTTGAGGTCCTTCAGCAGCGCGGCGATGGGGGCATCGACTTGATAGGCCATGGCGCCGTGGCCGCGCTCAAGGTCGCCATGTTGATCCCAAGGGTTCGCCGCCCCGCCGGCGCCGATGCCCTTGGTGAGGCAGGACAGTTCGACGAAACGCACGCCGCGCTCGACCAGGCGCCGCGCGAGCAGGCACTGCCGCGCATAGGCGCCGCGCTCGGGGTCGGCGTCATCGATCCCGTAGAGTCGCCGCGTCGCCTCAGATTCCCCGCGCAGGTCGCAGAGTTCGGGCACGGCGCTCTGCATGCGGAACGCCGTCTCGTAGTTCTGGATCGCCGCCTCCACCTGCGGCGCGCCGCCGTCGATGCCGCCGACGAAATCGGCGTCGAGCGCGGCGGTGAAGTCGAGGCGCCGCCGCTGCCGGGCGGAAGCTTCGCGCGCGCGGACGTTGCGCACCGCCTCCTCCTTGTCCGCCTGCAGGATCGACCCGCCGTGCTGCGCCGGCAGGAAGCCGGCGGAGAACAGCCCGACGCCGCCGTGGGGCACGACCGCCTTGCCGCTCTGCAGCACGACGTAGCTCGGCAGGTTGCGGTTGGCGCTGCCGAGCCCGTAGCTGACCCAGGCACCGGCGCTGGGGTAGCCGAGGAAGGGGAAGCCGGTATGCATGACGAAGTTCCCCTGCGCGTGCTCGTTGACCGGCGTGGTCATCGACCGCACCACCGCCAGTTCGTCGGCCATCCCGCCGACCTGTGGGAACATCGAACTCACCTCGATACCGCTCCGGCCGCAGCGGCGGAACTCGAAGGGCGAGCCCATGACGTTGCCGTTGTTGTTGAACTGCGTGCGCTGCACCGTCACGGGCATCGGCTTGCCGTGCAGCTCGCGCAGCTTCGGTTTCGGGTCGAAGGAATCGACGTGCGACACCCCGCCCGACATGTAGCAGAAGATGACGCTCTTGGCGCGCGGGATGAAGTCGCGAGGCTTGGCGGGGCGGGCGGCGCGGGACTCCGCCGCCATCATGCCGTGGAGGGCGGCCCAGCCGAAACCGGCCGAAAGCGATTGCAGGAAGTGGCGGCGCGGGAGGCTGGAGGTCGGTGGAGGCGGGGTCATCGCAGGTAGAGAAACTCTTTGAGGTTCAGGATCGAATGGGCCAGCTCCTTCCAAGGATCGCCCGCCCGCGAGGTCTCGTCGAGCGCGGCGAGTTCCGCCTCGTCGAGCTCGATCCCTTCGCGGAGCGCCTGCCGCCGGGTGCGGGCGTCGGCATCGAGCGCCGCGACGACCTCCGCCTCGCTCACGAACGGGACGCCCCCCGCGAGGGCGGCGATCTCTTCGGCGCCGAGTGCACGGTCGAACAACGCCGCACGTTCGATGCGGCCGCGCAGCATCCTGCCCGGGTTGGCGGGCAGGTGGCGGACGCCGAACGAGACCACGGAATCGGCGGCGAACGGCATGGGCTCGACCTGGTAAGCGGCGCCGTAGGGGATGGCATTCCGGTAGCCGGTGACGACGCCATCCTCCGTGTAGCTGATGGCCACCATCACGGCGCTACCGGAGGTCGATTCCGCCTCGGCATCGGCGAAGGGCCGGGTGCGGGCAAAGTGGTTGCTGCCGGCCATCCAACGCCGTTCGCTCTGCTCGGCGAAGACCACGGAATCGAAGGTCGCGCCGTTCGGGGTCTGCACGGAAATGGCGCCGCCGCCGCGTTGGTCGAGATCGCTCAACTGCACCCAGACCGCCAGGGTCTTGGCGCGCAGCTCGCGGCCCAGCGGCGCCGAGACCGCATGGCCGCGCCCGTCGAGGACGAGCGCCCCGTCGCGGATCGACGCCCCCCCGCGCAGCTCGGCATGGGCGCTGCCGACCGCATCTCGGGCATCGCCGTCGAACTCCCACAGCGCGGCGGGCTCAATGGCCGGGGCTTCCGCCGCGGAGGCGCCCGCCTGCGCCAACAGCCGCTCTCGCACCGGGCTGACGAGCCCATCGAGCTCCTCCCGTTTCTGCGCGAGCGAACGGGCGAGCTCCTCGCTGGCGCTGCGCGCACGCTGCGATGAGGCCTCCGCTTCGGAGACGAAGTCGAGGCAGGCGGCGAGTTGTGCCCCGCTCGGCGGGGCGCCGAACGCGAACTCGAAGAGTCCGGCCACGCGCTGTTCCGGATCGCCCCCGGCCCGCCGCGCGAGATCGGCGGCGATGCCATTGATGAACGGCGAGTTCATCATCTCCAGCGACTGTGCCGGCACGTTGGTGCTATCGCGGCGGCCGCGGGTGCTCAGCGGCTCCGGGGCGTCGAAGTTCCGCAACAGCGGGTCGAGCCGGTTGCGGATCACATGGACATAGACGCTGCGCCGCGCGCTCTCACCAGAGACGGAAGGGCCGTACATCGTGCGGTCGAGACGGCCCGCCGCCATCAGCAGCGAATCGCGGATGGCTTCGGCCTCGAGGCGCCGGACGGGATAGTGGGCGAGCAGCCGGTTGTCCGGATCGCGGGCCGAGGTGCCCGACCCGCGCCGGAAGGCCTCGGTGAGCACGAAGCGGCGCAGCATCGCCTTGATCGAATACCCGCCCGCCTCGAACTCGCGCGCCAGGTAATCGAGGAGTTCCGGGTGGCTCGGCTGCTCGCCGAGGGCACCGAAATTGTCCACCGTGGCCACCAGGCCGCGCCCGAAGGTGTGGTGCCAGAGCCGGTTGACGATCACCCGTGACGCCAGCGGGTTGTTCGTGAGGATGTCCTCCGCGAGCGCCAGGCGGCCGCTGTCCCCCGCCCCGTATTCCCGGCCGCCGAAGGCCTCCAGGAATCGGCGCGGGACCGGATCGCCGGGACGCTTGTGATCGCCACGGTCGAACAGGGCCTGGTCGAAGACCTCGCCCTCGACGATCCCCGGTGCACGCGTCGGCACCGGGACCGCCCCTTCGAGTTCGCGGTAGCGGTCGAGCAGTGCCGCGGCCGCCGGCAGGCTCGCCCGCGCGTTGGACAGCAAGCCGCCGCGGACGGCGGCGTCCACCCACAGGGCGTCAGCGTCGCTCGCCGCGCCGCCCCCCCAGCGGCGCACCGCCGCGGCGAGCGCCTCGGCGTAGCGGGCTGCGAGCTCTCCCGCACCGCCCGGCGGCTCGGCTTCCAACAAGACGGCAGCGACGCTCTCGGCGAGCTCGTCGCGCGGCGCCTCGCCGTCCTTGGGTTGAACCGCAAACTCGCGCAGGCCGAACCAGGAGCGCTCGTCGCCCTTGGCCAGCACCGCCGAGTCGCGCGCCGTCGAGAGTTCGAAGTGGATGTGGTCGCCGCTCCAGTAGCTCAGGTCGAACTCGATCCAATGCCAGGCCTCCGCATCCACGCCGCGCACCGGGTACACCGTCCCGTTGCGCGGGTAGTTCTGCACCACGTAGCGGGCCTGCGCCTTGCCCCCGGCGACCCGGGCCCACAGGCGCAAGTCCTCACCGAGTTCGATCCGCGGCGATTCGAGCACCCCGTTGAGCTTCGACGAGCGCAGCCCCGAAAACGCCCCGCCCGGCAAGACCGCGGCGACGATGGCATCCCCCTCGCGAGCGAGGCGCAAGGCTCCGGCCGGGACCGGTGCCTCCCCCACCCCCGCGCCGTGGCGAAACCAGCCGGCGTTGTCTGCGGCGTCGGCGAGATCCCATCGCGCGGCCGCCGTGCTGAAGCGCGCGGCGAGGCGTCCGGCGCTGGCGCTGGCCTCGGCTTGCTTGCCGCGCCAACCGGATGCGAGGGCATTCCCCTCCAAGCCGCGCAGTTCGCGCCACAGGTGCAGCGGGTGGGCGGCCGACCGCGCTGGCTCCAGCGCCGCATCCCCGAGCGCGAGCAATCGCTCCGCCGCAGACCCGGCCTCCCGTTCCCAAGCCGACGCCAGCTGCTGGCGCAGCTCGGTTTTGATCTCTTCCATCTCGGCACGCGTCCGGTCGAGTTTCCCCGGTGCGTCCACTCCGACCAGCGCCGGGCGGCAGCTCGCGAAGATGCCGTAGAGGGCATAGAAATCGGCCTGCGAGATGGCGTCGAACTTGTGGTCGTGGCACCTCGCGCACGAGACCGTCACGCCTAGAAAAGCTTTGGAGACGACATCGATCTGGTTGTCGGTGAACCGCACCAGTTCGTCGAGCGCGTCGGTCGGGGCGAAGCCGTGGAAGACGAAGCGGAAGTGCGCCGGGCCGATGGCGGACTCGTTGAGGCCGAGCTCCGGGTTCAGGCGGGGTTCCGCCATCAGGTCGCCGGCGAGGTGTTCGCGGACGAGCTGGTCGTACGGCACGTCGGCGTTGAGCGCGCGGATCAGGTAGTCGCGATATTGGTAGGCGTGCGGGATGCGGGGGTCACCTTCGCTGCCGTGGCTCTCGGCGTAGCGCACCCAGTCCATCCAATGCCGCGCCCAACGCTCGCCGAAGTGCGGCGAGTCGAGCAGCCGGTCGACCTGCCTCGCGAAGGCGCCGGGGGCTCCGTCGGCCAGGAAGCGGTCGAGCTCCCCGCGGGTCGGCGGCAAACCGGTGAGCACGAAGCTCGCCCGCCGCAGCAGCGTGCGGCGATCCGCCCCCGGTGCCGGTTCGATGCCCGAGCCAGCGAGGGCTCGATCGAGGAACTGATCGATGGGCGAGCCGTCGCCCTGCGGCGCTG